>CALVWM010000026.1 GCA_944367185.1 uncultured Clostridia bacterium | reverse complement strand
TATCTGTACAGCGCTATGGCGGATGTCGGCAGGTTGACGGGGGATGAGGAGCTTCTTACGGCGTGCCGTGCGCTCTATGACGACATCGTTCGCACCAAGCTCTATATCACGGGCGGTGTCGGCTCCGGCTGGTACGGCGAGCGTTTCACGATTCCGTATGATCTGCCCAACGCCGAGGCGTATGCCGAAACTTGTGCGGGGATCGCATTTGTATTTTTCTGTGAAAGGATGGCAATGTCCGGCAATCGTGCCGGATATCACGCTGCGCTTGAGCGTACCCTGTACAACAATGTTCTTGCGGGGGAATCGCTGGACGGAAAGGCATTCTTCTATGTCAACCCGCTGGAAGCGGACGCAAAGTACGCCGCCTATGCGCGTACGGTCCCGGGGATGCCCTTCAAACCGCTGTTGGAACGGGCGGAAGTGTTTGATTGTTCCTGCTGTCCGCCCAACCTTGTCCGCCTGTTCGGGCAGATCGGCGGGGTTATCTACGGGGAAGAGGACGGCGTCCTGTACGTCAATCAGTACATCTCTTCCGAAGTCTCTGCCTGCGGCATGAAGCTTTCTCTGACGACCGATCTTCCCTATGCCGGAATCGTATCTGCGGAACTCACGGGCAACGGAAGGGTCGCTTTCCGCATTCCCGCATGGCAGACATCGATCGGTTGTACCGTAAACGGCACGGCGGTCAGGCCGGATGAAAGAGACGGGTATCTCTGCTTTACCGTGGACGGGAAGACGCATGTTTCGCTTGAATTCGGGATAAAGCCTCGCTTTGTATATCCCAACGCGCATGTGCGCGCGCTGTGCGGCAGGAGAGCAGTGGAATACGGGCCGCTTGTTCTTTGTGCAGAGGCGGCGGACAACGGCGGCGACTTGCCTGCTGTGGAGATCCCGTCATTGGTCGACGCCACGGTCGAACGGACGGAATATGGCGTCCGTGTCCGTGTACCCGCATATCGGGAAAGCTCCACGCAGGTGCTCTATACATACCTCTCTCCTGCGCGGGAAGAATGTGAATTGACGCTTGTGCCATATTATTGTTGGGCGAATCGTGGCGAAAACGATATGCAGATATGGTTTTTGGCGTCAAAATAATACAGAAATCATACATTTGGAGGAATGAATGCAATACAATGAACTCAAAAGCCTGCTCGATATGCACGGGCAGGCCCATGTGCTGAGGTGGTGGAATGAACTGGACGAGGCAGGCAGAGAGAAGCTTGCCGCACAGATCGCAAACATGGACTGGGAGACGGTCTCCCTCTCTCATATCGGAGAAAACAGCGGACGCGGCAAGATCGAGCCCATCGAAGGGCTCTCTCTGGAAGAGATCGACGCGCGCCGTGCAGAGCTTTCTGCCGTCGGACAGGAGGCGATCGTAAAGGGCAAGGTGGCTGCCGTCCTGCTCGCGGGCGGGCAGGGGACGCGTCTCGGTTCCGACGGCCCGAAAGGGGCATATAATATCGGTCTCACCAGGCCTTTGTATATCTTTGAGCAGCTCATCCGCAACTTGCAGGACGTGACGAACGCCTGCGGCGCGTATGTCCCGCTGCTCATCATGACGAGCGAACTCAACGATGCGGCGACCCGCGCTTTCTTTGAAGCGCATGCCTATTTCGGCTATCCTGCAGAGGAGGTGTTCTTCTTCCGTCAGGAGATGGCGCCCGCCATGGATGAGCATGGCAAACTTCTGATGTCCGCCAAGGACAGCCTTGCACTTTCGCCCAATGGCAACGGCGGCTGGTACAGTTCTCTGGAACGTGCAGGTCTGGTGGAGAAAATGGCGGCGCGCGGCGTGGAGTGGTTCAATGTGTTTGCGGTGGACAATGTCCTGCAGCGCATCGCGGATCCTGTCTTTGTCGGCGCGACCATTGCAAGCGGCAAGGCGTCGGGCGCGAAGTTCGTCCGCAAGGGGTATCCCGAGGAGCGCGTCGGCGTGCTCTGCCTGGAGGACGGACTTCCCACCGTCATTGAATACTACGAACTCAGCGACGAAATGGCAAATCTGCGCGACGAAACAGGGCGTCTCGTCTATTCCTTCGGCGTAACGCTCAACTACCTGTTCCGCCTTGACGTATTGAAGGAGATCGTCTCCAGGCGACTTCCCGTGCATGCTGCGCACAAGAAGGTGTCCTGCCTCAATGAGAGCGGCGCGCTCGTCGCACCTGAGAGGGAGAACGGCTATAAGTTCGAGACGCTCATTCTCGATATGGTTCGTCAGGCAGGGACGTGCCTGCCATTTGAGATCGTCCGCGAACACGAATTTGCGCCGATCAAGAACAAAACGGGCAAGGACAGCGTGGAAAGCGCGCGCGAACTCTTGAAACTGAACGGAGTACAACTGTAATGGAAGAAGAGGCAAGCAAGGAAGTCACCGAGTTTCTCACGCAGCTCGTCCGCCTCAACGGGACGATGCAGCAGCTCTTTGCGACGGGAAACGTCGCATTGTTTACGGAGATGAACGACGCCATCAAGAAGATGCACGCCGTGCAGCACGGCAGCAAGGATAAGGTGCTCGAAGCGCTCGATCCCGAGTGCGTCGTCATCTACGGCAATTTCGATATGATCATCAAGATTTTGCGCACGACGGAGGACGGCGTCATCGATGCAGGCGCGCAGAAGGCGATCAATAAGTTCCTGCACAACATCGATGAAGCGGTCGTCAACATTGCGGGCGCGGTCGGGCTGGTCTGAGCGCGAAGCGGTTCAAGGAGGAGACATGAAGCGCACAAAAATCTTTGCCGACGCAAACCTTGTCGTCGGAAGCATCGATCGTCATATTTTCGGCTCGTTTATCGAGCATCTCGGCAGGGCGGTGTACGAAGGGATCTATGAGCCCGGTCATCCCACGGCGGATGAAAACGGATTCCGCGGCGATGTGCTCGCGCTGATCAAAGAGCTCAACGTCCCCATTGTCCGCTATCCCGGCGGGAACTTTTTGTCGGGCTATGACTGGCGGGACGGCATCGGCCCCAGGGAAAAGCGTCCCGTGCGCCTCGACCTTGCGTGGTTTTCGACGGAGACCAATGAGTTCGGAACGGATGAGTTCATGAAGTGGTGTAAAACGACGGAGATCGAGCCGATGATGGCTGTGAACATGGGGACGGGCACCATCCTGGATGCCGCGCACCTCGTGGAGTATTGCAATCACCCGGGCGGGACGACGATCTCCGACATGCGCCGTGCAAACGGCGCGGAGCAGCCCTACGGCGTGCGCTACTGGTGCATCGGCAACGAGATGGACGGTCCCTGGCAGACGGGGCATCTCACCGCGGATGAGTATGGCAGAAAGGCGCTGGAAGCGGCAAAGCTCATGCGCTGGACGAACGGCGAGATGGACGGCAAGGCGGGACCGAACGGCAAACTCAGGCTCATCGTCTCCGGTTCGTCCAATCACGACATGCCCACCTTCCCCGAATGGGACAGGAAGGTTCTGGAGCATACCTACGAGCAGATCGACCTTTTGTCCATGCATCGCTACTACATGTACAGCGCGTCCCGCAAGCGTCCGCTGGAGGACTTTTTGGGCAGCGCGGACGACATGCACGAATTTATCGGCACGCTGCGCGCGACCATCGAATATGTGCGCGCGAAAGAGCGCTCTTCAAAGCGCGTCGGGATCTCCTTTGACGAGTGGAATATCTGGACGGTCACCGCGCCGCGCAACGAGCCGCTCTGGAAGCGTGCGCCCCATCTTCTGGAGGACGTCTACACCTTCCAGGACTGTCTCGTCTTTGCGGGCATGATGAACACGCTGCTCAACAATTGCGACGTTGTTAAGGCGGCTTGCCTTGCCCAGCTCGTCAATGTCATCGCGCCCATCATGACGGAGAAGGGGGGAAGGGTATTCCGTCAGACCTCCTTCTATCCTTTCCGCGCCATTGCCAACAACGCGGGCGGGGAAACCGTTCGCACGATCTCCGATTCCGATCTGTTTGAGACCATGTACGGCGGGGCGCGCTGTATCAACGAGGCGGTCACGCACAACAAGGAGAAGCGGGAAGTCTGCGTCTCCGTATGTAACTATGCGCAGGAGGATCGCGAGGTTGTGCTCGAGCTGCGTTCTTTCGGTGCACTCCGTGCGGCAGAGTATCTCGAGATGGCCTCCAACGACCTTTTTGCCGTCAATTCCTTTGATGCGCCGGAGACCGTCGTGCCGCATGAAAGGGAACTCCCTTCGGTCAAAGACGACCGCCTGACGCTGCGTCTGCCCGCGATGAGCTGGAGCTTTTTGAAACTGAACTATTGAGGTGACATATGGCAAAACAACGCGGCAGAAAGAAAGCGCGCGGCAAGCAGGCGGTCATTGCCGTCGTGGCGATCGTCCTCGTCATTGCGATCGTGCTCGGCGTCTGCTGGTACTTTCTCATCTACAGCAAGGGGCTGACCATCGGCGAATTTTTACATAGCCTCGGCATTGATGCGTCTCGCCCTTCGGAAGAAACGCCCTCCACGGGAGACCCTTCGGGGGGAGAAGTCGTAAGCGGAAGCGTCGGGGAGATCTCCTCTGCGTCCCTCTCCATTCATTTTCTGGAGCTGGGGAACAAGTATGCCGGCGACTGTACGCTCATCAAGGTGGGGGACACGGAAGTGCTCATTGATGCCGGTTCGCGCCAGGGATCGGCGGCGGCGATCGTGGAGTACGTCGATCAATACTGTACGGACGGCGTACTGGAGTACGTCGTGGCGACGCATGCCGATCAGGATCATATCTCCGCCTTTATCGGGACGAATGCGGCGCCCGGAATTTTTGAGACGTACGAGTGCGAAACGATCATTGATTTCCCGTTGACAAATAAGACGACGGCGACCTATCGGAACTATTGCGAGCTGCGCGATGCCGAGGTCGAGGCGGGCGCGGTGCATTATACGGCGCTGGAATGCTGGGAAGAGTCCGACGGCGCCAAGAGGAGTTATCAGCTCTCCGATGATGTCACCATGCAGGTCCTCTATAACTATTACTATGAGAACAAGTCTTCGGATGAAAACAACTATTCCGTCTGTCTGCTCCTGACGCAGGGGGAGAACAACTATCTCTTTACGGGCGATCTGGAGGAGGACGGCGAAGAAAAGCTCGTCGAATACAACGAGCTTCCCAAAGTCAAGCTGTTTAAGGCGGGGCATCACGGGAGCAAGACTTCGAGCAACGATTGCCTGCTGTCCGTCATTCAGCCGGAGATCGTCTGCGTCTGCTGCTGTGCGGGCGCTCCGGAATACACGACAAATCCGGATAATATCTTTCCGACGCAGGCGATGGTGGATCGCGTCAGTCAATATACCGACAAGATCTATGTCACGACGCTGGCAACGGAGATCGATCTGGAAAACGAGAGCTGGGACTACACGTCCATGAACGGCAATATCGTCATCTATACGCTCAGGGCGGAGGATGCGTACACGCTCAAACTCTGGTGCAGCAATAACGATACCATTCTCAAGGACACCGAGTGGTTCAAAGAATACCGGACATGGAGCGGCGTCTGACATGGAGATCACCGCGATCACGCCGCAAAAGCACGATGCGACGCGCTGTAACATCGAGGTAGACGGCAGATTTTTCTGCGGCATGCAGCTTCTGACCGTCATGGAGCAGCGGCTGAAGGTCGGCAGCGTCGTCACGGAGGAAGAGCTCTCTTCCTTGCAACTTGCGGGCGAGAAGCAGACGGCGCTCGACAAGGCGCTTACGCATATTTCCGCGTCCATGAAGACGGAAAAGGATGTCCGCGACTTTTTGCGTCGCAAGGGGTATTTGCAGGATGTCGCGGACTATGTCGTCGAAAGGATGAAGGGCTACGGTTTTCTTGATGACACGGCTTACGCCAAGACCTATGCCGAAAGTGCGGGCAAGCGCAAAGGCAGCCGCCTGATCCGTATGGAACTCAGGAAAAAGGGCGTGGCTGATGAATGTATCGACGCGGCGCTCGCGGGGTTGACGGACGAGACGGAGGCGGCAGTGGCGGCGCTCAGGAAGTATCTGCGCGGCAAGGAGCTCACGCCTGATGTCGTGCGCAAGGCATACGCGCATCTGCTTGCCAGGGGATTTGATTACGATACGGCGCGTTCTGCTTTGGAGGCTTTCCGCGCTGAAGCAACGGAGGACTGATCTATGAAGCATATTTATTCCAACGAACAGATGCGCAGAGCGGATGCGGCGACGATCGCCGCGGGGACGCCTTCCCTTGTCCTTATGGAGCGCGCGGGTATGGCGCTTGCGGAAGCGGTCAGCGATGCCATGCGGGCGAATGGGGCAAACGATGCGCTCTTCGTCTGCGGCGGCGGAAATAACGGCGGGGACGGCTTTGTCGCGGCTCGTCTCCTGCAGGAGCGCGGCGTGGAAGTTGCGGTTCTGTGCCTTGCAAAGAAGTTTTCTGCGGACTGTGAAGCGGTGCGCGCGAAATATCGGGGCGAAGTGTTGGGACGTATCCCGCGCCGCAGATATGGCGTCATCGTCGATTGTCTGTTCGGTACGGGCCTGACGCGTCCGATTGAGGGGGAAAATGCCGCGCTCGTCGACTTTGTCAATAACTGCGGTGCATATGTCATTGCGTGCGATCTGCCCAGCGGGCTGCTGGAGGGCGGCATTGCGGGGGATCCGTGCGTTAAAGCGGACGAGACCGTCACAATGGGGTTGCGCAAGCAGTCGCTCCTCCTTGCGGACGGGGACGATTGTGCGGGGAAAATCACGGTTGCGGAGATCGGTATTTCGCCCGTGGACGCGGGGGCAGAGGTATGGGAGGACGCAGACGTCAAGGCGCTCTTTCCCAAGCGCCGTTCCAATTCGCATAAAGGCACATATGGGACGGCTTCCATTCTTGCAGGCGGAACGTACAGCGGCGCGGCGTTTCTTGCGGCGGGCGCATGCCTGAAGTCGGGAGCGGGCTATACAAAGCTGTGCGTGACGGAAGAGTTGTTCCCGTACGCGATTGGCAGATTGCCCGCCGTAGTTCTGCGGCCGTTTCAGGCGATCGATGGCGATATTCTTGCGTCAGACAGCATCGCGATCGGAATGGGAACGGGCATCAGCGAGCGCTTGTATGCCTATCTCGTGGAGTTGCTCGGTGTATATACGGGTACACTCATTCTGGATGCTGACGCGCTGAATGCGATTGCGACATACGGAGTCGAAGTCCTGAAGAGCAAGGCGTGCCGCGTCATCGTCACGCCTCATCCAAAGGAGTTTTCCCGTCTGACGGGGAAGAGTGTTGCGGAGATTTTACGCAACGCCGTGGAGGAGGCGCGTGCGTTTGCGTCGGAATACGCTCTGACAGTGCTTCTGAAAAATAACCATACCATCATCACGGACGGCACAAGGCTGGCGATCAATCCGACCGGCTCGCCCGCGCTTGCCAAGGGCGGAAGCGGAGACGTGCTTTCGGGACTGCTTGCAGGGATCTGTGCCAGGAAAATTTCCCCGTTCGAGGCCGGGTGCGGCGCGTGCTACCTTTTGGGTCGCGCGGGTGAGATCGTCGCGCGGAAGATGGGGGAATATTCGCCCGATTCCACGGACGTTATCGCCGCTCTGCCGGAGGCGATTTGCTCGCTTTCATAATAAATTCCTCTCCCGATCGAGGGGAATCATACGGGTATGGGTTCGGCGTTGCGGTCTGCCGTCAGGCCTGTGCCGGAGCGCCGAATATGCGGATCAGGACGGAAACGACTAAGAGGATGCTGCCGCTTATGAGATAGTAGACCGGAAAAAAGACAAAAAGGCTCATGACGAGCAGTCCCGCTCCGCTGACAAAGAACGGATAGGCATTGCGTTTGGAAAACGTGCGCCGCAGTTTGGCACGGAGAGTGCGGCGGGGGATCTTGCCGCAGATCATGGTCGCGGGGATATGCTCCGTCCGCTTGCACAGGTCGTAGATCTCCTCTCCGCGGATCGACGATCGGGAAAAGGAGGACAAAAGCCGTTCGGCCTCCGGCGTCATCTCGTTGCAGGCGAGCAGAAAGGGCGCTTTTCCGTATTCTTTCAGCAGGTGCGCCACGGTGTCGGCGGAGATCGGCTGCATGGTAAAAACGGGGATGAGCGGCGTGCCGTCCAGCAGTAGCCTGTCGCCGTCCTTCCGGACCTCTTTCCCGTCCGCGCGCAGGGCTTCCAACAGCAGGGTGCGGACGGCTTCGTCCCGCTCCAGCGTCAGGTGCAGCATGAGTTTCTCCTTCTCTTCTTGCTGACGCCGGCTGAGTGCGCGTTTGCGGTGTCTGCCCGAGAGCAGGAGAAAGAGGACCGCGCCGACAGCGAGTGCGATCAGGGTAGCGGCGGTAAAACACGCCCAGGTGGCGACGTCCAGCCAGCGCAGGAGCCCGACGCAGACGAGCCAGCACGCCGCAGTATAGAAGATCGTATCGGTGATCAGAGGCAAATCAAATTTTTTCATGGTTTGATTTTTGCCATGGATTTTTCTGATTAAACTTGCAATGGAGTAAAATCTATCGTATAATACAGGTATGAAAATAGCACTGTTCGGTGGGTCGTTTGATCCCGTTCATTTGGAACATCTGCATTATGTTTTGGCGGCACAAAAGGCGCTCGGGTTAGATCGGTTGATCGTCATGCCTGCCGGCAGGGCGCCGCATAAAGCCTGGGGCGCTTCGGCAAACGGAGAGGTGCGCCTTGCGATGTGTCGCATTGCCTTCCGCGACTTGCCGTGGGTGACGGTGAGCGATTTCGAGATTAGGGCAGAAGGAACGAGCTACAGTTATCTGACCTGTCGGGAATTCGCGCAGCGCTATCCGGACGCCGAGCGCTATTTTCTCGTCGGATCGGACATGTTGGAAGACTTCTTCACCTGGAAAAATCCCGACGATATTCTTGCGAACGTCACGCTTGCGGCGTGCGGCAGGGGAAATGCGGTGCCTGAAACGTTGCGCGCACGCTTTCGGGAGCGTTTCGGAAAGGATTTTGTCATGATCCCGTTTACGGGTGACGCAGTTGCATCGCGCTTGCTTCGCGTCGATCTCGCATTCGGAAAGCGTCCTGCGGGGCTTGACGGGCAGGTATATCGTTATATCAAGGAACACATGCTCTATACGCACCCTGCGATCGAACCCGCGTTGGCGCTTGAAAAGGAGGCGCGCAGAGAGCATAGCTATCGGGTCGCGCGTATGGCGGTCGCACGAGCGGCGAGCGTGGGCGTATCGGAAGAGAAGGCGCTGCTCGCCTCTGCGCTGCACGATTGCGGGAAATACGTTCCGCCCGATTCGCCGCTTTTGGAGGGGTTTACGCCGCCCGAAAATGTCCCTGCGCCCGTGATGCATCAGTTTACCGGAGCCTTTTTGGCGCAGAAATTGTTTCAGATTGAGGATGAAGAGATCCTTGACGCGATCCGCTATCATACGAGCGGAAAGGCAGACATGACAAAACTTGGCATGCTTGTCTATCTTGCCGATATGTTGGAGGAAGGACGCGACTTTCCGGGTGTACAGGAGCTGCGAGCCTGGTTCTGGAAGGACCTTGATGTTTGTTTCTATCATGCGCTCCGTCAACAGAACGCATATCTGAAAGGGGAGGGGAAGCCTGTCTATCCACTCACCAAAGAGGCGTATCATTGGATCAAAGGCATAGTGAAAGATAAATAATCGACTTTTACACAGTACTATGTCAGACATAATATATAAAATAAAGCAATATTTTGAATATTTCATGGAGGAATTTCACATGACCGGACACGAACTTGCACTTGCATGCGCAAAGGCGCTTTCGGAAAAGAAGGCGCAGGACATTGTCATCTTGGATGTCGCCGATCAGACGGTCGTATGCAGTTACTTTGTCATTGCGAGCGGCCATAGTACGACACAGGTACGCGCGCTCGGTGATGCCGTCGAGGAAAAACTGGAAAAGGATGGGCTTTCGCCCCTTCGCAAAGAGGGGCTGCGCGAAGGCCGATGGGGCGTGATCGATTACGGTGACGTCGTCGTGCACATCTTCAATGAGGAGTCCCGCCTTTATTATTATCTTGAACGCCTTTGGGATTCCGGCAAGAACATTGAGCGGTACGAGGGCTGAGAGATAAGACCATGGCGGGCGTCGCGGCGGATAGGGGGAGTCTATGATTCACGGTCGTCAATCCGAGGCAGAACTCATGCGCGTTTTGCGTGCGGCGCAGGCGGAGCGTTTTCTCTGCGAGTGTGCTTTTTCCTATGATGAGGGCCACCGGTATTGCTATGTTCTTGGCAGTAGCGATCGGTTGATCTGCTTTGCCGTGGAGGATGATTTTTTGCTGAACGGTTTCGTAATCGGGAGGCTTTCCGATCTGCGCCTTGCGAAACCCTGCGGCGCGCTGTTCGATCGCATGTGCAGGGAATGCGGATTGCCCGGACAGCTCAAGCCTCTGCAAATCGATCTTTCTTCCTGGGAGTCTGTCTTTTGCGGTCTGCAGCGTTTGGGGCGCATGATCATCGTAGAAAATAATATCCCGGGAAAAGACTTTTTTCAGATGGGGTATGTGACCGATGTGGCGCAATCTTATATTGTCTTCCGTTCCGTGGATGCGGGAGGCGTCTGGACGGATCATGTGATGATCGCCTATGATGCGATCACAAGTGTGACGTTCTGCGACAGGTATTCTGCGACATGGCAAAAATACCTGTCCGCGCACGGGCAGGCATAAACGGATGGCGGAGCGGCATGCAATCCGGCTCAGACTTTCGCGATGCCGGGGCGGTCGCTCATTTGAACTGAATGCGCTTGGGGTCGGAGTATTCCGTCTTCACGCGCTTTTTTTTGCGTTCGACGAGGTAGTACACCGGTTCGGGCGTTTTTTCTTCCTTGGGCGGCGCTTCGGGCGGCAGCTTTTTGCCAAGTGTGCGCAGCCCGACTTTTGCGAGTTTGCAGCCGCAGACGACGATGATGCAGATGAGGAGCGAACAAAAGACATACAGGGCGCCGAGCCCCTGAACGGAAAGGATCAGCATATCACGATGATAGCCTGTATGTTGTGTCATATCGTCGGAGATGCGGGTATTTTTTCATATATTTTGGGGAAAACATGCCTTGCGGCGCGGAACGAGGGCAAACGGGTCGTGTCAGCGATGTGAAAAGTTCGTAACCTTGCAGAAATTACAAAAAATGGCATGAAAACGCTTTGAGTTTTCGGAAAAATATTGTAAAATAAGCAAGTTGAATAAAAAGGCGCGCCCGCGCGTGTGAACGCGCGGGCGCAGATGGAGCAAATATCATGGGCCTGATTGGTTATCTGAAGAGCGGCGACAGCCGCAGAAGTCTGAAAAAACTCAATAAAATGGCGGATGCCGTGGAAGCGCTTGCGCCGAAATACGCGGCGATGTCCGATGCGGAACTCAAAGCGCAGACGGGCGTTCTCAAGGATCGCCTTGCAAAGGGCGAGACCCTGGACGATATCCTCTATGATGCTTTTGCGGCGCTCAGAGAGGCAAGCGGGCGCGTACTCGGGATGCGTCATTTCCATGTGCAGATCGTCGGCGGCATCTGTCTTTTTCAGGGACGCGTTGCCGAGATGAAGACGGGTGAAGGCAAGACGCTCGTCGCGACTTTGCCTGCATATCTGGAAGCGCTTGCCGGCAAGGGCGTGCATATCGTCACGGTCAACGACTACCTTGCCCGCCGCGACGCGGAGTGGATGGGGAAAGTCCATAAGTTCATGGGGCTGACGGTTGGCGTCGTCGTGCCCGGCATGAACGATGAATTAAAGCGTGCGGCATACAAGTGCGATATCACCTACGGTACTAATAATGAGTTTGGGTTCGACTATCTGCGCGATAACCTCAAAAATGACTTAAAGCTCATGGTCCAGCGCGAGCTGAACTTTGCCATTGTCGACGAGGTCGACTCCATCCTCGTCGATGAAGCGCGTACGCCCCTGATCATTTCGGGCAAGGGCGAGCAGTCGAGCGAATTGTATCAGCGCGTGGATAAGTTCGTCAGGACGCTCTCCGGCGGGTTTGACGACGAACTCAAGGATGCGGAGGAGACCACCCGCAAAAAGCACGTTCCGACCGCGCAGAAGGTCGCGGCGGCAGAGGCGCTGCAATGGGATTTTGTCATCGAGCGCAAGGAGCGGCAGGTGCGCCTGACCGAGTACGGCGCGGAGAAGGCGGAAAAGTACTTCGGCGTCGAGAGCATTGCGGACGTTGCGAACGCCACGCTCAACCACCATATCCAGCAGGCGCTCAAAGCGCATCATATCTTCCACCTGAACGAGCAGTATATCATCAAGGACGGTGAGATCGTCATCGTCGATGAGTTCACGGGCCGCCTCATGGAGGGAAGAAGATACTCCGACGGTCTGCATCAGGCGATCGAGGCAAAGGAGGGCGTGCGCGTCCGTGAGGAGAATAAGACATACGCGACCATCACTTTCCAGAACTATTTCCGTCTCTACAAGAAGCTCTCCGGTATGACGGGTACGGCAAAGACGGAGGAGGGGGAATTCCGCACCATCTACTCGCTGGACGTCATCGAGATCCCGACCAACAAACCCGTGCGGCGTATCGATATGCACGATCGCATCTTTTCCACCGTGGAGGGCAAGAAGAAGGCGATCGTCCGCGAGATCGTCGAGCGGCACGAAAAAGGGCAGCCCATCCTTGTGGGGACCGTCTCCGTCGAGAGGTCGGAGGAGATTTCCAGGCTCCTCATCCGCAATGGCGTCAAACACAACATTCTGAACGCAAAAAACCACGAGCGTGAAGCGGAGATCGTCGCGCAGGCAGGGCGCTTTGGCGCGGTCACGATCGCGACCAACATGGCGGGCCGCGGTACGGATATCCTCTTGGGCGGCAACCCCGAATACCTTGCCAAGAAGCGCCTCCGCGAGGAGGGCGTCGAACATGAAATGATCGAGCGTGCGACATCTTTTGTCGATCTGGGCGACGATCAGGAGGCGATCGATGTACGCAACCGCTATGATGCGCTCTATAAGTCCTATAAAGAGCAGACGGACGCAGAAAAGCAGAAAGTTATCGAGGCGGGCGGTCTTTGCATCATCGGTACCGAGCGCCATGAGTCCCGCCGCATCGACAATCAGCTGCGCGGCCGTTCCGGACGACAGGGCGATGTCGGCGTCTCCGTATTCTTCATCTCGCTCGAAGACGATCTGATGCAGCGTTTCGGCGGCGACCGGATGAAGGCGATCTATGAGCGCAGCAAGATGCAGGATGACGAGTGCCTGGAATCCAGGGTACTGACCAACCTCATCGAGTATGCGCAGAAGCAGATCGAGGGCAGAAACTTTGCCATTCGTAAAAACGTCCTGCAGTACGACGACGTCATGAACAAGCAGCGCATGATCATGTACGCAGAGCGTATGCGCGTCATCCGCGGCGAGAACGTGCACGAACAGGTGCTCAAGTATATTCCCGGCTATGTGGAAGGCATCCTCAAAGACACGGTGAACATCGAGGACTCTCCCGAAAAGTGGAGCGAGTCCGATCTCAATACGGCGTTGGAGCGCTATCTCCTGCCCGAGGGGACCAACTATGTCACCCGCGAGAAGCTGGAGAAGTGGGACTATGACATTGCACTCAAGCGCATCACGGACAAGACGACCAAGTGCTATGAGGAAAAGATCGCGCGCATTCAGACCGAGATGCCCGGCGTAGACTTCGGCAAGGTCGAGCGCGACATCCTGCTCTCCTATGTCAACAGCAACTGGATCGATCATATCGATGCAATGGATCAGCTGCGCAAAGGCATCGGGCTTCGCTCGTACGGTCAGTCCGATCCCGTCATCGCCTATAAGCAGGAAGGGTTTGCCATGTTCGACGAGATGGTCGAGCGCATTCAGGAGCGCACCATCCGCTTCCTTTTAAAGTGCCAGGTCAAAGCGCAGCCCCGTCCCGTGCAGCGCATCTTCCCTTCTGCGAACCGTCCCGCACAGTCCGCCGCGCAACCCGCAAGGGCGCAGCAGAGCGCGCAGCCTGCCGCTCAGCCTGCGCAGCAATCCGCCGCACAGCCCGTTCAGCAGGCAACGCAGTCCGCTGCGCAACCCGCGCAGACGCAGCAGGCGGAGCAGGTGGAGACGGTTGGCGCAGAGGCGCTTCCCAAGGCGGTGGACGTCGATTCCCTGCGCACCTCGGGGGATACGAAGTTCAATCCCGCAACCATCAGGAAGGATAAGAAGATCGGACCCAACGATCCCTGCCCCTGCGGAAGTGGATTGAAGTATAAGAAGTGCCACGGCAGACCCTATTGATATAAGGAAAACTATGTTCAAAGCAGATGATTACAGATTGCGGATCAAGTCGCTCGAGGAGACGCTGGGCGAAGCCAAGTACGCCCTCGATATCGACAACCGCTATGCACAACTCAAAGACCTGAAAGCAGAGCAGGAAAAGCCCGAAGTCTGGCAGGACTTAGAGCGTTCGGCAAAGATCGGGCGGGAAATCTCTTCCATTGAAGGCAAGATTGCTTCCTATGAAAAGGGAAGAAAGGCGTTGGATGATGCTTTAGAGATCATCGACCTCATCGAGGAGACGGGGGAAGAGGACCTCGTCGGCGAGCTGGACGGCATGATGTCGGCGGCGGAGAAGGATATCGAGGAGATGCGCATCCGCGCGCTGCTGCGCGGCAAATATGACGGCTCCAACGCCCTCATGTCCCTCCATGCGGGCGCGGGCGGCACGGAGGCGTGCGACTGGTGCCAGATGCTCTACCGCATGTACTGCCGCTATGCCGAGAAGAACGGCTACAAAGTCACCGAGATCGACCGTTTGCCGGGCGATTCCGCGGGGCTCAAGTCGGTGGACTTTAAGGTCGAGGGTGAGAACGCCTACGGCTATTTAAAGGCAGAGATCGGCGTGCATCGCCTCGTGCGCATATCCCCCTTTGATGCGAACAAGCGCCGTCAGACTTCCTTTGCCTCGGTCGAGGTCATGCCGGAAGTCGACGATGACGGCGAGATCGAGATCAAGGACGAGGATATCCGCATCGACGTCTACCGCTCCTCGGGTGCGGGCGGACAGAAGGTCAACAAGACGGAGACCGCCATCCGCATTACGCACTTCCCGACGGGCATCGTCGTGACCTGTCAGAACGAACGCAGCCAGCTGCAGAATAAGGAGATGGCGTTCAAGTACCTGCGCAGCAGGCTGCTGGAAAAGCAACTCGAACAGCGCATGCAGGAGGAAGCGGCATTGAAGGGCGAGACCAAAAAGATCGAATGGGGCTCGCAGATCCGCTCCTATGTGTTCTGCCCCTATACGCTCGTCAAGGATCACAGAACGGGCTATGAATTGGGCGACGTGCAGGCAGTCATGGACGGCGACATTCAGGGATTTATCATCGATTATCTGAAAAAATCGTAATAACAATTCAAACTTTTCTTTCGGTCGAAAGGAAAGTTTGAATTTTTTAAGGACACTATGGAAAAGCTTGCATGTATCGTCGATCCGAATGGTGAATTACGCTATTATGTTGCCCGCCGGAAAGGTTCGCGGCATGATTGGCTCATGAAAGAGGAATATTTTCTCTGCGACCGTTTTTTCCCCGATGAGGCGTTTCAGGCATATTGCGGCGGCGCTTTCCGGGAGATCGTTTCCGTCGATACGCTGCTGTTTCCCGAGCGGAAGTATCTTTCGCGGGAAGAAGCGCTTTCTGTTTCCGTTCCCGACGGGAAGCAAGTCATTGCAGCACGCCTGATCGGGCCGGGGGAGAAGCCTGATTTTGCGCCGCAGGGGTTTGAATTTTGCGGATTTGATCTTGCGGAGGCGTTATCGGAAATCAGTTCGCTGGTCAATTGCGGCGGTTTTCCGAACGCGTTTACAAGCAAGGATCAAAATGCGTACGGGCTCATCTCCGATCATGAGAAGGCGGAGGTCATTTGCAACAAGATCGCAGAAAAATATCCGGACAATAGTCACAGCGAATGCGGGATATATTGTGCGTTTAGAAGGTTGAACGGATGAATCGTGCCAAGAAGCAACCACTTATTTTAGGAATCGAGTCCTCCTGCGACGAGACGGCGGCGGCCGTCATCCGCGGGCGGGAGCTGTTATCGGACGAGATCGCGTCCTCGGCGGCGACGCAGGCAAAGTACGGCGGCGTCGTGCCCGAGATCGCTTCACGCGCCCATGCGGAGGCGGTGGACGAGGTCGTTGCGCGCGCCCTTCAGTCGGCAAACGTTCAAAAAGAGGAGTTGGACGCCGTCGCCGTGACCTACGGCGCGGGGCTGTTGGGCGCGCTCCTCGTCGGGCTGTCCTTTGCCAAGGGGTTTGCATACGGGCTGAATATCCCGCTCATCGGCGTCGACCATATCCGCGGGCACCTTGCCGCGGCGTATCTGGAGGACATAACGCTCGAGCCGCCCTTTCTCACCCTGCTTGCCAGCGGCGGGCATACCGCCATTCTGTACGCGGAGCGCGCGGACAAATTCCGCGTCCTCGGCGGTACGCTGGACGATGCGGCAGGGGAGGCATTCGATAAAGTTGCGCGCGTTCTGGGGCTTCCTTACCCCGGCGGCCCGCACGTTGAAGCGCTCGCGCGGGAAGGAAAGCCCGTCGTCCCGATGCCCAAGATGCTCAAGGGCATGGGCGGGTATGATTTTTCCTACAGCGGCTTAAAGACGGCGGTTATCAACTATGTGCACACCAAGGAGCAGAGGGGAGAGCCGTGGAGCAGGGCGGACGTCGCGGCGTCCTTTCAGAGCGCGGCGCTCGATATTCTTGTGCAAAAGACCATCGAGGGCGCGCACGAGACGGGCGCCAAGGTGGTCACGGCGGGCGGCGGCGTCGCGGCAAACGGGTACCTGCGGGAGAAGCTGACAAAGGCGTGCGCGGAAGCGGGTTTCAAGCTCGTGCTTCCCATCAAAAAGCACTGCACGGACAACGCGGCGATGATCGCCTCCGAGGGGCTTGTGCAATACCGCCTCGGGCACTTCTCGCCCATGAGCCTGAATGCCGAGGCGAGCATTCCCCTGCGGCACAGCCTCTGAGCAGCACCATTTTTCAACCGATACGGGCGGCGATACAAGCCGCCTTTTTGTATATCTTTTCCAAAGATGCGCAAACTGCCGCTGATATGGGACAGAGGATCGTATTTGAAAGACAGCCGCGCATTGTCGCCGTGAGCACAATTGCGGGGACAAAGGAGTGCGAGGGGATCGTCGGGCGGTATGTCGAAACGGCGCTTGCGGACGACATGTTCGGCGAGAGCACCTACGAAAAGGCGGAGTGCAAGATGCTCTCGCACGTCATTGACGGGGCGATTTCCAACGCGCACCTCGCGCGCAATGAAGTCGATCTCATCGTCTCGGGCGATCTGCTCAATCAGATCATTTCGGCAAGCTTTGCGGCACGCGATTTCTCCGTTCCCTTTCTCGGCGTGTACGGCGCCTGTTCGACGATGGCGGAGAGTCTCGCCCTTGCGGCGGCGTTTGTCGACGGCGGATACTTTCGTCACGTCGTTGCGGCAACGGGCAGTCATTTTGCCTCGGCAGAACGGCAGTATCGCTATCCTTTGGAGCTTGGCTGTACCCGTCCGCCGCAGTCGCAGTGGACGGTGACGGGCGCGGGCGCTTCGCTCGTCGCGGGCGAGGGTGACGGCATCCGCATCACATCTGCGACGCTTGGGAAGGTCGTGGACTACGGCATCACGGACGTCAACAACATGGGCGCGGCGATGGCGCCCGCCGCGGCGGACACCATTCTCACTCATTTCCGCGAGACGGGGGAGGAGCCGGATGCGTACGATCTCATCGTCACGGGCGATCTGGGCGCGCTCGGCAGCCGTATCCTCAAAGATCTGACGTGGGAAAAGGGGCTGGATATCGGGGACAATCACATCGACTGCGGCGAGATCGTGTACAATGTCCTGGAGGACGAGTTTCAGGGCGGGAGCGGTGCGGGCTGCTCGGCGATCGTACTCAACTCCTACCTGCACGCCAAGATGATGGCGGGGGAGTTTCACCGCATCCTGTTTCTTGCGACGGGCGCGCTTCTTTCCACCGTCTCATCGGGACAGGGGGAGAGCATCCCGTGCATTGCGCACGCGGTCACTTTGGAAAAATAGGGGGAGAGTATGGAGTTACTGGAGATCTTGTATGCCTTCTTCAAGGCGTTTCTGGTGGGCGGACTCATCTGCGCCGTTGCGCAGGTCGTCATCAACTTTACCGACCTGACGGCGGGAAAGATCCTCGTCATCTTCATGCTGGCGGGCATCGTGCTGACGGCGTTCGGGGTGTACCAGCCCCTCGTCGAGTGGGCGGGCGCGGGGGCGACTGTCCCCATTTCGGGCTTTGGATATCTGCTCGCGAGCGGTGCAATGAAGGGTGCGCAGGAAGGGCTGTTTCAGGCGCTCACGGGTTCGCTCTCGGCGGCTAGCGCGGGCGTCTCGGCGGCGGTCGTCTTTTCCTTTCTTGCCTCGCTCGTGTTCCGCTCGCACACCAAACACAACTGACAAATATGATAAGGGACGGGCATCCGTCCTTTTCTATTGCCTTTTTCGAGGAAATCTGCTATACTAAGTGCGATTTTACCAAGGAGGGCAGCATGAAAAGGCATTTGGCGATCTGTGCAGTTGCATCGTCTGTTTTACTGCTGCTCTCCGCCTGTTCGGGCGCGCAGCTTGCCAATATCGACGAATTCGGCATCTTCGGTACGCAGGCGCGCTGGGTGTATGTGCCCGTGGATGCGCAGCGGGAGGCGCAGATCGGGGAGGAGATCGGACAGATTGCGCACGAGATCGACGCAAGCCTCGCTGTCTCCTCAGAGGAGAGCTTTATTGCGCGCTTCAATGCGGCAGATGCGGGAGAGACGGTCGAGATCGACGCTGTGACCTATCAGGCGCTCCTTGCCGCGAAGTCGGTCTATGTGGAAGCAAGCGGCGCATATAACCCTGCAACGGGGCTGCTTGTCGATCTGTGGGGGTTTTCTCCCCGCCATATGGCGGTGGACTATGTCCCGACTATGCCGTATGACCGTGCGGAACCCGAACTGCAAATGCCGGACGAGACCTATCTTGCGCTGTTCTCCGATGCCGCGCTCAACGACTTCGGCGCGGTGGAAGTGTACGCGGAGAACGGAAGGTTTTACGCGACAAAGCCGGAAAACGCCTATGTCGAAGCGGACGGCGTGCGTTACACCATGCAGCTCAATCTGGGCGGGATCGGCAAGGGATATTGTGTGGACGAGGTCCGCGCCCACCTGCTTTCGCAGGGGCAGACGCAGGGATATTATACGCTGGGCGGGAGCAGTATGGCGCTGTTCTCCGATCCCATGACCGATGACGGCGTCTGGGAAGTCTCGCTGAATGCCCCGCGCGAACAGTTCGGGGAGAGCTATGCCGCGTTGCGCGTCCGGGATACCGCTCTTTCGGTGAGCGGCGACGATGAGCAATTCTATATGATCGACGGCGTGCGGTATAGTCATATCATCGATCCCGAGACGGGCATTCCCGTCGGCGAGGGCAGTCATGTCGTTTGCGCGACCATCGTCGGCGGCAGTGCGGCGGAGGGGGATGCGCGCGCCACAGCGATTGTCACGATGGAACTTTCCGAGGCGCTGGATTACGCCCGTTCGCATGTGGATGCGTTCGGCACGGTCTTTCTCTGGTACGACGCCGTTGCGGATGCATACACGGTGTACTCCAACGCGGGCGACGCGCTCCTGATGCACGCGGAAGGGCTGTCCGTCGAGGTGATCGCATGAACCGCACCCGTCAGATCAGGGAACACAAGCCCTTTGCGCGCGGCGATATCATCGTCTACGCCCTGCTTGTGGTGTTGATCGTTGCGCTGTTCTGTATTTATTTCGGCAGGCAGACGCAGGAAGCGGACGGGATCAAGATAGAAGTGCATGGCGAGGTCGTCTATCGCTATGAATTTGGCAGCGGCGGCACGATCTCCGCGGGCTGGGAGGATCGTGTTTCAGAGGAGCGCGGCGACGTCCTGCAAGTTCGTATCGAGACGGCGTCGGGGCATAACGTCATCGCGATCGACGAGGCAATGCGGACGGTTTGCATGCAGGATGCCGACTGCAGCCGCCAAAAGGACTGCACGCACATGCAGGCGATCGGCGAGGGCGGAGAGGTGATCGTATGTATTCCGCACGCGCTCAAAGTGACTTCGTTGCATGGCGAGGATCTCTCCCGTCCCGGAATCGGATAAAATGCGGAAATTTTCCCCCAAAAGGTGGGGATATCGACACGGGAAATGTGTTCAAACATAAGTTTTGAAAAAAGTTATCCACATTTTATCCCCAATAATGCCCTGAACCGCATATTTCGACAAAATAATCCAAAGAAACTCGAAAAAATTCCAACATGCTATCCCCACGTAGAAATTTTCTGTGGATAACGCAAAAAATGGAAAAAAATCGTTGACAAATGCTGCAGAAATAGGTATAATAGCGTAGTGTTCTGATGAAGGACATGCACCGTTAGCTAAGCTGGATATAGCGTCGGTCTACGGAACCGAAGGCCAGGAGTTCGAATCTCTTACGGTGCACCAAAAGGGTATAATCCGAACTTTTTACTCATAACGGGTGATTGGTTCGGATTTACTTTTTTATTTTCAGAATTAGAATAAAACACAAGGGCTTGCGGAAACTTCCGCAAGCCCTTTCAGTTTGACGTGTTCTTAAAACGCTGATTTTCCCGTTTATCTTGACTTCCTCGAATTTTATGATATAATAACATTAACAAA
>CALVWM010000025.1 GCA_944367185.1 uncultured Clostridia bacterium | reverse complement strand
AAAAAACCGCAGAGCAAAATCTCTGCGGTTTTTTTGGTTGAGGTGACGGGACTTGAACCCACGACCTCTTGGTCCCTTCGTCGGCGCAGGCTTTGCTCGCCGGTCAGTCGCTTCGCTTCTGACAAAATCTCGCCGCAGCGCCTCCTCTCCCATAAAAAATGCTGCGCCTTTTTTATGGGGCCCCGATTGCGCGATAGCGCGCTTGTGTTGGGACCAAGTGGCGGCACGAGCACCGTTTCGTCGCAACAAAAAAACCGCAGAGCAAAATCTCTGCGGTTTTTTTGGTTGAGGTGACGGGACTTGAACCCACGACCTCTTGGTCCCTAACCAAGCGCGCTACCAAACTGCGCTACACCTCAATGTCTCTCGCGAACAGCATATCCTATTATAACAACTATTCAAAAACTGTCAAGCGATTTTTCGTCCAAAGAGAAAAAAATTCTGCAAAAGCGTCTGTCCCGGTATATTTCTCCACCTGTAAACATACGGAAATACCGAGTATCTCTGTTTGAGCGCCGCCCATTTACGGTATATACATGATACAAGGCGAAGTCTCGTCAAGCGAAAGGGGTGCCCGTTCTCGTGCGGGACATGCGCAAAACCGAAAAAAGGAGAACGCATATGTCAACATTGGTGGCTTACTTCAGCGCAACGGGTACGACGGCGCATGTCGCACAGCGCCTGGCAAAGGAGATCGGGGCAGATCTCTATGAGATCGCGCCCAAAGTAAAATATACGGACGCCGATCTCAACTGGATGGATAAGAACTCCCGCAGCACGCAGGAGATGCGCGACCGCACGTCCCGTCCTGCGCTCGCCGATCATGATGCCGACATTGCGGCGTACGATACCGTCTTTGTCGGCTTTCCCATCTGGTGGTACGTCGCGCCCACGATCGTCAATTCCTTTCTGGAAGCATACGATTTTACGGGAAAAAAGGTCGTCCTGTTTGCGACGTCGGGCGGCAGCGGCATGGGCAAGACGCTCGCGGGACTCAAAGACAGCGCGCCCGGGGCGCAATTCGTCGAGGGGAAAGTCCTCGGCAGGGGGGAAGATCCCGGCGCATGGGCGAAGAGCGTGCTTTGAGCGGGACAAACTTGCTCCGTTTTACGCCGCCGTGCACAAACGCGCGGACGGTTTTGCGCGGAGAGGGAAAAATCCTTGTAAAATTTTCCGAGACGTGATATAATGCCCCTGCAAAAGGTTGCAGGGGAACCCCTTGCACGCCCGGAGGAGCTACAAATGCAGAACCAGAGCAGAACTGCCGCATCGATCCGTACGGAGAGGCGCATCATCGGCTGTCTTGTGGCGGTCGGCGTATTGCTGCTTGTCGCGGCGACGGCGCTTGTCATGCTGTTTGCCATGTCGAGCAAATTCCGGATCAGCCATGTCGAACAGATCGCGGTCGGGGACAGCCGCGCGCGGGTGATCGAGATCATGGGCGAACCGCATACGCGCACGGAAAATACGTTTGAATATTACAGCGACAATTACCGCAGGGTGCAGAGCGGGTCGGACGGCGAGACTTCCGTCGCGGTGCAGCGGCTTTCCATCGGTGAGTCGGCGCAGGAAGCGGAAGAGGATGTCTATCAGTATGTCGCCGTCACGTTCGACGGGGAGGGCGTCGTCAGCGTCTTTCTCGACGCCAACCGCACCGAACAGACCAAAGATGCGGTCAAAGAGGTCAACGGCAGCATCATCCTAGAGGAAGAAGTGTACGCGCATACGACGTGTACGGTCTCCTATCATACCGAATATACGGACGGCAGCTATTACATGGGCGTGACGACGGTGACGCCGGGCGCATATGGCAGTACGACGGTCGGATGGGACGATCCCTACGGCAATCGCTGTTCCTGTCCCGTCGAGGCGTCGGTCAATCCCGCATACCCATCGGGCAACGGCTGGTATCTCGTGCCCGATTCGCAGGTCCTGTATATCTATGCGGACGGCGCATCCGGTGTCCCGAAGGACGTGGCTGCGGTCAATTTTCAGAACGGCGTGACTGCGCTCGAAGCGGACTTCTTCTCCGATTGGCCGTCTCTGCAGAGCATCACGTTGGGCGGCGGCATCACGGAGCTTGCGCCCGGCGTGTTCGCCGAATGTGCCTCCGTGCAGCGCATCACGCTAGGCAGCGGTATCAAGGCATTGCGTGCAGGCGTGTTTGAGGGCTGTTTTTCGCTGCAGACGCTCTCGCTCGGAAACGGCGTCGAGGTCATCGAGGCGGGCGTGTTTGCGGACTGCCCCGCGCTCTCGGGCGTCACGATCGGCACGGGCATGACGGCGGTCTCTTCGGACGTCTTTTCCGGCTGTACCTCGCTTCGCAGCGTTACGATCGGGCAGAATGTGACCGTGATCGAGGCAGGCGCATTCGCAGGCTGCGATCAGCTGACGAGCGTCACGTTCCGGACGACGGAGGGCTGGACGGCGGCGGGCAATGCGCTCGACGTTTCCGACCCCGCGCGGAATGCGGAAAACCTTTCCGATGCTTATGCGGCGTTCGGCTGGACGCGCGACGCGTCCGAAGAATAAATTCAGGCGATGTTTTGCGCCGCCCCGCGCTTTGCCGCGCGGGGCGGCGCATTTGCGGTCATCTGATGCGGTCATCCTGCAAAGCCGCGCGTTTCGGGAACCGGACGTGCGTTGGAAGCTCCGGACCGACGCGTCCGGCACGCCGGGCACGCGCAGCCGGTATTCCGGGTCAATGCGGCCGGCGCCGTATAATTTTTTGCCTTGAAAGCCAAAATAGGGGTATGAAAAAGATACGCCAAAACCCCCTCGGCAAGACGCGCGAAGAGCGCGAGACCTGTTTTCCGCAGGCGGGCAGGGAGGAGGTGCGTCCGTGACGGGCCGCTCCCCCGAGAACTACAACAGGAACTATATCCGCTATGTCCATTCCTTCGATCCGCCCACCCAGCATTTCACGACGTGCGTGCGCGCGTTTTTCGTCGGCGGACTGATCTGCTGTATCGGACAGTTTTTCCGCTCTATGCTCGAGCTTGCGGGGCTGACGGGGGATGTCCTTGCGGGGACGGTCTCCGTGATGCTCATCTTCCTTGGCGTACTGCTCACGGGGTTGGGCGTGTATGACCGCATCGGCAAGAATGCGGGCGCGGGAAGTATCGTGCCCATTACGGGGTTCGCCAACTCCGTCGCGTCCCCTGCCGTGGAGTTCAAGACGGAGGGATATGTCTACGGGACGGCGGCAAAGATGTTCAACGTGGCGGGCCCCATTATCGTGTACGGCGTGCTGGCGGGCGCGGCGGTCGGGATCGTATATTGGCTCATTGCGCTATAAAAAATAGTTGCCAATTTGGACAAATTGTGCTATACTATACGGGACGGCATCCGAAGAGAGGCTGTCGACCATTGATCATATCACGGAGGAATACAGATATGGCGAAGATCACGGAAAATACGCTCATTTCCGAGTGCCTTGAGATCAACCCCAACGCGGTGGAGATCTTGCTCGGCGCGGGAATGCACTGTTTCGGTTGCGCTATGGCGCACGGCGAGACCATTGCAGAGGCGGTCGCCGTGCACGGCGAGGATCTTGAGAAGCTCCTTGCCAAGCTCAACGAAGGCATCGAATAACCTTTTGCTTCTTCGGAAGCGGAAGAAACAGCCGTACGGTCTGGGGGGACGTACGGCTGTTTTTTTGTCCATGGGCACGGGCAAATGCCGTGCCTCTATTGCCCTTGTTCTTCCGGCGTCTCTGCTTGCGGCGCCTCCGCGGAAGCTCGCGGCATGGGCGGATCCGACTGTTCTTCCCGGAACTGCGTCGCCGTCCTGCCCGCCGTGGTCTTAAAAAAGCGCGCAAAACTGTGCGGGTCGGGAAAATTGAGGTAATAGGCGACCTCGGTCACGGTGAGCCTGCTCTCCAGCAGCAGCCGCTTTGCCTCGGCGCAGCGCTGGGCGTCGATATAGGCCTTGAGCGTCACGCCCTCGGTGCGGTGAAAGACGGCGGAGAGGTATTTTTCATGGTACCCCAGTTCCCGCGCGATCTCCCGCACTTTGACGTCGGAAAAGCGGTGGAAAAAGACAAATTCCTTGATGCGTTCGCACAGCTGTTCGGCGGAGGAACTGACGCCGCCGTCCTCGGGCGCATCGGCAAGCGCCTGTTCCCGCAGTTCGAGCAGTAGCATGCTCGCAAGATAGCGCGATCGTACGCCGCGCGGCTCGGCAGCCTCCGCCTGCATGAGCTTTTTCGCGATCGCGCGGACGGCGTCCGCATCGGAGAAGCTGCCTTGGGCGGGCATGGAGACGGAGGCGGGCAGAGCGGGGCAGCGGAAGTGCAGCCAGTAAAAGCGGCAGCGGCAGACGCGCGTGCCGTGCTGGCAGAGGGTGGGCGGCATGATGAGGTATTCTCCCGCGCGGACCTCGTGTTCGCGCTCCTCGTCGGCAATGAACAGGACGCCCTCCGTCACGATGAACAGCTCGTATTCAAACAGCCGCCGCGTGAGATGTTTCCAGTTTCTCTCGGGCGAGATGAATTCGCCAAACCATAAAAGTTGGATGGGGGCATTCAGGTCAAAATGCAAATTACTTTTTGCTACCATAATGTTTCCGAATGGACTTGTCATCTTTTTTTGTGTAAATTATAATACATTGTAACATATGTCACGGGAAATTGCAATCCTGTGAAGGAAAATCAAGGGGGAAATGAGAAAATGAACAAAAATCGCAGAAAACGGGCCGCATCGCTCGCGCTCTTTGCCTTACTTTGCGGTACTTTCGCGGTGGGCGGACTTGCCGCGTGCGCGCCTGAGACGCCGTCGTCGGGTACGACGGGGGAACAGTCCGCGGTGAACGATTCGGAGGCGATCTCCTTCACCTCTCTTTCGGAGACGGCCATCACCGACGACTATGCCGTCAACGGGCTGGACAAGGAGATCGACTATCTTCTGCTGCTCGATGCGGACAGGCTGCTCGCCAACTTCTATCTCAACTCTTCGCTCGGGAGCAACGGCTCGACAAATTACGGCGGCGGCTGGGAGAACGGGCTGATCGGCGGGCACACGATGGGGCACTATTTGACGGCGCTCTCGCAGGCGATCGCAAACGCGGGCACGTCCGAGGCGGACAGAACACAGCTCACCGAAAAGCTGAATTACATCGTCTCGTCGCTGGCGGAGTGTCAGACCTATTATGACGGTTCACGCGGCGCGCAGGAGGGCTTTTTGTGGGGTGCGCGCGTCGTCAGCAATTCCAATGTGGAGATCCAGTTTGATAACGTCGAGCAGGGCAGGGCGGACATCAATACGCAGGCATGGGTGCCTTGGTACACAATGCACAAGATCATCGCGGGCTTACTCGATGCCTATACGCTCGCGGGCAACGAACAGGCGCTCACCGTCGTCACCAAATTGGGGGACTGGGTGTATGCGCGCGTCAGCCAGTGGTCGGATACCACGCAGCGCATCGTCCTCGGCATCGAGTACGGCGGCATGAACGACTGCCTTTACAACCTCTATCAGGTGACGGGCGACGCGCGCTATGCCGTTGCGGCGCACAAGTTCGACGAGCAGAGCCTGGTCAACAGCATTCTGAGCGAGCAAGCGAACTACCTGGACGGCAAGCACGCCAACACGACCATTCCCAAGGTCATCGGGCTGCTCAACGGGTATCTCTCGATGACGGCGGCGCCCGTGGAAGAACTTGGCGATGCCGCGGCGGAGTATCTGTACGCGGCGGAATTGTTCTGGGAGCGTGTCGTGGAGCATCATACCTATATCACGGGCGGCAATTCGGAGTGGGAGCACTTCGGGCGGGACGACGTCCTCAATGCGGAGCGTACCAACGCCAACTGCGAGACGTGCAATACATACAATATGCTCAAGCTCTCGCGCATGCTCTTTGCCGTCACCAAGGACGTCAAGTACCTCGATTTCTACGAGGGGACCTATTATAACGCGATCTGGTCGTCGCAGAACCCCGAAACAGGCATGACGACCTACTTCCAGCCAATGGCGTCGGGCTACTTCAAGGTGTATTCTTCGGAGGAAGACCACTTCTGGTGCTGCACGGGCAGCGGCATGGAGAGCTTCACCAAGCTGGGCGACAGCATCTATTACGACGCGGGCAACGCGACCTATGTCGCGCTCTACCTCGATTCGACGTACACGACGGACGCCGTCTCGCTGACGCAGACCGCCGATCTTGAAAATTCGGACGAAGTCACCATTCATATCGACAGCGGCGCGACGACCTTGCGCCTGCGCTGTCCCGAATGGACGGTCAATTTTGACGTCGCCGTCAACGGCACGGCGATCGCGGGCGGCCCGCAGGAAGGCTTTGTCAGCGTGGACGTTCGGGAAGGGGACACGGTGACCGTCTCCCTGCAAAAGACGGTCCGGGCGTACAACCTGCCCGACGGCGAGAACGTCTATGCCTTCAAATACGGCCCCTTCGTGCTCTCCGCGGAGCTGGGCACCGAGAACATGACGACGGGGACGACGGGCGTCAACGTCACCATTCCCGCATCTGCCGTGAGCGTCAGCCCCGTGCAGATCTCTTCCGGTACCGTCGCCGAATTTATGGCGAATATCGGCGAACACATGGTCCGGGGCGAGGACGGCAAGTTCACGCTGACAGGTACGGAATCACAGGCGCCGCTCACCTATTCCTATCATTTCCGCCAGTACACGCAGCGCTATGCGATCTACATGAACTTTGTCGATGCGGACGAGGAAGTGGTGGAAAGTCACCCTGCCTGCAGCTGGGAGCGCGTAGACACCGTCCAGCCCGGCTACGGTCAGTACGAAACGGACGAGCTGCACGACATGCAGACGGACGGCTCGCAGGGCATGACCAACGTCGCGGGCGGCATCGGCACCTACCGCTATGCCCAAGCGGGCGGCTCGTTCACCTACCGCATGGCGGTGGATAAGGACGTCGCCAACCGCCTCACCGTCTATCTTGCAAGGGAGGACGCGGGCAAGAGCATTGAGATCGTCTCGGGCGACACCGTGCTCTATTCCAACGCTTCGCTCACCTATGCGGGCAGCAACGCGACCTATGCCGTGACCATCGACCTGCCTTCCGCCGTCGTCGAAAACGCGCAGACGATCAGCGCGAACGGCACGTCGTACGACGTCATTCCGATCACCTTCCGCGGGGTGGACGGCGCGGAGTCGGCAAAGGTCTGCTCGTTTATCTACCTCGATCGGTTTGTCAACTACACCGCATACTTTGTGGACTGCGGCGACTATAACACCGCAACGGTCAGCGAGGGCGACTTCTTCGGGCTATACAATTCGGTCACGGAGCAGGTGTACGGAGAGGACGCCGTCACGGGCTATACATGGGGTCTGGTCGACGAGCATCCCGTCAATATTGCAGGCGCGCCTGCGGCGGGCAAGGGCTTTGGCACCAACAGCACCTGGGCGAACGAATACATCAGCGGCGACGGCGTCTCCAAGACGGAGTCCAACCGCTACACCAAGAATCAGTACGAAAACGGCGTTGCAAGAAACCTGCAATACTCCTTTGAACTTCCGGAAGGGGAGTACGTCGTGGAAATGTACTTCACCGACCCCTGGAACTGTTCCAAGGCTCCCACGGTGACGGCGAACGGCGAGGCGATCTTCACGGACGCGGCAGTGAATACCGTGCTTACCTCCGAGGTCATTACCGTCTCGGGCGGCACGCTGACGCTGGACATCACGTCGGACGATCTCTGCATCAATGTCTGCTATATCCGCATCATCATCGTGGAGTGATCGGATGCAATAAGAATACGGCGCGGCGCGCAATCTTGTGCGCCGCGCCGTAAATTTTACAGCCGCATTTGACAATGCCGCTTCCGTGTGGTACACTTGTGCAGAATATAAAAGGAGAAAGCTATGCGGCAAAGTATTCTCGTCATCGAGGACGACAGCGACATCAATGATCTGCTTAAACGCATTTTAACGGGCGCGGGCTATGACGTGCTCCAGTCCTATTCGGGGACGGAGGCGCTGCTCCTGCTCAAAACGGCGACGCCCGATCTCATCCTCTCCGATCTGATGCTTCCCGGCATGTCGGGGGAGCAGGTGCTCGCAAAACTGCGCGGCGAGCCGGGGAGCGACATTCCCGTCATCATTCTCTCCGCAAAGGACGGCATCACCGACAAGGTCGGGCTGCTCGACGGCGGCGCGGACGACTATATCACGAAGCCCTTTGCGCCCGACGAGGTGCTCGCGCGCGTCAGGGTCGTCCTGCGCAGGAGAAAGAAAAGCGCGCCCGAGGAGGCGCTCGTCTGCAAGAACATCGCCGTCTATCCCGAGCTCAGGCGGGTCGAGGTGTGCGGGCAGGAGCTGACGCTGACGGCGATCGAATTCGATCTTCTGCTGACGCTGATGCGCAGCCCCGGAAAGGTGTTCTCGCGCGAGCGGCTGTACGAGGAGGTCTGGAAGGACGGCTACTACGGCACCGACCACACGGTCAATGTCCACGTCAGCAACCTGCGCAAAAAGCTCAAAGAGGCGAACCCCGATGAGGAGTATATCCAGTCGGTGTACGGCATCGGATTCCGCCTCGTAAAATCTTGACACTTTCTTGACCATTTCTTGAGGACTTATTGACCGGCGGTGTGGTATGCTCTATGCGTCACGAGCGGCATGGCCGCACAGGACAGGAGGTTGAGAAAAGTGACGGATTGTGTGATCGAAACACAGAATGCCTGCAAGCGCTACGGAAAGCTGCGGGCGCTCGATCAGGTCTCGATCCGCGTGCGCCGCGGGGAGATCTACGGGCTCATCGGCGACAACGGCGCGGGCAAGACGACGCTTCTTAAGGCGCTGGTGGGGCATATCTGGTGCGATGAAGGCACGGTGCATCTCCTTGGCAGCCAAAGCGCGCATGAGCTGAACGCGGCGCGGCGGCAGGTCGGGGCGATGATCGAGCGGGTGGGGTGTTTCCCCTCGCTCACGGTGGAGAAAAATATCGAGTACTGCCGGATGCTCAAGGGCATTCCCGATAAGCGCAAGGTGGGAGAAATCCTCGAACTGGTCGGACTGTCCGACAAGGCAAAGGCGAAGTGCAAATCGCTCTCCATGGGCATGCAGCAGCGTTTAGGGCTCGCCATTGCGCTGATCGGGGAACCGCAGATCCTCATTTTAGACGAGCCGATCAACGGACTGGATCCGAGCGGCATCCATGAGATGCGGGAGCTGCTCAGGTCGCTGAACACGCAGAAGAATATTACCATTCTCCTCTCCAGCCATATCCTCTCCGAATTGCAGCAGACGGCGACGACGTTCGGCTTCCTCGCAAAGGGGAAGCTGGTCGAGGAGATCGGCATCCGCGAGCTCACGGAAAAGTGCGCGGACTATCTGGAGATTGCACTCTCCGACGTTGCGGCGTTTGCCGCGGTTTTGGATAAGGAACGCCCGCAGACGCGCTATCTCGTCACGCCCGACAATAAGATCAGACTGTACGATGCGGCGCCTGCATACGAATACAGCAAGCTTGCAGCCGAACACGGCATCCTTGTCTCCGAACTGGAGCATCATGCCTGCTCTTTGGAGGACTACTACATGAATCTCAAGGAGGGGCACCATGCTTAACTATATCAGGAGCGAATTTTACAGAGTCTTTCACAGCAAGGGCATCTATGTGACGCTCGCCCTGCTTGCTGCATGCGCCATTCTCATCAATGCGTTACTCGCCTGCTTCGGCGCGGTTTCGCCCGACTTCGCCTATGACAACACTTCCTTTGCGATGCAGTTTTTGCTCCAGCTTCCCTTGCTCTACCCGTTTGCGGCGCTTCTGATCGTCTATGTGCTCTACGAGGGCGCGGGCAAGAACGGGAATCTGAAAAACGCCGTCGCGTTCGGCGTCTCGCGGGAAAAGCTGCTCGCAGGGCAGTTTGTCGTCAGCACCATCGTCAGTCTTGCCGCCATGGTCGTGACGCTGGGCGTCTACTTTGCGTGCGCCTATGCGCTGCTCGACTTTGATGCGACCATTGCAGGCACGGAGGTCATCCGCCAGGTGCTCTGCGTGCTGCCCACGGCGATCGCCTCGCTCATTCTCGCGCTGCTGTGCGTCAACATGACCGACCGCGGTTTCGTCGGCATCCTCGTGTGGCTGCTTGTGATGATCCTCATTCCCGAGATATTCCGCTATGTCGGCTATCGGGTGGATGCGTTCGCCCGCATTGCAGACTGGATGCCCGGTCACTTCATGGACCTGCAGAACGCGACCGAGCTGTTCTGGCAGACGAGCGCGGGCGTCGGCAAGTGCATGATCGCGGGCGGAGCGGGCATCGCCGTCTTTGGCCTGAGCTGCTGGCTCGTCCTGCGAAGAAAGGAAATGTAATGTCATCACGCCATCGGCCGCACGCTTCGTGCGGTCCTTTGCGCGTATCGGAGGAAATTCTATGGTGTTTCTTGTTTTATTTCTCATCGCTGCCGCTGTTGCGGTCTACTTTGCCGTCCGCTTTTTCCTGCTGCGCATGGCGATCGCGCAGGCGGACGGGGAACTCAAGCAGATCAACGGGCATATCACGCAAAATCACGTCTTGCGGCTGCCCGTGCCCGATCGGCGGCTGGGGGACTTCATGAACACCATCAATGTAACTTTGCAGGAAGTGCGCAGGGAGCGAGTTTCCTATGCCGCGCGGGAGCGGGCGTTCCGCGGGCAGATCGAGGCGGTCAGCCACGATCTGCGCACGCCGCTCACGGTCATCATCGGCTATCTTGACCTGCTTTCCTCCCGCACGGACGATGAGGAGGTCGGCATCGTCCTGAGAAAGGCGCGCTCCATGCAAAAACTGGTTGCCGCGTTTTACGAGTACTCCCGCGTGGTCTCGGGCGACTATGCGCTCGACTGCGCGGTGCTGGATGAGAACAGGGTGCTCAGCGAGACGATTGCGGACAACTGCATCATATTGGAGGAAAAGGGGCTGGATGTCACGGTAAAGACGCTGGACTGTCCCGCGCAGATCGTTGCGGACAGGGCGGCGCTCGAGCGCGTGATCGTCAATCTCATGCAGAATGCGTCGCGGTATGCGGCGAGCTATCTCGCGATCGAAAATATGGTTGTATCGGGGCAAGTCGTCACGACGTTTGAAAACGACGCAGAGGGGCTGACGGAGGAGACGATCGCGCACCTGTTCGACAGATTTTATACGGGCGACGCGACAAGGGCGGGCGGCGGAACGGGGCTGGGGCTCACGATCGCAAAGGAGCTCACGGAACGGATGGGCGGCGCGCTGACGGCGCAGCTGATCGGCAGCTCCCGCCCTGCCGTGTGCTTTACGCTCTCCTTCCCACTTGCAAAAATTCAGGCATAACATTGCGCGCCGCCCGTTCGGGCGGCGCGCATGTTATATTGATATGTCGTTTATTCCGCGCAGATGACGAGCGTATCGGTAAATTCGTCTACCTCGATCACGATGGCGGCGTAGGAGAGGGGCTTTAACACCGAGACGGAGAAGTAGGGCGGGATCAACGGATCGCCCTCGTCGGGCGGGAAGGCATATTCGATCGCAAATGCCGTCTCATCATAAAAGAGGCTGATCCCCACACCGTCGAACATGGCATCTCTGCTCCCGCCGGTCAAAATGGGCGCGACGAACAGCGTGTACGTCTCGCCGACCGTGAGCGTGCAGACGCCGTTCTCATCCCGGGGCACGCCTTCGGCGTCGTAGTCCCCAAAGTCCTGCATCTCCTCTGTCAGGTTGCCTTGAGCGCCCACGACGCGCGGCGTGCTCCCGCCGACGGGCTGTTCTTCCGCGGAGAAGGTAGCGGCGACGGCGATGACGGCGGCAACGAGCAGGACGCAGGCGATCGCAAGCCAGAGGATAATTTTTTTGGAGCGGGAGATGACGGCATTCTTTTTGACGTACGTCGTCTCGACTGCCGCATCGCCGATGAGCTCTGATCGCTCCACGCCGAAGTAGTCGGCGAGCAGCTGCAAAGACTGTTCGTTGGGGATGCTCAGCCCATTTTCCCACTTCGCCACCGTGCTGCGGCTGGTAAAGACGATGTCGGCAAGTTCCTGCTGCGTGATGCCTTTTTGCGTGCGCAATGATTTGAGCTTTGCCTTGAATTCCATGGCGCGCCTCCTTTTGCCTTGATTATATCATATCCGCGGCAAAAAGGCGCGTTCTTTCTTGTTCGCGCACGTTCTTTTTATCCGCCGCGTCTTCTTTATGGCAAAATATGTCCGTTGCCTCATGAAAATGTCCCTTTACATCGTGCAAGCGGAGTGGTATAATGGGGCTATGAAACGCATTTATTTATTCGGAAGCCTCAATGCCGATCTCACCATCCGCGCGCCATATCTGCCCAAGGCGGGTGAGACGCTCACGGGAAGCGACTTCATGCTCACGGCGGGCGGAAAGGGCGCCAATCAGGCATATGCCGCCGCCAACCTGGGCGGAAGGGTGCACATGGCGGGCTGCGTCGGAGAGGACCCGTTCGGCGACATGCTGCTTACAAGCCTGCAAAAGGCGGGCGCGGATGTCTCGCACGTCCGCAGGACGGCGCGCGGCACGGGAGTGGCGGTCATCCTCCTTTCGGACGGCGACAACCGCATCGTCCTCGATCGCGGCGCGAACGGGGAAGCGGAGGGCACGGACGTCGATGCCCTGCTCGCGTCGGCGGAAGCGGGGGATATCTTCATGACCCAGTTGGAGACGCCCTTGGAGGTCGTGCGCTATGCGCTGAAGACGGCAAGGGCGCGCGGGCTGTTCACGGTTTTCAATCCCGCGCCCGCCGTCAGGGAGGCGCAAGAACTTGTCCCGCTTGCCGACCTCATCACGCCCAACGAGACGGAGCTTGCCATTCTTACGGGCGAAGAGAGGGGAGAGGAGGGCTGTCGGAAGCTGCTTGCCATGGGCGCGGGCGCCGTGCTTGCAACGTGCGGTGCGCACGGCTCGCTCTACTGCGGGCAGGACGGCATCATGCCCGTTGCGTGCGTCCATGTGGGCAAAGCGGTCGATACGACCGCCGCGGGCGATACCTTCTGCGGCGCGCTCGCCGTCCGCCTTGCCGAGGGTGCAGGCATTGCAGAGGCGGCAAAATTTGCCTCTCTCTGCGCGGGCGTGAGCGTCACCCGCCGCGGGGCGCAGATTTCCATGCCCTCCCGCAGGGAAGTGGATGAGATCGCGGTTTCGCTCCATGAATAGAAATTCTGCGGCTGCCATGCGCGGAACGTGCAGGGGCGCATCGCCGCGTCCTGATTTTTCTGAAAATCTTGCCCGGATAGCTGGTTAGCCGGTTGACAATGTACGACCGCTGTTGTATAATTGTAATAAATTTCTATTATAAAAGAGGAGAGTTGTATGGAGAATATCAATATGGGATCTGTATCGGGCTCTGAGACGCTGTCCCGGCTCCTTGATGAGCGCAACAAACATGCAAAGCGCCATGCGGAGCTGCGCGGCAGGACAAAGGGGATCATCGCCGAGAAGTTTCACTCCGCCCCGTTCCTGATCGTCGCGATCATGATCACGGTCATCGCCGTCATCAACCTGGTGGCTGTCGTCAATGACCTGATCAACAATACGGGCTTGCCGATGATCAGCAGTCTGATCGGCAATGCGATTTCCGCGATCTGCGCGATCGTCGCCGCAGTCGTGTCGTGGAAGATGTACGCCGCGCGCGATTCGCTGAATGCAGGTACGACCAAGGGCGCTGCTGCCTATATCGTTCTCATGGCTGTCGCCGGTGTTCTTATGTGCATATTGGCGGTGATCGCTGCCATTATTCTCGTCATGCTGGCAGCGGCGCTCGGGGAAACCGGCGGACTGACGGCAGAGATGATCGCGCAGATCGAGCAGATCCTTGCCGAAAGCGGAACGGAAGTGACGCCTGAAATTTCCGATCTTCTGCACAGCATCGACGCTTCGGTCATGATCACGCTTGTCGTGGTGGCGGCGGTTCTGGTGGTGTTTGCCATCTGCTACACGTTGACCTTTACCAAGGCGTCCAAGCACCTCAGGTTTCTCAGAAGCGCGATCGCGTCGGAGAGCTATAATACGTTACATAAGGCGCCTTATGTGTTGTCCTTCATCTTCGGCGGTCTGACCGTCATCGGCGGCTTCGGCGGATTTGTCATTTCCTGGTCCAGCGGACTGCTCAGCCTCTGCACGGGACTGTATCTCATTCTGCTTGCGGTCGTATTCCTCAACATTCAGAACGCGCAGAAGGCGAACGTGGTCGAGATCAGGCGCGAGGATGAGGCGATGACCGCGCTGGATGAGCAGATCTCGCAGGAACAGCGCAAACTTGCCCAGCAGGAGATGGTCGAAAAGCAGAAGCGCAAGGAAGAAGAGCAGCAGCTGCACGAGCAACAGCAGCAGATCATGCAGGCCATGATGATGCAGATGATGAGCAACGCAGCGGCTTCCATGAACAACCATGCCGCTCCCGCTCCTGCCCCTGAGCCTGCGAGCGCGCCTGTTGAGACGCCCGCACCCGCTCCCGCCGAAGCGCCCGCTCCCGCCGAGGAACCCGCTCCTGCCGAGAAACCCGCTCCTGTCGAGGAACCCGCTCCTGCCGAGGAACCCGCTCCCTCTGAGGAGCCTGCTCCCGCTGAGGAGCCTGCTCCCGCTGAGGAACCCGCTCCTGTCAAGGAACCCGCTCCTGTCGAGGAACCCGCTCCTGTCGAGGAACCCGCTCCCGCTGAGGAGCCTGCTCCCGCCGAGGAACCCGCTCCTGTGGAAGAACCTTCTCCCGCGGAAGAGCCCGCAGAGGAGATCGCGGCTTCGGAAGAAGGCGAGGAGTAATCGTCCGGAATAGAACAACGAATATGACCGGAGATTGTCAGAAAAAATTGATTCAGGGATAGTCTGATGGAGAAGCAGATCGAACATTCGGGGGATGCACTCGGGAAGCTCTTGAAGGAGCGGCTCAAGCGTAAAAAGTATCTCACAGAATTAAAGTCGATGGTCACGGATGTCGTTTCGGAACGGCTTCATGCGTCAGCATTTTTTGCAGCAAGCATTGTGATGACATGTATTTTCCTGATGCTGTTTATTGCATTATGGGTCATGCTGTTGCAGCGGCAGTCTCAACCCGCGTATGAGCCCTTGAGTGTGCTTTTTGTATGGGCGCCCGTCACGGTATGTTCGCTTGTATCCGCGATCGTCTCATGGCGGCTCTTCCTGGCAAAAAAGACGTTTACAGCCGATAAAATGCGAGGATTAGGGGCGTTTCTCATCTGCATGGTCATTTTTTGCATTGCTTTGTGCATCGTGATGGGATTCGTCGCCTTCTTCTTCGGGCTGTACCTGAACTATTCCCAGAGCAGCTCGGGGATCCCCGACGACATGATGATTTTGCTGGAGAATACCATCGCGCAGGCGGGGATCAGCATGAACGATCTGCAACACGGCCTGCTTGCCGAGTTTCTCGCCGTCATGACGGGTATCCCTGCATTTTTGGTGGTGCTTTTCGTCTTATTCGTCGTGATGCTTGTCAAGACGATAGGGCACATCAATTTTTTGCGCAATGCCGTTGCGGCGAGGTATTACGATGTTCGGCACAGCACACCTGCCGTCTGGATCTTCATTTTTGCGGGACTATCGGTAATCGTCGGCATTGCCGCGATCGCAGCTGTGGGAGATTGGCTGTCCGGGCTCCTGTTCTTGCAGACGGGCGTTTATCTGATCTTGCTTGCGGTCTTTTTCCTGGGGATCCGAAAAGAGGAGCGCTACATTCATTCCCGGCTTGAGAGAGAAATCCATGAGATCGGTGAGCTTGAGGGGCGTATTGTAGCGGAATACGACAGACAGGCGGAGCAAATTGCGGGGAAGTTGCAGCAATGCCAAGAAACATTGCAGTATCTGCAGATCTGGCAGCAACAGATCATGGAAGCATTCATGCAGCGCATGAACACGGCGGCTGCGCAACCCGCTTCTGTTTCTCCCGAGGAGACAGGAGCCTCGGAAGAAGATGAGGAATAACTTTCCCAAACGAAACCAAAGGGACGCCCGCTGCGGCGTCCCTTTTTCATACTTTTTTATTCATTGAGTCCGAGTAAGTAGTCTGCGCTTTCGTCAAAAAATTTTGCGATCGCGATGATTGCAGAGGCGGTTGGCTCCGTCTTATGCAGCTCCCATTTTGCGATTGCCGATTGGCTGATGCCGAGTGCATTTGCAAGATCCATTTGACTCATATTGTGCGCCATGCGCAATTCTTTCAGTCTTTCTCCGAATATCATACAAATATTATACGAAAATCAAGTCGAAAAAGACTTGGCAAGTCTTATAAGACTTGATATAATGAAAATATCCAAGCAGAAGGAGGAAAATATGAAGGAATACAAGACACTACGGGTGAGTCCTGAGGATGAAGCCGAATGTATTCAGGAGATGGAGACATTTGGCTGGAAGCTGGAAGATTCGCGCGAAATTTATAACGAAAGCGAGGAATTGGTAGGTGTCCATGGGAAGGAAACTGTCTATGGTGGCGGACTTTTAGGCGGATTTATGCAAGGTTTTACGGGATCGAGCGGCAAACAGCAGGTGACGGTTCAGACGCGGACGAATGTCGTGCACTTTTTGTCCATGCGCTTCTCGCGCGATCAGTCTTCCAAAAACTATCCCGAGATCGCGCGCTTAGAACAGGAATTTTATGAGACGCCTGAGGGGCTTATGAATACGTTTACGAGCCGGAACCGCCCAAGCGTCGTACGATCGTCTCTGTGATCCTGATCGTCGTTTTCGCGATCGCGCTTGTCGCAACAATTGCCGAGAGCATGCCGGAAAATATGATCCTGGCGTCGTCGCTCCTGCTCGCGGCAGCTATATTGTTTCTCATTTTGTCATGGGTATTTTACGTCGTGATCAAGAGAAAGCAGGGAGAGAAGAATCGCGCGATCCGTGCCCATAACGAGACGATCGGCGATGCAAAAGAGAGGCGTTGTGAGGAGATATTGCGGCGTCATGAAGTTCTGATCAAAGAGGATAATGTGCAGTAAGCATTTATGCAGCGCGGCGCCGCCCGTACGGGCGGCGCCGCGCTGCATGTCACTGCGTTGCAAAAATCGATTGCGTATGCCGGGTGTATCGGCATATGAAAACGTGCGAGCAAACATGCGTATCCTTTACAGTCTTGTTTTCCCTGAGTCGGAAGCTACGATTTCTTATCGGTTTTCATCGTGTCAATTATACGGCGCACGAAAAAAGAGCGGCCTGTGACCGCTCTTTTTGTCTGCTCTTATGAAAGCCGCTTACTCCTTGCCTGCCATTCTCTTGTAGCCTGCAAGGCGCTCCTTGGAGGACTCTTCCGTCTTCTTGAAGAGCTCTTCGGCAACGGCGGGCTGCGTCTTCTTGAGGGAAGCGTAGCGCGTCTCGCCGAGAATGAATGCCTGGTAGTCGCCCGTAGGATCCTTGGAATCGAGCGTGAAGGGGTTCTCGCCCTTTGCCGCAAGTTCGGGGTTGTAGCGGTAGAGCTGCCAGTAGCCGCAATCGACCGCTGCCTTCTCCTCCGACTGGGACTTGCTCATGTTGATGCCGTGGTTGATGCAGGGCGCGTAGCAGATGATGAGGGAAGGACCGTGGTAAGCTTCTGCTTCCTTCAGCGCCTTGACGAGCTGGTTCTTGTCCGAACCCATCGCGCACTGCGCGACGTACACATAGCCGTAGCTTGCCGCGATCATGCCCAGGTCCTTCTTCTTGACGCGCTTACCGGAGGAAGCGAACTTCGCGACCGCGCCGATGGGCGTGGACTTAGAAGCCTGTCCGCCCGTGTTGGAATAGACCTCGGTGTCCAGAACGAGTACGTTGACGTCCTCGCCGCTTGCCAGAACGTGGTCAAGTCCGCCGTAGCCGATATCGTATGCCCAGCCGTCGCCGCCGATGATCCAGAAGGACTTCTTGACGAGGCAGTCCTTGTCCGCAAGCACTTCCTTGCAAAGCGCATCGCACTCGCAGCCGCAATCTTTGCACGATTCGCAGCACTTTACGAGCGCCGCGGCAGCCGCCTTGCTTGCTTCGGCATCGTCCATGCCGTTGATCCATGCCTCGCAGGCAGCCTTGCCTTCTTCATAGTCCTTCCAAAGCTCGGCAAGTTTGGTGACCTTATCCTTGAGTGCGGCGCGACGTGCCTTGTATGCAAGGTTCATGCCGTAGCCGAACTCCGCGTTGTCCTCGAACAGGGAGTTTGCCCATGCGGGACCGTGACCCTGCTTGTTGACCGTGTAGGGGCAGGTAGGGGAGGAGCCGCCGTAGATGGAGGAGCAGCCCGTCGCGTTCGCGATGATCATGCGATCGCCGAACAGTTGGGTGACGACCTTGACGTAAGGGGTCTCGCCGCAGCCTGCGCATGCGCCGGAGAACTCAAACAGGGAAGGCGTGAACTGGCTCTTCTTGACGTCTGCCATCTTGACCTCGGACAGGTCGACTTCGGGCAGGTCGACGGCATAGTTCCAGTTCTCTGCCTCGACGACTTCCAGATCTGCGAAAGGCGTCATGACGAGCGCCTTGTTGCCCTTCATGCCGGGGCAGACGTCTGCGCAGACGCCGCAGCCCATACAGTCGAGCGGGGAGACCTGCATGCGGAACTCATATCCCTTGATGCCGGTTGCGGGCTTGGTGTCGAAGGAAGCAGGCTTCTCTGCATCAGCCGCTACGAGTGCGGGACGGATGCAGGCGTGCGGGCAGACGAAGGAGCACTGGTTGCACTGTACACAGTTTTCCTTGATCCACTTGGGCACCTTGACGGCAACGCCGCGCTTTTCGAACTTCGTGGTCCCCGTGGGCACGGAACCGTCTGCGTTGAACGCGGAGGAAGGAAGCTTGTCGCCTTCGAGCGCAAGGATGGGCGCGATGACGCTCTTGAAGTAGTCGTTGTCCGCGAGCTTGATCATCTCCGCGCCTTCGGTCGTCGTCTCCCACGAAGCGGGGATGTCGATCTTAACGAGGTTTTCCTTTGCGGAGTCGATCGCGGCATAGTTCATCTGCACGACCGCGTCGCCCTTTCTTGCAAAGGACTTGTACGCCATCTTCTTCATCAGGTCGACTGCCTCGGTATAGGGCATGATCTGCTCGTTGATGAGGAAGAATGCCGACTGCAAAATGGTGTTGGTCCTGCCGCCCAGACCCAGCTTGCCGGCGACGGAGATCGCGTCGATGACGTAAAGCTTCGCGTGCTTCTTGGCGAGCATGTTCTTGACCTTTGCGGGCAGGTTGACCTCGAGTTCCTCGACGGTCGTCCAGGGAGCATTCAGAAGGAAGGAGCCGCCGTCTTTCAGGTCGCTGACCATGTCATAGCGGATGACGTAGGAGGGGTTGTGGCAGGCGATGAAGTCCGCCGCATCGATGAGGTATTCGCTCTGGATGGGCGTCTTGCCGAAACGAAGGTGGGAGACAGTGATGCCGCCCGACTTCTTGGAGTCATAGAAGAAGTATGCCTGCGCATACATATCGGTGTGATCGCCGATGATCTTGATGGAGTTCTTGTTCGCGCCGACCGTACCGTCCGAACCGAGGCCGTAGAACTTGCAGCTCGTCGAGCCTGCGGGCGCCGCGTCGAACTTCTCGGAGAAGTCGAGCGAGGTGTTCGTGACATCCTCGTAGATACCCACGGTGAAGTGATTCTTGGGCTTGTCCTGCTCCAGGTTCTTGTAGACGGAGAGCACCATGGAGGGGTTGAACTCCTTGGAGCCGAGGCCGTATCTGCCGCCGACGACGTCGATGTCCTTCATGCCCTTTTCAAGCAGCGCCGTGCAGACGTCCAGGTACAGAGGCTCGCCCAGAGATCCGGGCTCCTTGGTCCTGTCGAGGACGGCGATTTTCTTGCAGGTCGCGGGGATGGCTGCGACGAATGCGTCGGTGACGAAGGGGCGATACAGGCGGACCTTGATGAGGCCGTACTTCTTGCCCTGTGCGTTGAGCTTGTTGATGGACTCCTCCACCGTCTCAGCGCCCGAACCCATGATGACGATGACTTCCTCCGCATCGGGCGCGCCGACGTAGTCGAACAGGTGATAGCTTCTGCCCGTGAGCGCGCTCACTTCGTCCATCATCTCCTGCACGATCGCGGGCGTTGCGTTGTAGTAGCTGTTCGCCGTCTCGCGGTTCTGGAAGTAGGTATCGCCGTTCTGCGCGGTACCGCGCTGAAGGGGATGTTCGGGATTGAGTGCGCGTGCGCGGAATTCCGCAACGTCCTTGTCAAGTCCCTTCTTGTCGAAGATCGCCTTCATTTCCTCATAGGAGATGACGTCGATCTTGGAGACCTCGTGCGAGGTACGGAAGCCGTCGAAGAAGTTGATGAAGGGGACGCGTGCGCGCAGGGTGGAGAGGTGTGCGACGAGCGCAAGGTCCATGACCTCCTGCACCGAGCAGCCTGCGATCATCGCAAAGCCTGTCTGGCGGCAGGCCATGACGTCCTGATGGTCGCCGAAGATGTTGAGCGAGTGCGCAGCGAGCGCGCGCGCCGAGACGTGCATAACCATGGGAAGCAGCTCGCCCGAGATCTTGTACATGTTGGGGATCATCAGAAGAAGTCCCTGCGATGCGGTGTAGGTCGTGGTGAGCGCGCCTGCGGAGAGCGAGCCGTGCACGGCGCCCGCAGCGCCGCCCTCGGACTGCATCTCTGCAATGCGGAGCTTCTGTCCCCACATATTGACTCTGCCTTGGGTTGCCCATTCATCCGCGGACTCCGCCATGGGGGAGGACGGCGTGATGGGGTAGATCGCCGCTACTTCCGAAAAGGCGTATGCGACGTGCGACGCGGCGGTATTGCCGTCAATCGT
>CALVWM010000024.1 GCA_944367185.1 uncultured Clostridia bacterium | reverse complement strand
CTGCTGTTATATATCCTCATCGAACTGATGGAGCACAATACCCGCATCGGGCGCGCCTCCGGCGCGCTCTCGGGCAAGGTCGGGCCGCTCGTCGGCGGTGCAACGGGGCTTGTGCCCATGTGCGGCTTCTCCGTCATGGCGGCAAAGCTGTACGAGAGGAAGTACGTCACGCTCGGAACGCTTCTCGCCGTCTTTATCACGACCAGCGACGAGGCTTTCCTCGTCCTGCTCCTCTCCGATATGCCCTGGGCGGAAAAGGCGCTCTCGATCCTCTCGATGTGCGGGATCAAGCTCGTTCTCGGCGCCGGGATCGGGTATCTTGCGGACTTCATCGCAAGGCGGAAAAGGGGAGACGCGGCAAATCCGCTTCCGATGCCTGAAGATGTGCACGGACACGAACACGTCCATTCCCATTCCGGACATGGCGGGCATGCGCATGACCATGACGATCACGGCCATGCCCATGCCTGCGAAGACCATGTCTTTGACGGCGATGACCACGGCGATGACGGTCATGATCACGGCGAGGGCGAATTCGTCGCCTGCGAGCACAAGCACGGCAAGTGGAGCGCGCTCTCGCTCTATCTCTTTTCGCCCCTTCGGCACGCGCTAGAAGTCGCGGCGTTCATCCTGCTCGTCAACGTCGTCTTTAACCTGCTCTTTCTCTGGGTGGGGGAGGAGACCGTCATCGGCTTTTTGCAGGGGAGCGGGTACTGGTATCAGCCGCTCATCTGCTCGGTGCTGGGGCTGGTGCCCAACTGCGCCTCGTCCGTCATCCTCGCCGAAGTGTATGCAATGGGCGGCATCTCCTTCGGGAGCTGTCTCGCGGGGCTCATCGTCAATGCGGGGCTCGGGTATCTCGTTCTCTTCCGCAATCTCAAAGCGTGGAAGCGCACGCTTGCCATCGTCGCGTTCATGCTCGTGCTCGGCATCGCGCTCGGGTACGCCGTCAACGCGATCGAACTTTGCATGGCCCGTTGACTTTTTGGATGCCGTGTAGTATAATAAGAGGCGACCATGGATTTTTTGAGCAAAAAGGCGCGCGGCATCGTCCCCTATACGGCGGGCGAACAGCCCAAGGAGCGCCGCTACATCAAACTCAACACCAACGAAAATCCCTATCCGCCCTCGCCGCGCGTCGCGGAAGTGTTGCGCACGCTTGAGACGGAAGATTTGCGGCGCTATCCGCGCCCCGATGCGGGCAAACTGCGCGCCGCGATCGCTGCAGCGGAGGGGGTCGGCGCGGAGAACGTCTTTTGCGGCAACGGCTCGGACGAAGTGCTCGCGCTCTCCTTTCCCGCCTTCTTCGACGGGGACGGCGCGGGTGCGTGCTTTGCCGATCTCACCTATTCCTTCTACGAGGTCTTTGCGGCGTTTTTCGGCATTCCCACCAAAATCGTGCCGCTCAGAGCGGACTTTACCTTCGACCTTGCCGCGATGCAGGCGGCAGATTGTCAGGGCTACTATATCGCCAACCCCAACGCGCCCACGGGCGTGGGGATCGGGCGCGCGGAGATGGAGCGCTTTGTCGCGTCCGTCCCAGAAAAACTCGTCGTTCTGGACGAGGCGTACATGGACTTCTTCGGCGAGAGCTGCGTGCCGCTCACCGGGAAATATCCCAATGTCCTCGTCGTCAAGACCTTCTCCAAGAGCTACTCCTTGGCGGGCATCCGCTGCGGGTACGCCGTGGGAGATGCGGTGCTCATCGACGGGCTCACGCGCATGAAGGACTGCTTCAACTCCTACCCCGTGGATATGGTCGCCGAGGCGGTCTGCACGGCGGCGATCGAGGATAAGGCGTACTACGCCGAGGTGACGGCGCGCGTCGTCTCCGAACGGGAGCGCGTACGCGCGGCGCTTCTTTCCATGGGCTTCACGGTGCCCGAAAGCCGTTCCAACTTCCTGTTTGCAGGCCGCGCCAAGGTGAGCGGCGGCGAAATTTACACACGGCTCAGACAGGCGGGTGTGCTCGTCCGCTACTGGGAGAAACCCGTCCTGCGCGATTTTGTGCGCATCACGGTGGGAACGCCGGAGGAAAACGACGCGCTCCTTTCACAACTGCATACCATCTTATCATAGGGAGGAGACCTCATGCGGCTCGACCTTTCCGTACCAAAGACAAATCCCGCGACTGGCGGGGAGGACGGAGAGGACGGGCTGTTGCTCTCTACCCTCCGCGAAGGCATGGAACACGCGCTCGCCGCGCACAGCGGCAGGACGCTCATTCTTTCGGACAGCACTACCTTTTCGCAATTTGTGCCCGCGGCGCGTTCGGAGCACACGCTCTGCATGCTGTGGGAGGGGGACGCGCTCGCGCTCTTTGCCCTGCCCGAAGTGCAGCAGGTGCTCGTCTCGGGCGGGCAGGACGCGCTGGAAGCGGCTCGATTTTTTGCGCACGTCCGACGGATTTCCTGCACGGTGTTTCCGCGGCATGCCGCGCTGGACGGGGCTTGGAATACCCGCGCCCGCGTGCGGCTGGGAGAGAATGCGCTCGACGTCCCGCTCTCTCAGGCGCATGTCGTCGCCGATCTCTCCTGCATGAGCGAAACGCTCGCCGACGGCTATGCGCGGCTGCTCCTTGCCCGCCTCGCGCTCTTTGAGGCGCACGCGCTCGGTATGATCTGCCGCAAACAGTGGGGCGGCGCGTCGTACGAGGAGGCATTTTCCATCGCCGAGCCCGTGCGGGGCGAGCTTGCTCCTGCGGCGGTCGTCACGGCAAACGCGCGCCTGCGACAGCTGGAGGCAGACGGCGCGCCCGTGGGGGAGGGCGCCACATTGGCGTCCCTGTGCGGCGAGCACCGCTATCCCGCGGCGACGGCATTTCTGACGCTCTCCGCACTCTATACTGCCTTTTTGGAGCGCGGCGTTCCGCGGCGGTATATGGTCCCGGACTATGCCGGGCGCGCGCAGAGAGCGGGGACAAAATATGCGGATCTGCATCTGCCCACGGCGGCGGGGTATGCTTCGCGCGCGCTCAGTCTGGAGCGCGCCCGCGGCGAACTTCTCACGCAGATGCGCCACATCCGCGCGGCGAAACAGGCGCAGCTTGCAGCCATGCGCGCATTGGACGGGCATTTTTCCGCTTCGCCCGCCCTTGAAAAACTCAAAATTCTGCCCGAGCACGCGCCCGACGGACTGTGCGCCGTCCTGCGCGACTTCGGGCTTTTGGAGTGGTCATGACCAAGGAAGAACTGCTGAAGGGAACCGACCTGTTTTTGCTCGATCTGGACGGCACGGTGTATCTGAGCGACACGCCCATTCCGGGGGTAAAAGAGGCGCTGCAAGGGCTGCGCGCCATGGGCAAGCGGCTCGTCTATCTCACGAACAACTCCTCGCGCACGCGGGAAGAGTACGTCGAAAAGCTCACCCGTCTCGGGCTGTTCGGGGCGGAGGATGACGTGTATACCTCGGCGCACGCCGCGGCGACCTATCTCGGCGCGCACCATGCGGGAGAGAAGGCGTATGTCCTCGCGACGGACGCCGTAAAAGAGGAGCTGCGAGCGCAGGGTGTGCGGCTCACCGAGGAAAGCCCCGATGTCTGCCTGCTCGCCTACGATACGCAGCTCACGTTTGCGAAGATGAAGAAGTTCAACGAATTTCTTGCGACGGGCGCGGCATTCATCGCGACGCATCCCGACGACGTCTGCCCGACGGACGGCGTACCCATGCCCGACGTCGGCTCCTTCCTCGCGCTGTTCGAGCGCTCCTCGGGGCGGCGTCCGGACGTCATCTGCGGCAAGCCCTTTACTGTCATGGGCGCGTGCATTGCGCAAAAGTACCGCGTCCCCGCCGCGCGCACCTGCATGGTCGGGGACAGGATGCACACCGATATCCGCTTCGGAAATGCAAACGGCATGAGGGCGCTTCTGGTCCTCTCGGGCGAGACGACGCAAACGTCCATGCGCAATTTTCCGGACAAGCCCGATCTGGTGCTTGCAAGCCTTGCCGAAATTTTGTAGACCGTGTTTGAAACCGCCCGAAAAGGTGGTACATATAAATCAGAAAAATACCGCAGGTACGCTCGTCTCATGCGGACGCGCGTCGCTGCGGCGGAGGAAATTATGCAGGAAATCAAAGTGCTGCAAATCAAGCCCGACATTGTCGTGGCGCTCTCAGGCGAGATCGCCGCGGAAAATGCCGACGACTTCTATGCGGAGGTCAAGGCGCTGTATCAAAGCAACCCTTCGGACATCACCTTCGACTGCGAAAAGCTCTCGTTCATCGATTCCACGACGCTCGGGACCTTCGTGAAGCTGTTGAAGTGCGCCAAGACGGACGGACACACGCTGCGTCTCAAGAAATTGCAGCCGCGTCTGAAAAAGCTGTTCGTCATCTGTGCGCTCGATACGATCATGGAGATAGAGGGATGAAGGAATATCTTTGCCTTTCCCTCCCGCTCAGGCGGGAGATGATGACGACCGTCCGCCTTGCGACGGGCGGGGTGTGCGCCGTTGCGGGGCTTTCCTACGACGGTGGCGAGGACTGCAAGGTGTGCGTCACCGAGAGCCTCCTGCTGCTCATGCGCCGCGGCTTTACGGCTGCCGACGTGCACTTTACGGCGTGCGATCGGGGCATCGACGTGCGCGTGCAGGGAACGGAAGGAAGCGCCGATCTTGCGCTCACCGACGAGGACGAGATCGCGCTCGCCCTTCTCAATGCGCTTGCCGAGAGCGTTTCGACGCGCGAGGCAGAGGGCTGCATCAGTTTCGTATTCGGGTCGCAGGCATGAACGAAGAAGAACTGTTCCGCAAATACCGCGAAACGGGGGACGTCGCGCTGCGCAATCAGATCGTCGAAAAGTACCTGTATATCGCGTCCGTTTTAGCGAAGAAGTTCGTCGGGCGGGGCGTGGACTATGACGATCTCTATCAGGTGGCGTCTTTGGCGCTCATCCGCGGCGTAGACCGATTCGACGAGAGGAAAGGGCTGAAATTTTCCACATTCATCACGCCGACGATCACGGGAGAGATCAAAAACTACTTCCGCGACCGCTCGCGCCTCGTACACCTGCCCAGAAAAGTCAGCGAGCTCAGGGTGGGCATCAAGCGCGCCTCGGAGGAGTTTTTTGCCGAAAACGGCAGAAAACCGACGGCTGCGGAGCTTGCCCAAAAGCTCGGGGTCAGCGAGGAAGAGGTTTTGCGCTGTTCGGATGCGGGCGGCGTCGTCTCGCTGGATACGCCCGTCGAGCGCGAGGAGGACGGCATGAGTCTGCATGACGTCCTGCCCGCGGACAGCGATGTGTTCGAGGACATCGAGGACAGGGACGCCCTGGAATCGGCGCTGAAGATGCTGGAGCCGGAGGAGAGGAAGCTCGTGCACTATCGCTTCGTACAGGAGCTCTCGCAGATGGAGACGGCAAAAAAAATGGGGGTCTCACAGATGAACGTCTCGCGCATGGAACGCAAGATCTTGCAGAAACTGCGGGAGACCCTGAAGAAATCGATGGTGGGATAAATGAAGTTTCAAGTGGACGATATTCGGGCGCTCAGAGCGGCGCTCGAGAGTATGTGCAGTGCGCTCGAGGCACAGTCCGTTCCCGAGAACGCGGTCTTTGACTGCAAACTGGTCGCCAACGAACTGCTCATCAATGCGCTCCGCCACGGCGGCGGGCATGCGCTCTTTACTGCCGAAATGCAGGCGGACGAAGTCGTCATCCGCGTGCGCAGCGGCAGCAGTTTTCGTCCGCCTGAAAAACCCGCATGTTCGGATGTGAACGCCGAATGCGGCAGGGGGCTGTTTCTGGTAGACGCTCTCTCCGCCTCGTGCAGCTACAGCGAGACAGACGGCATCTGCGTCGTCATCCGTATCCGCTGAACAATACAGGATCCCTGTTCGCCGAACGGGGACTTTCGCAGCAAAAAACATGCCGAAATGTGCCGCGCCCGCAGCGATCGCTGCGGGCGCGGCATTTTGTCCGGCATCCGGCATCGGAACGGTGCCGGATGTCTTTACTTCAGTCCGCTCACATAGAGGTAAAGTTTATTGAGCAGCGGAGCGGAGATGTGATCGCGGAATTTTCCGAGATAGATGAAGATCTTTTTGAAAAATGCAATGTTGTCGCCTCCGATGATATAAGGGGGCAGATAATTCAGATCTCCGTATTTGTTGGCGATGAACAGGTCGCCGAATTCATTTTTTTCCTGCGGCGTCAGGGAGCTGATGAACGCGTCGTAGATGTAGGGCGTCGGATCGATGACGGGAAGGGGCTGCGCGGCGCTCATGTAGGAAAGCCGGTTTTGCCCGCCGTTGATTGGCGCGGCGGAATGGTCTGCCGCGGCGTTTTGCTGCATCGCTGCAGCGCCCGGAAGGGACGCGGCAGTCGGCGACATGGTCATTTGAGACATGGTCATTTGCGGCATGGGCATGGCGGGCTGCGGCGCCGGCTGGTAGGCGGAGGTATAGGGGTAAGCCGCCGTGCTTGTAAACGTCTGCGTGCTTTCATTGGCGGGTGCGGACGCAAGCGCGATCATGTCGCGTTCAAAGGCGGACATGGGCGGCTCCTCTGCGGCGGCAAGGGCAGGCGCGGGTGCGGTCGCCGGCTGCGGCTCGGGCGCGGACACGGCGGATTGCTGCGGCATGGTCATGGGCATGGCAAACACGGGCATGGTGTACACGGGCGCCACGGGTTGCTGCTGCGATTGCTGCTGTGCCTGTTCCGCTGCCACGGCAGCTTGCAGGCGCGCGGTCTCTTTCGCATTTGCGCGCTTCGTATGGCGCAGGATCGCCGCGATCAGCGAAGCGAGGCCTGCGGTGAGCGGCGCGACGGCGGCGAGGATGAGGGGCGGGAGGTTGGCGGCGGAAAAGAGCGCATCCGCGCCGTGCCTGACGCCAAGTGCAACGATGAACACGATCGCCGCCGCGAACAGCAGGCAGTAACGGATGCAGTCAAGGACATAGCAGCCCCGCGTACCGAAGTTGAGCGCTGCGTGCAGAAGGTTATAGATGACGAGCAGCGCGACGACATATGCCGCAATGTTGACAAAAGCGTCCTGCCCGAGGCGCGCGTAGCTGACGTCAGCCGTCAGCATCAGGGAACCGGGGTAGATGAGCGCGAACACAGTCGCCGCCAGCAGGAGGACGCACCCCAGATCGAGCAGCGCTGCCGCCCGCTTGCGTACGACATCCGCCGCGAAGAGCGCGATCAGCATGGCGATCGCGATGCAGCCGGTGCCCATGTCCGATCCGCCGAAGATGGGAAGGGGCGTTTTGCTCCCGGAGAGGGTGAGCGTGCAGGCCCACAGCGCGAAGAACATGGCGTACACGATCAGAACGAGCACGGAGGATGCGAGCGCACATCCCTTTGCGCCTTTGCGCGTAAACAGCGCGACAAGCAGGAAGATCAGGGATAAAACGAGCGTCAGGCACAGCAGGATGACCGCAGCATATTCCACAAGGGGCAGTATTTCGCCTGCGGAGAACAGCGCGGTATGGAACGCCGAGAAGGAGGAGAACGCCTCCTGAAAATAGGCGATGAGGTAGCCGAGCAGGCTGCCCGCCAGCGCGCCCGTGCCGGGCGTCGTCACCCAGGGCATGCTGCCCGTGAGCAGCCCGATGAACAGGCCGCCCGCGGCAAGCAAAAAGGCAAGCACGGCAAGGACGCGGTACCCTGCAACGGAGGTCTTGCGCCCCGCCTGCGCGGGGGCCGTGTCCGCATGATCTTGTGGCATGACCGGATATTGAGCTTTCCCCATGTGTATTTCACTCCAGAACGATGCGGGAGATGATCCCCCACGTTTGCCTTATTATATCATGAAACGGAGAAAAGGTCAACGTCCCGCCCGAATTTTCTTGTGCGCCGCCGCAAAAAACCCGGACATGGCGGGTCTGTATATGAAAATCGCGGACATGGTCGGAAGGATTTACAAAAATATCTTGTAATTTCCACAAAGACATGGTATAATTCTCCGTAGACATCGGTACAATACGCCAAGGGGGAATACGGACATGGATCACACGCTCGCGCAGCTGGAAAAGATCCTGAAGGATATTTGCGACAAGACGGGCGTTCGGGTCCGTCTCCGTCCGGGCGCCTCGCCCCAGACGGCGTTTGCGCTGGAGCTCCCCGGCGGGACATACACCGCCTATCTGGACGGCGACGGGGAGGAGGCGGACCGCATGGCAAAGCTGGTGCGCTATCTTGTCGCCAACGCAGATTTCAGGAGCCTTCTCCCCGACCGGGGGGAACGGCTGCGGGGCATTCTGCTGGGCGAGGAGAGCGAGTGGGATGTGTTCCGCTTCCTGACGCGCTATGCCATTCCCGACGGCGCCTGCACTGCGATCGACATCGTGCCGGATAAGCGTCTTCCTGAAGCGGAGGAGCTGATCAACGAATGTATTTCCGAGACGCGCGATCTCGCCGTTGCCATGGATCAGTCCCGCTTTGCGGTCATCCGCTTTTCCGACGCCGACCAGAGCGCCGTTGAATTCGGGCAGTTTTTATGGCAGTCGATGTACGAAGAGCTCGGCGTGCATGCGAGCATCGGCATCGGCTGCGAGGTCGCAAAGCTTTCGGAGATCGCCCTCTCTTACGGACAGGCTGTCACCGCCGTCCGGATGGGCGGCATGTTCGGCAATGCGGGCGAGGTGCATTCCTACCGGGAGTATCTGCTCGTCAGGATGCTCGAAGATCTGCCGGCGGGGAAGCTGGAAGAGTATATGCAGCAGTTCCGCCTCAGGGACGTGGAGGAAGTGTTCGGCGACAGGGAGATGGCGGCAACGGCGGAGGCGTTCCTCGACTGCGATCTCAACGTCTCGGAGACCAGCCGCAAACTGTATATGCACCGCAACACGCTCATGTACCGCCTGGAAAAGATCGAGCGCGTCACGGGGCTTGACCTGAAAAAATTTTCGGATGCGGTGACATTCCGCGTCCTGTCCGTGCTCTATCGTCTTGCACGGCAATCATAAGGAGTAACGTATGCAACAGGAAGAAAAAGAACCGCAGCAGCCTTCGGGAGATGAAAGTTCGTTTTGGGAGACCGGGCCGCAGAAGGGCGCTTGGGCAGAGCAGTCGGCTCCCGCGCACAAAAAAAATATCGGCAAGCGCATCTGTGCCGTCGTGCTTGCCGTCATTCTGCTGGGCGTAGGCGGGCTTGTCGGCTGGCTCGCGACCTACTATTCCACCGATCCGCGCATCCGGGAGCTGCAATGGATGCTCGAAGTCCTGGATTCCGAGCACTATCAGGACGTCGACGTAGACGAAGTATATGCGGACATCTACGACGCCGTCATGCCCGATATTTTCAGCCACTACTATACGGCGGATGAGTACGACGTCATTCTCGAGCAGAGCCAGGGCGTCAACCGCGGCATCGGTATTTCCGTCGCGGAGGAGGCGGACGGCACCGCTTTGCTATACACGGTCGTGGAAAATTCTCCCGCGCAGCTTGCGGGGATGAAAAAGGGCATGTATTTGTTGGGCTATTCCGAGGTCGGCGCGGCGATGCAGACGGGGACCGTGGACGAGATCATGGCGTTCATCAGCGCGCAGGAGGGCGAGTTCTGCCTGTACGCAGGGTTTGACAAGGATGCCGCGTCGGCGGGCATGTACACCGTGCAGCGGGAGGTGTACCATGCGGCGTACTGCGTCTATCGCGACAGCGAGACGTCCTACGCGCTGCGCGACGACCCGGAAAGGGAGGACTACGTCGTCTTTACGGAGACGTACGATCCGCTCGAAGGGCTGGACGATTCCACGGCGTATATCCGTCTGGACAGCTTTGACGGGCTGTGTGCGGATGAGTTCGCGTTCTGCATGGAGACGATGAAAGAGCGCGGCAGGCCCGATCTCATCCTCGATCTGCGCGGCAACGGCGGCGGGTATCTCGCCGATCTGCAGGCGATCGCCTCCTATTTCGTCAAGGACGCCGAGGGCGAGACACCCGTAGTCGCATACGCGCAGTACCGCAACGGGATGCGCGTCAACTATACGTCGGTCGGCAACGAGTACGATGCCTATTTCACGGAGGATTCGCAGATCACCGTCTTGGCGGATGAAGGTTCCGCGTCGGCGTCCGAATGCCTTATCGGCGCAATGATCGACTACGGCGCGATCGACTATTCGGATATCTACCTGCGCAAAGACGCAGGCGCGAGCGACTGCTCGACTTACGGCAAGGGCGTCATGCAGTCCATGTTCACCTCGCCCCAGGGCGGCGTGTTCCAGCTCACCGTCGCGCGCATCTACTGGCCGGTCAGCGGCAAGTGCATCCACGGGACGGGCGTGCGCGAGAGCGACGGCGCAAACGGCGTCGTGGCGCCCTATCTGCCCGGCGAGACGGACGTCATGCTGGAAGCGGTGCTGGCAAGCGTCTGCTCCTAACGGGACGCACGGCGCAGATATTCCTCCAATATACGCACATCGGGCGGCGCGGTTTGCGCCGCCTTTTCTTCTGCCCTCGGCGGCGCGGGACGCTTTGCCTGCGCCGCCGGGGGCGCATCGGGGCAAGAGGGCCCTCCCTGCGGCGACGGGCGGGAATCCTTCGTTGGCTGCGCCCCGCACGGTTGCGGCGGGGTCTCCCGCTGCGACGGCTGCATGGAAAAGACCGCGGCAATGAAGTCGCGGTTTTCGCGGTAAAATTTCAGGAACTGGTCCAGAGATGATTTGCGGTCGCCGTCCTTTTGCAGGAGCATGAGTGCGAACAGAAGAAGCAAAGGTTCCATGCCCCACATTATGCGGCAAGGCAAAGCATGCGTGCAAGGCACACGATCGCCGCTGCTCGCATACGATGAAGAGCGGAGGTGGCTATGAAAGATTTTGCAAGCTTTACGGGCGCGGGCGTGCCGCAGGACTTCCTTGCCGAGGCGCAGTCGGTGGCGGCGCAGATGGACGGCAAGAGCGAAGGAGAACTTCTGCGCGACATCTATGCGCGCGCCGTGGAGGGCAAGCGCACGGGAACGCTCACGAACGAGCAGATCGACGCGTTCGTCGCCCGGTTCGCGCCTATGCTCGATGCCGGCAAGCGGAAAAAACTCTATAAGGTCGCAGAAGAGATCAAGCGGATGTGAGCGCGATGTCCCGAAGGGCGGCGATCAGCGCGTCCGCTTCCGCCGATCCCTGAAAGGGGGAAAAGGATGCGCGCACCAGACCGAGGGGGAAGGTCCCCAGCGCCTTGTGCGCAAGGGGGGCGCAATGCAGTCCGCCCCGCACCGCGATGCCGCGTTCGTTGAGCAGCCCGGCAAGCGTCTCGGACGGGATACGCGCGTGCGAGAAAGCGGCGATCCCGCAGGCGTTTGGCAGAAAATAGGTGCGGTAGCCGTCCATGGCGACAAGCGCGTCGCGGACGCGCGCCGTGAGTGTGATGAGCTTTCGCGCTCCTTCGCTGCGGCGGGATCGTACGAGAAGCGCGCCCTCGAACAGCGAACAGATGGCGGGGTAGGAGAGGGTTCCGCTCTCCAGCCGGTCGGGGTAGAACGCGGGCATGGTGAGGCTGTGGCTTTCGCTGCCAGTCCCGCCGAACAGGACAGAATCGGGCATGGTGCGCTCGGAAAAGAGCAGCGCCCCCGCGCCCTGTATGGCGTGCAGTCCCTTGTGTCCCGCTAGGGCAAGGGCGTCGATGCCCGTCTCCCGCATCCGGAGCGGCAGGTGCCCCGCTCCCTGCGCGCCGTCCACAAAGAGCAGGACGCGCGCGGGGATGCGCGCGCGGACGGCATGCAGGTCGGGGCATTCTCCCGTCACGTTGGAGGCGGAGGTGACGCAGACGGCCCTTGTCTCGGGTCTGACCAAAGCGGCGATGGCCTCGGGAAGCAGTTTTCCGTCTGTCAGCGGGGCGACGTCATAGGTGACGCGCTTCGTCCTGCGCAGGTGCTCGAGAGGGCGCAGCACGGAGTTGTGCTCGAGACAGGTCGTCACGACATGGTCTCCCGCGCGCAGGGTGCCCAGAAGCATGAGATTGAGCGCCTCGGTACAGTTTTTGGTGAAGACGACGCGTTCGTAGCCGTAGCCGTCAAAGAGATCGGAGAGAAGATCGCGGCAGGCGAGCACGCGCTCGGCGGCAGCGAGCGAGGCGTCGTGCCCGCTGCGTCCCGGATTGGCGCATACCTGCATGGCGGCGAGCACGGCATTTTGGACGGCGGCGGGCTTTTCTCCGCCCGTCGCGGCATTATCGAGATAGATCATAGTTTTATATATACGACGGGGAGGGGAGAATCATGACCGTACTTGCGGTATTTCGTTCGCGGGCGCAGGCGCTGGACGCGATCTCACGCCTGAAGCGCGCGGGGGTGCCGGCGCGGGCGGTCGCAACGCCCCAGGAAGCGGGCTGCGGCTGCGGCATTTCCGCGCAGCTGGACGTCCGCTTTCTTGCGCGGGCAAAGTGCGTCATCCGGGACGGACGATATACGTCCTTTTCCGGGTACTATAAACCTTGCGGCGGCGTTTACGTCCGTTGCTGACTTGCTTTTTCGCGCGCGTTGTGCTATAATCGGAAGCATGAGTACTGCCGAAGAGATCCTGAAAACACTCGAGAAGATGTATCCCGACGCCGCGCCCGCGCTCAAATTCCGCACGCCGTACGAGTTGCTCGTCGCGGTCATCCTGTCCGCGCAATGCACGGACGAGCGCGTCAACAAGGTGACGGGCGTGCTGTTTGAGCGCTATAACACGCCGGAGAGCATGCTCACGCTTTCGCAGGAGGAGCTGGAGAAATGTATCTATTCCTGCGGTTTCTATCATAACAAGGCGCAGCATATCCTGTCCGCCTCGCGCGACATTCTGGAAAAATTCGGCGGCGAGGTCCCGTCCACGCTGGAAGAGCTGCGTACGCTTGCGGGCGTGGGCAGAAAGACGGCGAACGTCGTCTATGCCGTCGCCTTTCACGGGGACGCGATCGCCGTGGATACGCATGTCTTTCGCGTCGCCAACCGATTGGGGCTTGCCAAGGGCAACACGCCCGAAAAGGTGGAGGAGGGTCTGTGCGCCGTCATTCCCAAAGAGCTTTGGTCCAGGGCGCACCACTGGCTCATCTTTCACGGAAGAAGGGTGTGCCATTCCCGGCGTCCCGACTGCGAACACTGTCCGCTCGCGCCCCTGTGTGAATATTATGTGGGGAACACGCGAGACGAATAAGATGCGAGACGAATAACATGTCCTGAATAAAAAAACCTCCTTGCCGCATACTGCCCGAAAGGAGGTTTTTTATGACCAATTTAACGGCAAAGGATCTGGACGTCCTCACCCATTTGCTGACGGGCGAGGAGATCGCCTGCAAAAAGGCGCGCGTCTATGCCAACACGCTCACCGATCAGGCGCTTGCGCAGGAGATGGAGGAGATCGCCGACGCGCACGCGCAGCGCTTCAGCGCACTGTACAAAATTTTGGGAGGGAAGGGATGAAACAGTCGAAGAAGGACATCATGCTCTGCGAAAAAGACGCGCTCCAGGATCTTCTGGACGCGGAAAAACTGCTCATGAATTACTATGCCACGGCACTCACGGAGGGCAGCTGCAAGCCCCTGCGCCGCCAGCTGTACAAACTCTACGGCGAGCATGCGGACACGCAGTTTCTGGTCTTTGAGCAGATGTGCAACCGCGGCTACTACGAGGTCATGCCCGCGGACAAGATGCTCGTCGATCAGAAGACGGAGATGTTTTCCAAAGTGCAAAAACAGATCGCCGCGGAAAATCAGGCTTGACAAAACGGCAAAGCCGTGCTATACTATCTCCGTAAGGGGGAGGTGATCGGATTGAAAAAGATACAGGAGAATGTGGACCGCGTCGATAAAGACGCCTATGAACGCGAACAGGAGCGCATCGCGCGGGAGCGCGAGGCGATCGCGGAGATGGCGGGCGAGTCTGCGGAAGAGGACGAGAAGGTCGAGCGCGAGAAAGACGCCGACCGGGATAAGGAATGAATTTTCTCCCTTGGCACATACTGTGTGCGGGGGAAAGCATATGAAGAAGTCAGAAAAGTATGCACATAATCCGCACTACTGTATGATCCGCCCCGACGCGGACACGGATGAGGACAACGCGGATGACGATATCGTCTCCACGGGCCAGAGTTAAGCACAAAAGAAAGGAGCGCCGACGGGCATTTGCCCGTCGGCGCTTATCGTTCCGGGGAATGATACTGTGAAAGGTTTGGTACTGATGGAAGGATCAGCGGCGCGTCCAGGGAAAGGCGCCGTACGTCTGCATCAGATAGGTCACATTGCGTTCGGGATCGGTGACGTCGATGCTCTGTCCGTCGGCTGCCCAGCCGATCGTGCTGTGAAACGTGACCCGCGCAAGGCTCGTACATCCGTCAAACAGACCGCTGCCCAAAGCATTGACGCTCGCGGGAATCGTGATGCGGACAAGCGCGCTGCAGCCTGAAAATGCACCGTCGCGGATGGAGAGCAGACCGTTGGATATGGTGACGCCGGAGAGACGGATGCAGCCTGAAAATGCGCCGTCGCGGATGGTGGTGACGTCCTGCCCGATCGTGATCCGCGTGAGTTGCGCTGCATGGCGGAACGCCTGTTCGCGGATGACCCGGACGCCGTCCGGAACGGAGTAAGAAGAACTGCGTTTGCCCGCAGGATAACAGACAAGCTCCGTTTTATGTTTGTTGAACAGGACGCCGTCCTCGCTGCAGAAGGATGCGTTATCGGTGGCAACGTCGATCTGTGTCAGATTGCTGCAGGTCAGCGCCGCCGTCCCGATCGAGGTGACGCTTTGCGGGATCGTGATGACGGTCAAAGCGTTGCAGCCTTCAAAGGCGCCCTTTCTGATCGTTTGCAGGGTCTCCGGCAGGGAAATGGAAGAAAGGCTTTCGCAGCCGGAAAAGGCGTAAGTTCCGATGCCGGTAAGCCTGTCGGAAAGGGTGACGTTTTTGAGCGCGCTGCATCCCGAGAAGGCATAGCTGTCAATCGTGGTAACAGAGTCAGGGATCGTGACAGAGGTGAGCGCGGTGCAGTTTTCAAACGCATAGGCGCCGATATAGGCAACGCTGTCAGGGATCCGGACAGAAGCAAGCATTTGACGATTGCGGAAGGCGCCGCCCGCGATGGACAATGTTCCCTCTTTGACGGTATAGGAAGAGGAGGCCGGATCTGCTTCGATCAGATGGTTGCCGATATAGAGAGCGCCGTCCTCCCAGTTCGCCGGATCGTTATAATATGCGGTGTTTTGAAAGGCTTTGAGACCGATGTTGACATAATGATCGGGAAGAGTGATCTCTGAAAGGGATGTGCAATTCACAAAGGCATTATTCGCAATCGTGTAAATACTGTTCCCAATGATAACACGTTGCAGATTGCTGCAATTTTCAAAGGAGTAATAGCCGAGGTAGTTGATGCGACCGGATAATGTGATTTCGGTAAGACTGCTGCAGTTTGCAAAGACGCGGGTTCCCAGTGTGGCAACGCGATCCGGGATCGTCACATCGGAGAGATCGTCGCATCCATTGAACGAAGATTCTCCAATTGAAACGACGCTGTCCGGAATGCTGACGGATGTAAGCTCTGTGCAGGCTGCAAAAGCATTTCCGACGATATTCTTTGTTCCGTCTTTGATGGAAAATCTTCCGACGAAGGACGGCTGCACTTTGACAAGATTACTTCCCAGATAGAGGGAACTCCCGTCCCAGTTCGAAGGATTGTTGAAAAAGGCGGTATTATCGAATACCGATCGACCGATATAGGTTACGCTGTCAGGGATTTGCAGATCATGTAAGGCAGTACAATTTGTGAATGATTGATTGCTGAGGAAGGTGACGCTGTCCGGGATCGAAACGTGAGAGAGGTTGCTGCATCCACGAAAAGCGTTATAGTTGATGCTTGTCACTCCCTCCGGAATGATCACGCTTGTGATCTGCGTGCAGCCGTCAAAGGCAGCATTATAAATTTGGGTGACGGGAAGTCCGTTATATGTGGAGGAGATGATCAGCTCCGTATCTGTGCAGGTGCCGATGCCGGATACATAGTAGGAGGCGCCGTCGTCACTCAATGTGTATGCAAGATGCCGGCTTGCATTCTCGTCTATGATCTCATCGCTCTGCGTCTCATCGGGATCGTCATCCGGAGGATCCGGCGTTTCGCCTTTGTTTTCATCCTCGTTCCCTTGGGACGGCGGATCTTCTTCGTCGCCCGGGACAGAGGGTCCCTCGGGCAAGGAAGCGGAAGGATTGTCCGGGATCGTTTCCGTCGGATGAAACCAGTAAAAGATGCCGACGCTGAACGTGCAGAAGAATGCCAGCGAAATGCTGAGTATCGCAATGAGCCATTTGCGTTTCATAGCCGCCTCCTTTTAAGCGTGGCAGTTTTTCCGGGCCGGAAAAGAGCCGTCTGCAGCCTTTGTCCGGCGTCATCCTTCCGGAAGGGATGATCTGCTTCGGAGACCGCGGATCGCCTGCTTGTGTCGCATATTATATCATACCGCAAGAGATCGCGCAAGAAAAACGAGAGAAAATGCCGTGTGAAAAATGGCGGAAAATCTGTCGGCCGTTCGGAAGCTTGTGAAAAATGTAGCGCCCCGCGGCATATTTTGCCGCGGGGCGCGAAGAATGAGCAGTATGAATCCAGACAGATTTATACATTGAAACGGAAGAGCACGACGTCTCCGTCCTTCATGACGTAATCCTTGCCTTCCGAGCGCACCTTGCCTTTTTCGCGGGCGCCGGCGAGCCCTCCGCATTCCAGGAGCGTCTCCCAGTCGACGACCTCGGCGCGGATGAAACCCTTTTCAAAGTCGGAGTGGATCTTGCCGGCCGCCTGCGGCGCTTTGGTGCCGCGCTGAATGGTCCAGGCACGCGTCTCCTTCTCGCCCGCCGTCAGATAGGAGATCAGCCCCAACAGCGAATAGGACGCCTTGATGAGTTTGGAAAGCCCGCTCTCTTTGAGCCCGAACTCCTCCAAAAACATTGCCTGCTCCTCGGGGGACATCTGCGAGAGCTCCTCCTCCGTCTTGGCGCACACGACGATGGTCTCTGCGCCGTGCCCCGCGGCATATTCCCTGACCTTTCTGACGAGGGGGAGATCCTCCTCGCCCGCGCCCATGTCCATTTCGGAGATATTCGCGCAGTAGATGACGGGCTTGGCGGAGAGCAGGAAGAGGTTGTCCAGCATCTCCTTCTCGTCCTCGGTGACGGACAGGGAGCCGGCGGGCCTTTCCTGCTCGAGGTACGCGGACAGCTTCTGCAAAAAGGCAAATTCCGTCGCGGCATTCTTGTCTGATCCGCCGCGCGCTGCGTTTTTAATGCGGTCCATACGCTTTGCGACTGCCTCTATATCGGCAAGGATGAGCTCTAAGTTGATGGTCTCAATGTCGCGGATGGGATCGACGGTACTCTCGACGTGGGTGATGTTCTCGTCCTCAAAGCACCGTACGACGTGTACGATGGCGTCCACTTCGCGGATATGCGAGAGGAATTTATTGCCCAGTCCTTCGCCGTGGCTTGCGCCCTTGACGAGCCCCGCGATGTCGACAAATTCGATGACGGCGGGCGTGACTTTCTTGCTATTGTAGAGCGCTGCGAGCTTATCGAGGCGCTCATCCGGCACGGCGACGACGCCAACGTTGGGCTCGATCGTGCAGAAGGGGTAGTTTGCCGCGTCCGCACCTGCGTGCGTGATCGCGTTAAATAGGGTGGATTTGCCCACGTTGGGCAGTCCTACAACACCGAGTTTCATGAAAAACACTCCTTCTCGTCCGTTTCTTTTTGAACTGACAAAAATAAACGGACGATTTTCAGAAAAACCCAACAGTCGCCTTCGGCTTTGTGTTGGGTTTTTCTCGCCGATGGGATTGGCAACAGTTTAGCCCCATCGGCTCACTTTTCCGCAGGAGCCAAAGGGTTGGCAAATTGAGGCGTGCTGCGCAAAAGCGTGGTTTTGCTTGCGCCGTGAATGATAGCAAAGGGCAGAGCCGGAAATTTCCCCTAGAATAAAGAAGGGGATGCAACAGCGTCCCGAGCAATGGTAAATTCACGTTGCAAGCCGCAGCTTCCTCTATTATAATCGTTTTCTTGCTTTTTCGCAAACCCTTTTATTTGCCATTTGCAATTTTTTATGGTAAAATATGCAAAAAAGAAAATGGACACGAATATGGACTACAAAGCATATATCGCACAGAAACTCAACATCGACGGTATGAGCACGGAGGAGGTCGCCTCCGCCATCGCCGTCCCGCCCGATTCCACGATGGGCGACTACGCGCTGCCCTGCTTCAAATTCGCAAAGCTCATGCGCAAGAGCCCCGTCATGATCGCAGACGCGCTTCAATCTGACTTTGTCTGCGACGACGTCATCAACGAGGTGAGCGCCGTCAACGGCTACCTCAACTTCAGGATCAACAAGGCGGGGCTTGCCCGCGACGTCCTTGCGCGTATCGGCGCGGAGGGGGAGAAGTATGGCAGCTCGGACATGGGCGCGGGCAGGGTCATCTGCATCGACTATTCCTCCATCAATATCGCAAAGCCCTTCCATATCGGGCACCTCTCCACGACGGTATTGGGCGGTGCACTCTACCGCATCTATAATTTCCTTGGCTACAAGGCGGTCGGCATCAACCACCTCGGCGACTACGGCACGCAGTTCGGCAAGCTCATTTCGGCGTACAAGAAGTGGGGCAACCGCGAGGAAGTCGAAAAGGGCGGCATCCACGCCATCAACGATTTATATGTGCGCTTCAACAACGAGGCGGACGAGGCAATGGAGGCGGAGGCGCGGGAGTATTTCCGTCTCATTGAGAACGGCGACAAGGAGGCAAACGAGCTCTTTGACTGGTTCAAGTCTTTAACGCTTGCCTATGTCCAGACGATCTACGAGCGCCTGCATATCAGGTTTGACAGCTACGCGGGCGAGCGCTTCTATACGGACAAGATGGCGCCCGTCGTCGAAGAACTCAAGGAAAAAGGACTGCTCAAGGAGAGCAACGGCGCGCAGATCGTCGATCTGGAGCCGTACGGCATGCCGCCCTGCCTCATTCTGCGCTCGGACGGTGCGTCGCTGTACGCCACCCGCGACCTCGCCGCGGCGATCTACCGCAAAAAGACGTACGACTTCTACAAATGCCTGTACGTCGTCGCATATCAGCAGAACCTGCACTTCAAGCAGTTCTTCAAGGTGCTCGATCTCATGGGCTACGCGTGGGCGAAGGACCTGGTGCACGTCGCCTACGGCATGGTCTCCTTAGAGGACGGCTCCATGTCCACGCGCAAGGGCAAGGTCGTCTGGCTGGAGGACGTGCTCACCCGCTGCGTCGAGAAGGCGCGCGCCATTCTGGAGGAGAAAAATCCCGCCCTGGAGAACAAGGACAAGGTCGCCGAGATCGTCGGCGTGGGCGCGGTCATGTTCGGCGCGCTGTATAACAACAAGATCAAGGACATCACCTTCTCCTACGACAAGGCGCTCAACTTTGACGGCGAGACGAGCGTGTACGTCCAGTACACTTGCGCGCGCGCCGCGTCCGTGCTTGCCAAAGCGCAGGCGGAGGGCGTCGCGTTTGCGAATGCGCCCGCGGGCGAGCCGTGCGAGGAGGAGTTTGCGCTGTTAAAGGCGCTCGCCGACTTCCCCGATACCGTGCGCGAGGCGGCGGAGAAGTACGAGCCCTCCTTCATCGCGCGCTATGCGGTGGACTGCGCAAAGTTGTTCAACAAGTTCTACTTTGACTGCAAGATCATGCAGGCGGAGCCTGCCGTGCGCGAATTCCGCCTTGCGATCACGCGGGCGACGCTCACCACACTCACCAATGCGCTCACGCTGCTCGGCATCGGCGTCCCGGAGAAAATGTGATGCTCAAGTCCGTTTTGTTTGATCTGGACGGCACCCTTCTGGACACCGTCCCCGATATTCAGAAATGCGTCAACGACATGCTCGTTTCGCGCGGCTATCCGACCATCGACTACGCGCAGACCTGTGCCTATGTCGGCGACGGCGCGATCAAACTCATCGAACGCGCCCTGCCTGCAGGCGCCGGAGACGTCGAGGAATGCTATCGGCAGTTCCGCACGGCGTTTGCCACAAGCAGCAACGCTCTGACCCGCCTCTTTCCGGACGAACTTGAAACGCTTTCCGCCCTCAAGGCGCGCGGGCTCAAGCTCGGCATCGTCACCAACAAGCCGCAGGACGCGACCGAGCGCATTGTCGCCCAGTTCTTCCCCGAAGGCCTCTTTGACTTTGTGGGCGGGGATTCGGGAATGTTTCCCTGCAAGCCCGATCCCTCGCTCGCACGGTACGCGGCGCTCTCCATGCGCGTAAGCCCCGCCGACTGTGCCTTTGTCGGCGACGGCGAGACGGATGCGCGTGTCGCGCAGAATGCGGGGATGCAGGGCGTTTCCGTCCTGTGGGGGTACCGCACGCGCGAACAGTTGGAGGCGGCGGGTGCGAAGGTGTTTGTCAAGGATTTCCCGGAGCTCCAAAAATTTCTTGAAAAAATTTTCTGAAAACTATTGATATTCAATCTCATTTATGATATAATACAGCCAAGATCAAAAAAGGAGATGTAAGATTTATGAAGAGATGTACTGTTTGCGGCGAGATCGTCGCCGATGATGTGATGGAATGCCCTGTCTGCCACGCAAAGACGTTTGCGCCCGTTGCGGACAAGCCCACCTATGCCTGCGAGCACCACGTCGGTGACGGCGTCGTCGAGGACAAGGAAGTCATGGAGGGTCTGCGCGCACACTTCACGGGCGAGTGCACCGAGGTCGGTATGTACCTTGCAATGGCGCGTGTCGCTGAGCGCGAGGGCTATCCCGAGGTCGCAGAGGCTTACAAGCGCTATGCTTACGAGGAAGCGGAGCACGCAGCAAAGTTTGCGGAACTTCTGGGCGAGGTCGTGACCGACTCCACCAAGAAGAACCTTGAGATGCGCGCCGCAGCTGAGGCGGGCGCATGCGAGGGCAAGCTCGCGATCGCAAAGCGTGCGAAGGAGCTCGGCTATGACGCGATCCACGATACCGTCCACGAGATGGCGAAGGACGAGGCGCGTCACGGCGCAGGCTTTGCGGGCCTTCTCAAGAGATA
>CALVWM010000023.1 GCA_944367185.1 uncultured Clostridia bacterium | reverse complement strand
TTTACGGGGATGCGCTGACGAGCGTTGCATTCAGCGTCAGTTACAGCGGTCTGGTAAACGATGAACAGGCTGACGAAGTCCTTGGCGGAACGCTCGCATTTGCTACGGCGAACACCGCTGGTGGGGCGGCGTATGCGCAGGGCGATGCGGCAGGCAGTACCTATACGATCAGGGCGAGCGGCCTTACGTCGGGGAATTATACGATCGAATGGCTGACGGGTACGCTCACGGTCGAAAAGCGCGTTGTCACGGTCAAAGTGTCGGTCGGCGGCGACGGACAGTATGCCTTCGGCGATGAGATCGTTGCGGAAGTTGAGTTTGACAATGTGTATGGATTAGATTCCGTTGCGCACAAGGTGTACTATAAGGGTACGCCAAACGGCGGGTCAACCTTTGATTGGACGGAGTCTGTACCGACGCTTGCGGGAGAATATCTTGCGCGCGTTCAGATCACGGATTCCAATTATACGTTTGCGAACGACAATGCGTACTCGGAAGACTTCTCGTACAATATTGCAAAGAGACTTTTGGACGTTAATTGGAATGAACTGACGATCCAGTATGACAGCGCTGTCAACGAACATTCCAATTATCTGGTGTTTACGGGTTTTGACGGCTATTCGGGCGACGTTGACGGGCTGATCGCAGGCGTTCTTACGGTCGGCACGCAGACGGCGGTCGGCGCGGATGCGATCATTTTGCAGCAGGCGACTTCTCGAAACGGCTATGTCATCCGCGTGAACGGCGCAGTTGCGACCTATACCGTAGTCGTCACGATCAGCGGCAGCAACTTCAATAACTACACCTTTGCGGAAGGAGACGAAACCACCGTTTCGTTTGAAGTTTCCGCATCGGTCAATACGCTTGAATTTGCACAGGATGCCGAACTCGGCTGGATTTACGGCGAGCCTGCCGCATGGACGGAGGGAACGGGTCTCCGTGATATTCTCTCGCTGACCTACGGCGATGTGACGCAAGTCATCTTCTCCTATGCTGTCCGCACGGGAAACGGAACAGCGACCGGCGCAGTGTATACCACCGTTCGTCCCGACGATGCAGGCGACTATTGGGTGCGTGCATTCTATCCGGGCGACGTAGGGCAAGGTTTTGGCAGTGCGGTTGCCTATGCGGAGTTCACGATCGCGCAGGCGACGCTGCAGGCTCCTTCCCTGACGGATTCGGAAACGACGTACAGCGGTCTGGAGCAGGATAACGCCATTGTCGGGTTTGATGCCGTCACAATGGGCATATCTACGGACGTGAACTTCTCGACAGAAGGGGAAGGGGATGGCTATACAGTCGTCCTGCACGCAACCGATGCGGGAAGTTATACGGTCACCATTACCCTCAAGGACAGCAGAAACTATGTGTGGGCGGATAGTTCGTCTTCCGTCCTCACCTGGACGGTGAATGCGGCGACGGGCAATCGTGTAACCATTCCGGACGGCGGTCCCTGGACGTACGGTGAGACGATCACGGCGCCGCAGGCGACGGCAACGTTCGGCGAGCCGACTTATCAGTATGCGGTTCTTTCCGAGGATTTCTCCGGGACGGATTATTCCGGCGTTACGGGCTGGGCGAGCGGGTTCCCGACGCAGGCGGGCAGATATGTTGTCCGTGCGATTGTCCGTGCGACGAGCAACTATGACGGTGCAGTTGCATATAAAGAATTCCGGATCAATCCAGCTCAAATTACCGTCGGCGACGACGTTGCGGGGTACACGGGCACATATGACGGGACTTCGCACAATGCGCGTACCGCGGGCACGGCATCTACCGTTGATGGCTCAGCCGTAACGTGGAGTTACAGTCTGACGGGTGCGGACGGAAGCTGGCAGACAAGTCAGTTTGCGTTCCGTAATGCGACGGACGGCGCTGTGACGGTCTATTACAAAGTGAGCGCTCCGAACCACGAAGATGCGTACGGACAGTTTACGGTAAGTATCGCCAAGGCAAACCTTACGGTGATCGTGGGAAGTGCAAACATCACCTATGGCGAAACGGCGCCTGCTTCGTACACGCTCTCGTATGCAGGGTTTGTCGGCAGCGACACATCGAGTGTTGTAGACGCATCGGAGGCAGCCTTCTCTTGCAATTATGAGCTTGGCGATGATGCGGGCGAATACGCGGTTTCTGTCAACGGGCTGGCGGCTGGAAACTATGCCTTCACCGTAATCGAAGGTACGCTCAATGTCGGACGCAAATCGATCGCGGTCGGCATCGGCGATCAGTTCTCCGATTACGGAGAAAACGTCGTACTTGATCAGACGCAGTGGGCTTGTAATGAGCAGGAACTCGTCGAAAACGATACGCTTGCCGATCTGGGCATTACGCTGAGCACGCAGGCCGGGCAGCCCGGTTACACGAGCGCCGGGACATATGCGATCACGGGAAGCGCAGCTGCCGGAAACTATGAAGTTTCCTTCATTCCGGGCATCTACACGATCTATGCCAGATCCCTGACAGTAGAGATCACGGCAAACGGCGGTATATACGGCGGTACGATCACGGGTGCGACGGCAGTTTTGATGGAGAACGGTCAGCCGGTTTCGTACGGTGATGTCAGCGTTATCCTGACCTATACCGGTACGGCGAACGACGGCACGTCTTACGATTCAACGGTTGCGCCCATGAAGGCAGGCGTCTATACGGTGACGGCGACGCTGAACAGCGATAACTACACGCTGACGGGCGTCACGAGTGCGGCATTCCTTGTGGAACGCGCAACGGTGCAGATCCCCGAGGCGGGCAGCAAGCCGTACACGGGCGGGGCGTTGCAGTCCGATCTCGAGAGCAATTTAATTTATGTGGTTGAGCAGGGCGATTCCTGGGTCGAGGCAAAAGAGTATGAGGTGTGGCTCACACTCAATGACACGGCAAACTATCGCTGGGCAACGACGGATGATGCAAGGGTGGCGGTCACCTTCCGCATCACACAGGGGTCGAACAAATTTACGGCTGCTCCCGAGATCGAAAACTGGGTTTACGGCGAAGAGCCCAACGCCCCGGGCGGCGCGCAGGCGCTGTTCGGAAATGACTCCATCGTGTACATGTACTCCACGCAAGAGGACGGCGTGTACACGACGGAGATCCCCGTGAACGCGGACGAGTACTGGGTCAAGGCGTTTATCGCCGAGACGACGAACTATGCGGGCGCTGAGTCCGATGCAGTTCGGTTCGAGGTGCTGCGTGTGCAGCTCACCGTCCCCGTATTTACGGATGCGACGTCCGTTTACACGGGAAGCACGCTGAGCAACGCGATCGCGGGCTTCGATGCGGCGACCATGACGATCGGCGCGCACGAAGGACTCACGGTCACGGACGGCGTGGCATATGTGACGGGTACGGGCGAATATACGCTGGTCATTTCGATCACGGATACCGTCAACTATGAGTGGGCAGACGGCACGAACGGCAAAGTCACGCTGACGTGGAACGTAATTGCGTCCACACTCAATGCGATCGAAGACCTTACGATCGAGCCGTCCTGGACGTACTTTGAAACGCCGGGAACGCCTTCTGCAAACGCGGTCTTCGGCACGGTACAGTATGAGTACGCCGCATACGACGGCGAGACGGCATACGAAGAGCTGACCGGATGGACGGATACGATGCCCACCGCTGCCGGGCTGTATGTGGTCCGCGCATATGTCGAAGGGACGGCGGACTATAATTACGCAGAAGCGTATGCGCAGTTCGAGATCACTCCCGCGGAGATTGAGTTGCGCGATGTTGCGGGGTATTCCGGCGTCTATGACGGCGATGCGCACAATGCGCGCACGGCCGGCACGGCGACGACGGTCGACGGCTCCGCGGTGACGTGGGAGTACAGTCTGAGCGGCGCGGACGGCACCTGGCAGACGGCGCAGCTCACGTTCACGAATGCGACGGACGGCGCTACGGTGTACTACCGTGTGAGCGCGCTCAACCATGACAGTGTGGTCGACACGTTCACGGTCAGCATCTCCAAGGCAGGTCTGACGGTAATCGTCGGCAGCGCGACGATCGATTACGGCGAAGAGGCGCCCGAATCCTTCGATGTGGCCTATCGCGGGTTCGTGAACGGTGAGGACGAGAGCGTCCTCGGCGGGACGGCGGTGTTCGAAGCGGTCGGTTACGCCGCAGGTTCGGACATCGGCACCTACACGGTCAATGCAAGCGGCCTGACCGCAGGCAACTACACGATCTCCTATGAGAGCGGCACGCTCTATGTCAGGAGGATCGAAGCGACCGTCACGATCACGGCAGGCGGCGGCGTTTACGGCGCGGTGACACCTGCAACGGCGCGGGTCGAGGGACTGATCGCTTCCGATGAAGGCGTGGTCAACGTGATCCTCACCTATACCGGCACGGCGAACGACGGGACGAGGTACAATAACTCGCTGCAAGTCCCCGACAGGGCAGGCGTATATACGGTGACGGCGACGCTGAGCAGCGACAACTACACCTTGACGGGCGTCACAAGTGCGACATTTGTCATACAGCGCGCGACGGTAGAACTTCCCGATGCAGGCAGCAAGCAGTACACGGGTGGGCCGCTGCAGTCCGATCTTGCAAGCAACGGCGTCTATTCGGTAACGCAGGGCGATGACTGGGTCAATGCGGGCGAATATGATGTCGTGCTGGGACTTGCGGATGCCGATAACTATCGCTGGGCAAACGCAGACGGCGCGGAAGTGACGGTCATCTTCCGCATCACACAGGCGGGGAACCGCTTTACGGTGGATCCCGTGATCGTCGGCTGGACGTACAGCCGTTATGACGAGGCGGTGCATGCTCCTTACGGTGCGCAGGCGCTGTTCGGGAACGACGCCATCGTCTACATGTACGCTTCCTCCGAGAACGGCGAATATACGACGGCAGTTCCCGTCGATGCGGATGAATACTGGGTCAAGGCATTCATCGCCGAGACGGAAAACTATGCGGGCGCACAGTCCGGCGCGGTCAGGTTTGTCGTGAGCGCGGTCACGGATAACGCTGTGACGGGGCTGACATTCGCGCAGAGCTGGGTGTACTTTGAAACGCCCGAGGCGCCCGCGGCAAGCGCGGCGTTCGGCACGGTGCAGTTTGTGTACGCGGCATATGACGGCACGACGGCATACGAAGAGCTGACCGATTGGTCGGATGCGATGCCTACGGCGGTCGGGACGTATGTGATCTGCGCCTATGTGGACGGCACGCAGAATTACAACGGCGACGCAGTCTATGCCGAGTTCGAGATCACTCCTGCGGCGATCACGGTGCGCGATGTTGCGGGGTACACGGGCACCTATGACAGCACCGCACACAACGCGCGCACGGCAGGCAGCGCGACGACGGTGGACGGCATTGCCGTGACATGGTCGTACAGCCGGACGGGCGAAGAAGGCAGCTGGCAGACGGCGCAATTCACCTTCCGCGATGCGGGCGATTATACCGTCTGGTACAAGGTGAGCGCGGCAAATCACGAGGATGTGATCGGAAGCTTCACCGTCAGCATTGCAAAGGCCGACCTCACGGTAGTCGTGGGCAGCGCGACGATCGATTACGGCGAAGAGGCGCCCTCGTCCTTCGATGTGACCTATCGCGGGTTTGTCGGCGACGAAGATGAACGCGTCCTCGGCGGCACGCTGACCTTTACGGTCGTCGGCTACACGGCAGGGTCTCCCGCCGGGTCGTACGCAGTCCTGGCAAGCGGCTATACGTCGGATAACTACAACATTACCTACGAGAGCGGTACGCTCCGCGTCATGCGCGTCACGCTCACGGTCACGATCACGGCGGGCGGCGGCGTTTACGGCGGGGAGATCGTTCCCGCAACGGCAACGCTGCACGGCGTGCCCGAAGGGGCAGACGTCCGTCCCATCCTGACCTACACGGGCTATGCAAACGACGGGACGTATTACGAATCGACGATCGTACCCGTCAAGGCGGGCAGCTATACGGTGACGGTGACGCTGAGCAATGACAGCTACACGCTGACCGGTTCGGTGAGCGCCGTGTTCACGATCGAGAAGCAGCTTGTCTATGTGCCCGGTCCCGGCAGCAAGCCGTACACGGGAAAGCCGATGCAGTCCGATCTTTCGGATACGGCGATCTATACGGTGGAACAGGGCGATGACTGGATCGATGCGGGCGACTATATCGTGACGCTCACCCTTCGCGATGCTTCCAACTATCGCTGGGGAACGGCGAATGCGGCGGTCGCAACGGTGACGTTCCGCATCACGCAGGCGCAGAACGTCTTCATCAAAGATCCTGTGATCGACGGGTGGACTTACGGCGGTACGCCCAATGTGCCCGGCGGTGCGCAGGCGCTGTTCGGGAACGACACGATCGTATATCTGTATGCGTCGTCGGAGGACGGAGCTTATGCGGCGGCGGTTCCCGAAAATGCAGGGACCTATTGGGTGAAGGCATTCGTGGCGGAAACGGCAAACTATACGGGCGCGGAGTCGGCGGCGGTCTCGTTCAGCATCACGCGCTACACCGGCATGACGTTGCCTACGCTGGAAAGAGATTCGTCTGTCTACAGCGGCGCTGAGCAGATCAACCGCGTGCTCGGGTTTGACGCCGGCACGATGGAGATCACGGGCGGTGCGTCCGTCACCTTTGTGGACGGCATCCCTTCGCTCAGGGCGACCGATGCGGGCGTGTACACGATCACGATCACCTTCAAGGACGGGAACTATACCTGGGCAGACGGAACGGATTCCGTGACGCTGACCTGGACGATCGGCAGGCTTGCCGTTGAGAAGCCGACTGCGGCAGGCGGCGAGTGGATCGCCGACGGCAGCATGCTCGAGTATATCCCCAACGGCTTCGACGCCAACGTGATGGAGATCTCCGGCAACAGAGTGCAGGAGGCGGGACGGTACACCGTCACGGTGACCCTTCGCGATACGGGCAACTATGTCTGGAGCGACGGTACGGACGGGCCGGTCACATTCACCTGGCGCGTGGAAGAAGAAGTGATCTCGCTGCTCTGGCTCATCATCCTTCTTGCCATCATCATCGCGATCGAGATCGTCCTGCTCGTGATCGGCATCATCCGCCGCAACAGGTCGGACGACCATGACGGGCCTGAAGAGCCGGGTGCAACCGGCGGCGCATCCGGGACGAAAGTCGCCTCCGTGGCGGCAGTTCCCGCGCTGGCTGCGGTCATTGCGCCGATGCACGCGACGATCTGCTGGATCCTCGGCGCGGTCGCAGTCGCCCTCTTGGTCGCGATCCTTGTGGTGTATCTGAAAAAGAAGCCTGAACAGGGAGCGGAAGACCGGGAGACCGGAGCACTTGCGTCGGACGTGGCGCCTGGAAAGACGGCGTCTGACGTACAGGCGGACGCGAAGTCCCATGACGAAGGAGCGGGAGAGGCGGACTCCTCCGCTGCGGAAGGCAGGGACGGCGAATAAAAAGTGAAAAGGGGCATCGCCTGAACGGCGATGCCTTTTTCTCATGCTGCGGCAGGACGCGCGGCATGCCCGTGCGGCGGCTATCGGCGGCTTTGCACTCTCCGGGAGGCATATGTGGCGCATTTGTTTGTCCTGTGATGAAAATGTAAAAGAAAATTGACGAGTTCGGGCAATTTATTTGACTTAATTTGTCGAATGTGGTATAGTGATATTATATTTACAAAAGGCTGGCATGATCGCGGGGAGTTTGGATGAAGGCACTGGAAGAGAAGATCGTAACGGAAGGCACTGTCCTGCCCGGCAATGTGCTGAAAGTGGGCAGCTTTCTCAATCAGCAGATGGATTCCGACTTCATCATGGAGATCGGGAATGAGATCGCGCGCCTGTATGCCGGTGAGAAGATCACGCGCGTGCTGACCGTGGAGTCCTCCGGGATCGCGCTCGCCGTTGCGGCGGGGATCGCTCTGCATGTGCCGTCGGTGTTCGCCAAAAAGCACAGAAGTGCCAATATGCCCAAAGAAGTGTACACCGCGTCCGTCTACTCGTACACCCATAAGGAGACGTATGAGATCGCGGTCGCAAAGGAATATATCCGCAGGGACGACCGCGTGCTCATCGTGGACGATTTCCTTGCGAACGGCAATGCCGTGCACGGGCTCATGCGCATCCTCGAAGAGGCCGGCGCAACGCTCGTGGGGTGCGCGTTTGCCATTGAAAAGGGATTCCAGGGCGCAGGAGACGCGCTCCGTGCACAGGGGATCCGTGTGGACTCTCTCGCCATCGTGGACGCCATGACGGATGAGAGCGTCGTCTTCCGCGCGCAGGAGTAGTGCGCGGTTTTTTGTTTGGTAAAATTTTTTCAAAGGAGAAAATATATGAAAAAACTGTTGGCTTTTGGTCTTGCAGCGACGCTTTCCGTCGCGGGAATGGGCGTGCTTGCAGGCTGCTCGGAGGGCAGCGACGACAGCGACGAAGGCAGCATCACCGTCGGCCTCATCGCGCTGCACGACAGCAACTCTACATACGATAAGAACTTCATCGACGCGATGCGGGAGGCGTGCGACAACAAGGGTGTGGAGCTCGTGATCCGTACGGGCATTCCCGAGAATCAGACGTGCTACGATACCGCGAGCGACCTCGTCGACCAGGGCTGCGACGTCATCTTTGCAGATTCCTTCGGTCATGAGGACTTCGTCCTGCAGGCGGCGCGCGAGAATCCCGACGTGCAGTTCTGCCACGCGACCGGCACGAAGGCGCATACCGAGGGGGTTGCAAACTTCCACAACGCATTTGCGTCCATCTACGAGGGCAGATACCTTGCGGGCGTCGCGGCGGGCATGAAGCTGGTCGAGATGCATGAAGCGGGCCTGGAAGCGGACAACTATGATGCCGACGGCAACATCAAGATCGGCTATGTCGGCGCCTATCCCTATGCGGAAGTCGTCTCCGGCTACACCTCCTTCTTCCTCGGTGCACAGTCCGTCGTCGAGGAGGAGACGGAGATCAGCATCTCCATGGAAGTCACTTACACCGGTTCCTGGTATGACGAAGCGGCGGAGCGCGAGGGCGCCAATACGCTCATCGGGCGCGGCGCGGCTCTCATCTCCCAGCATGCGGACTCCATGGGCGCTCCCGCTGCCTGCGAGGCGGCAGGCGTTCCCAACGTCTCCTACAACGGCAGCACGGCAGAGGACTGCCCCAACACCTTCATCGTCTCTTCGCGCATCAACTGGGTGCCCTATTTCGAGTATATGATCGACTGCGTCGTGAACGGCGAGGCGATCGATACCGACTGGACCGGCACGATCGCGACCGGCTCGGTCGTTCTGACGGAGTTCGGCAGCGCTGCGGCGGAAGGGACCGCGGAAAAGGTCGCTCAGGTGCAGGCACAGCTGGAAGCGGGTACGCTTCATGTGTTTGATTGCTCCAAGTTTACCGTGAACGGCGAGCACCTCACCACCTATACGGCGGATGTCAACACCGATGATGCGTTCACGCCCGATACCGAGGCGATCGCGGACGGCATCTTCGAGGAGTCCACGCATCGCAGCGCGCCTTATTTTGACGTGCGCATCGACGGCATCACCGAACTCAATTCGTAACCATTTTCAAAAATCAAGGCAGCAAGCGGGCGAAGAACTATTCTCCGCCTCTTGTTGTTTTCAGACATTTTTTTGCGAGGTGCCGAAGTGGACGTCACCCTGGAACTCAAAAACATCAGCAAATATTTCGGCTCGGTCGCGGCGAACAAGGGCGTCGATCTCACGCTCAGGAAGGGAGAGATCCTCGCTTTGCTCGGCGAGAACGGCAGCGGCAAGACGACGCTCATGAACATGATCTCGGGCATCTACTACCCCGACGAAGGGCAGATCTTCGTCAACGGGCGGGAGGTCGTCATCTCCTCGCCGCAGGACGCCTTCCGCTATAAGATCGGCATGGTGCATCAGCACTTCAAGCTCATCGACATCTTCACGGCGGCGCAGAACATCGTGCTCGGCGTCAGGGAGAAAAAGCGCTACAGTACGCGCCGCATCAACGAAGAGGTCGGCTCGATCGCCCGAAAATACGGCTTTGACATCGATCCCAAAAAGAAGATCTACGATATGTCCGTCTCGGAAAAACAGACGGTGGAGATCGTCAAGGTCCTCTACCGCGGCGCGGACATCCTCATTCTGGACGAGCCGACGGCGGTTTTGACGCCGCAGGAGACGGAAAAACTCTTTGCCGTCATGCGCGCGATGAAGGAGGACGGCAAGTCCATCATCATCATCACGCACAAACTGCATGAAGTCATGGCGATCTCCGACCGCGTCGCCGTTCTCAGGAAGGGCGAGTCCGTGGGCTGCGTCAACACAGTGGACACGACGGAGGCGGCGCTCACCGAGATGATGGTCGGGCAGAAGGTGGAGCTCGCCATCGAGCGCCCCGTGATGCGTCAGGAGCCTCCGCTGCTGGAGATCCGCGACCTCTGCATCAAAAACGACATGGGCAGCCGCGCCATCGAGGATCTGAGCTTCTTCATCCGCGGCGGCGAGATCCTGGGCGTCGCGGGCATCGCGGGCTGCGGCCAGCGCGAGCTGTGCGAGGCGATCGCAGGGCTGAGAAAAGTGGAGTCGGGCGGGATCTACCATGAGGGCGAGAGCATCGTGGGGCTGTCTCCCAAGGCGATCAGCGCCAAGGGCATCGCCATGAGCTTTATCCCGGAGGACCGCCTCGGCATGGGGCTCGCGCCCTCCATGTCCATCACGGACAACATGATGCTCAAGAACTACGCAAGCCACGGCGCGGGCTTTGTGCCGCGCGCCGTGGAGGAGGGGGACAGGTCCTTCAAGGCGGGGTGCCGCCGCTGTCTCAACAAGGTCGGCAGCTTTTTCAACCGCCATTGGATGTTTGTCAACCGCAGGACGGCACGCGCCGAGGCGGCGCGCGTCATCGAAGAACTGGACGTCTCCACGCCGTCCACCGAGACGCCCGTTAGAAGGCTCTCGGGCGGCAACGTGCAGAAGGTGCTCCTGGGACGCGAGATCCTCACCGAGCCCAACGTGCTCATCACGGCATATCCCGTGCGCGGGCTGGACATCAACTCGTCCTACCTCATTTACGACATCCTCAACCGTCAGAAGAAGGCGGGGACGGGCGTGCTGTTCATCGGCGAGGATCTGGACGTCATGCTCGCGCTGTGCGATAAGATCATGGTGCTCTGCCACGGCAGGATGATGGGCGTCGTGCATGCGGAAAAGACGACCAAGGAGCAGCTCGGCCTGATGATGGCGGGCGCGCTCGATCTGACGGAGGAGAAGGGCAAGCCGATGGGCGTTGCCAAGGATACGCTGATCGGGGAGGATGAAAGATGGAACGCGTAAAAGAACCGCTCATTCATATCACGCGGCGGGATTCCATGCCCCTTTGGAAGAGCCTGCTCATCCGCTTCGGTGCGATCCTCGTCGCGCTCGTCATCAGCGCGATCTTTATCTCGGCATCGGCGCCTTCCTCGCACGGATTTTTTGACTATTTTGCCTCCCTCTTTTCGGGGGCATTCGGCACGGAACGCCGCATCTGGATCCTGCTGCAGAACACCGCGCTGCTGCTGTGCGTCGCGCTGGCGCTCGTCGTCGCGTTCAAGATGCGTTTCTGGAACCTGGGCGGCAACGGACAGGTGCTCATCGGCTGCCTTGCGTGCGCCGTCTGCATGTACTACCTGGGCGGCAAGCTGCCCGACGCCCTTGTTTGCATCATCATGTTTGTCGCAAGCGTCGCGGCAGGCGCGGTCTGGGCGGTCATTCCGGCCGTTTTCAAGGCGTTTTTCAATACCAACGAATCGCTCTTCACGCTGATGATGAACTACATCGCGATGTACCTTGTCGCGTTCTTCATTGCGTTCTGGTATCCCAACGGCACGGGCGCCATGCCGCCCCTGACGGATGCGAATCTGCCTGCTTTGGGGGACGGACAGATGGGCAGAAGCCTTCTGACCATTCTCGTCGCCGTCCTCGTCACCGCGCTCATCTTCTGCTATCTGCGTTTTTCCAAGCACGGCTATGAGATCGCGGTCGTCGGCGAGAGCCAGAACACCGCGCGCTATGCGGGCATCAACGTCCGAAAGGTCATTATCCGCACGCTCGTGCTCTCGGGCGCGCTCTGCGGCCTGGTCGGCTTCCTGCTCGTCGGCTCGATCAACCACATGGTCAGCACGAACATGGACGACAACATGGGCTTTACGGGCATCATGGTCGCGTGGATGGGCAAGTTCAATCCGCTCATCATGGCAGGCGTTTCGCTGTTCATCAACTTCCTCTCGCGCGGAATGGCGCAGGTGTGCACCGACTTCGGCTTCACGAGCGAGGCGCTCTCGGATATCGTCGTCGGGCTGATCTATTTCTTCTTCATCGGCTGCGAGTTCTTCATCTCCTATAAAGTGCACTTCAACTTCTCCAAGCAAAAGGGGCGCGCTGCGCCCGCGTTTTCCATGGACGCCGCGTCGGAGAAGGGCGGTGCGCCGTCCGAAGCGGCGGGGCATGCGCCTGCGGGCGGGGAGCCGCCGGCCGAAGGGCAGCCGCCCGCAGATGTGGTACGGCACTCTTTCGACGGGGCCTTGCCCGAAGGGCTGGGAATGCCAAACGGGAAATCGTCTGCGGAGGCGGTTTCGCCCCGGGCGGCGGGCGATGTGCCCGAAGAAGCACAACTGCCCGTCGGCACCGCGCCCGGGGAAAACGCAAAGGAGGAGGCATAAATGGAAGTCTTTCTTTCAACTGCGATCGAGTTCGGCGTCATCTTCCTGTTCGGCTGCGTGGGGGAGATCCTGACGGAGAAGTCGGGGCACCTCAATCTCGGCATCCCCGGCATCATGTGCATGGGGGCGGCGGGCGGCTGTTTCGGCGCCAAGCTCTATCTGATGCCGACGGAAAATCCGAGCGGCGTGCTCACGGTACTCATCGCCATTCTGTTCGCCATGATCTTTGCGGGCGCGCTGGGGGCAGTTTACGGCTTTCTCACCGTGTCCCTGCGCTCCAATCAGAACGTCACGGGACTTGCCTGCACCATCTTCGGCGTCGGGTTCACCTCCTTCTTCCTCAACAACGTCGTCCTGACGGAGGGGGTCAGCACGCAGCTCTCCTACGCGGGACTCAACTTCTTCAACGCGCAGATCCCGGGTGTGGAATCGCTCGGCTGGTTCGGGTCGATCTTCCTGGCGCACGGCGTGCTCGTGTATCTGGCGATCGTCGTCGCGGTCGTGGTCGCGCTCATGCTGCGCCGCACCAAGGCGGGGCTGAACCTGCGCGCGATCGGCGAAAATCCCGCCACGGCGGACGCGGTCGGCATCCGCGTGACGCGTTACAAGTACTTTGCGATCATCGTCGGCGCGGCGATCGCGGGCCTCGGGGGACTGTGCTACGTCATGGACTACATGGGCGGCATCGTCGGCTCTACGGTCGACCAGACCATCCAGGGCATCGGCTGGCTCTCCATTGCGCTCGTCATCTTCACGATGTGGCGTCCCGCGCTCGCCATTCTCGGCTCGATCCTGTTCGGCGCGCTGTACATCATCTCGTCCCGCATCACGGGCATCTCCTTTGAACAGATCCAGCTGCTCAACATGATCCCGTTCGTCGTGACCATTCTCGTGCTTATCGTCACGAGCATCATCGGCCACCGCGAGACGCAGCCGCCCACAAGCCTTGGCCTTTCCTACTTCCGCGAGGATCGCTGATCGCGGAAAACCCGTGCAAAAGACCTGTCGTCCGACAGGTCTTTTTTTGCGCTCCCAAAGAGGGGCGCGGTGCAAAAAACGTGAAAACGTACCCCGTAAATCGTGACCGTTTCGCCCTGAGCCGGGATGGCGCCCGCGCACCTCTTTTTGCGGCGGGGCATAGGATGGGGTGACTGTCCTCTTCGGGCAGGGCGGGGGTCTTACGATGTGGTTCTTTTCTCTGGCAGCATGGGAGCAGGCGCTCCTTTCTTCGCTCGTCATGTATGCGATGACGGCGCTGGGCGCGGCGTGCGTTTTTTTTTCGCGGCAGCCCAAACAGGGCGCGCTTACGCTGCTTCTGGGGCTTTCGGCGGGCATCATGATCGCGGCGAGCTTCTTTTCCCTGCTGCTGCCCGCGATCGAGGCAGAAGGCCCGCTGCCGAACTATATCCCCGCGTCCGTCGGCTTTTTGCTGGGCGGCGCGTTCATCGTCCTCTCCGATCTGCTGCTCTCGCGCACGCAGCGCGGCTTTCATGCCATCGGCGACAAGCGCACGGCGCTTTTGTACTTTGCCGTGACGCTGCACAACGTGCCCGAGGGCATGGCGGTGGGCGTCGCGTTTGCGGCGGGGGCGGGAATGGTCGGAGAGGGTGCGCTCGCGGGGCTGCTGCTCGCCGTCGGGATCGCGGTGCAGAACTTTCCGGAGGGCATGTGCGTCGCCTTTCCCATGCGCGCCAGGGGGATGAGCGCCGCAAAGAGCTTTTTGTTTGCGCAGGGCTCGGGCGCGGTGGAAGTGCCCGCCTGCGTGCTGGGCGCGCTTGCCGCCGCGGCGATCGGCTCGCTGCTTCCCTGGGCGCTCGCCTTTTCCGCGGGGGCGATGGTCGCGGTCGTCTGCTCCGAGCTCATTCCCGAATGTTTTTCGGGCAACAAGACGCTCGCCTCCGCGGGCGTTGTGCTCGGCTTTTGCCTGATGATGGTGCTGGACGTCGCGCTCGGCTGATCCTCGCCGGCTGCCGGCAGATCGTCGCGATTCGGAAACGTGCGGGCGCGCGGGAAGGCCGCAAAAAACAGCGCAAATTGTCGCGCGAACGCTTGACGTGCTTTTTTTTGTTTGATATAATGAAAGCATGATGAAGGCAGTTCGCATCTGCCGCACTCGGCAGAGGACAATCAGATCATAGTGTTCGACGGAGACGGTTTTTTTCGCGTAGAAAAAAACGGCTCCGTTTCATTTTCAAACCGTCAGGGAGGCAAAGCAATGAAAAAAGTGGCAGTCATCATGGGAAGCGACAGCGATCTTCCCGTTGTCGAAAAGGCGTTCTCGGTATTCGAGGAGTATGGTGTGCCCTATGTCGTACATGTGTATTCGGCGCATCGTACGCCCATTGAAGCACGCGAATTTGCGCAGAAAGCGGCGCAGGATGGCTACGGCGCGATCATCGCGGCGGCGGGCAAGGCTGCGCATCTTGCGGGTTCGCTGGCAGCCAATACCGTGCTGCCCGTCATCGGCATTCCCGTCAAGAGCTCCACGCTGGACGGGCTGGATGCGCTCCTGTCCACGGTGCAGATGCCCGCAGGCATCCCCGTGGCGACCGTCGCGATCGACGGCGCACAGAATGCGGCGCTGCTTGCCGTTCAGATCCTTGCCGTTTCCGATGAACAGCTGCGCAATAAATTGCTCAGTGCGCGTCTGGCGGCGGCGGAGAAGGTTTTGAAAAAAGATGCGGAGATCTCCGCAAAATATACCAGAGAATAATTTTTGATCCGAAGAGGAAAAAGGAGATACATCATGGAAAAGACCGTTCAGCTCTACGAGGGCAAGGCAAAGAAAGTTTACGCAACGACGGATGAAAATCTGTGCATCGTCTCGTATAAGGACGACGCGACCGCATTCAACGGGCTGAAAAAGGGCACGATCGCGGGCAAGGGCGTCGTCAACAACCGCATGACCAACCTTTTGATGCGGCTTTTGGAGAAAGCGGGCGTCCCCACGCATTTTGTCGAAGAGCTTTCCGACAGGGACACGCTTGTCAAAAAGGTCAAGATCGTTCCCCTCGAGGTCATCATCCGCAACGTCTCCGCGGGGTCCTTTGCAAAGCGCTACGGCGTGGAAGAGGGCATCGTGTTCGACGAACCCACCATCGAGTTCTCCTATAAGAACGACGATCTGGGCGATCCCCTCATCAACAGCTATCACGCGCTTGCCTTAAAGCTCGCGACCAAGGAGGAGATCGAGACCATCAAGAAGTATGCGTTCAAGGTCAACGAAGTCTTAAAGGCGTACTTTATGCACCTCGGCGTCAAGCTCATCGACTTCAAACTGGAGTTTGGCCGCCTCGCGGACGGCACGATCGTGCTCGCGGACGAAATTTCTCCCGATACCTGCCGTTTCTGGGACGCCAAGACCAACGAGAAACTGGACAAGGACAGATTCCGCCGCGATATGGGCGGCGTCGAGGACGCATACGCGGAGATCTTCAAGCGCGTCACGCAGGGAGAGTAACATGGAGCACGAAGTTCACGAAGAGTGCGGGGTGTTCGGCATTTTTGCGCCCGGAGCGCAGAATGTGGCGTCCACGACGTACTATGCGCTTTTCGCCTTACAGCACAGGGGGCAGGAATCGGCCGGCATTGTCGTCAACAATGACGGAGTCTTTTCCGCTTATAAGGACGTGGGGCTGGTCAACGACGTCTTCACCTCCGATGTGCTGACCAAGCTCGGATTGGGCAATATGGCGATCGGACATGTCCGTTACGGTACGACGGGTACCAACGGCAGGGAAAACGCTCAGCCTATCGTCGTCAATCACCTGAAGGGCAACATGGCGCTCGCGCACAACGGCAACCTCACGAACGCGACCGAGCTGCGCACCGAACTGGAAAACGACGGCTGTATTTTTCATACGACTTCCGACACCGAGGTCATTGCCTATGTGATCACACGCGAACGCGTCAGGGCGCGTTCCATTGAGGAAGCTGTTCTCGCCGCAATGGACAAGCTCAAGGGCGCCTATTCGCTCGTCGTGATGTCGCCTTCCAAACTCATTGCGGCACGCGATCCGCTGGGGTTCCGTCCGCTGTGCTTTGGCAGAAGGGACGACGGCAGTTATCTTGTTGCCTCGGAATCGTGTGCGCTGAATGCGGTCGGAGCGCATAAAGTGCGCGAGATCGAACCGGGCGAGATGCTCGTCATCACAAAGGAAGGAATCAAGACCGATACTTCTCATTGCGGCGGAAAGAAGGCGTTCTGCGTGTTTGAATACTTTTATACCGCGCGTCCCGATTCGGAAATCGACGGTTGCTATGTGCACGATGCACGTTTGCAGGCGGGCAGATTCCTGGCAGAAAAGTATAAGATCGACGCAGATATCGTCGTCGGTGTCCCGGATTCCGGTCTGGATGCGGCTCTTGGCTACGCGCAGGCTTCCGGCATTCCCTACGGCATCGGATTTTTGAAAAACAAATATATCGGCAGAACGTTTATCGCGCCCGATCAGAAGATGCGCGAAGACCGCGTCAAGATCAAACTCAACGTCATTGCTTCAGCGATCCGCGGCAAGCGGGTCATCCTTGTGGATGATTCCATCGTCCGCGGCACGACCAGCCGTCCCATCGTCAAACAGCTCAGAGACGCGGGCGCGACCGAGGTGCATTTTCTCTCTTCGGCGCCCAAGTTCCTCAATCCCTGCTACTACGGCACAGATATCGACTCGCGCGACAATCTTATTGCCTGCCATCATACGACGGAGGAGATCGCCGAGATCATCGGCGCGGATTCCGTCGGATATCTGGATATCGAGCATGCCCGTAAGCTCACGGGCGGGGACGGCAGCGGCTTCTGCTGCGCCTGCTTTGACGGCGATTATCCCACCGAGGTCCCAAAGGAACCCGGCAAGGACCGCTTTGAACGTCCGATCGCCGGCAGACCCATCAGCGAAAACCCAAAATTCCGGAAGAAACAGGAGAATTGACGCATGGAAAAGAGCTTTTCCGATAGTTACAAGGCGGCGGGAGTCGACATCACCGCGGGCTACAAGGCAGTCGAGCTGATGAAGAAACACGTCGCGCGCACCATGCCCGAGGGCAGGGCGGACATCGGCGGTTTCGGCGGATTGTTCCCCCTCGATATGGCGGGGCTCAAGGAGCCCGTGCTCGTCTCGGGCACGGACGGCGTCGGCACCAAGATCAAGCTTGCCTTCCTCATGGATAAGCACGATACGGTGGGTATCGACTGCGTTGCCATGTGCGTCAACGACATCATCTGCTGCGGCGCGAAGCCACTCCTGTTTCTCGATTATATCGCCTGCGGGCGCAACTATCCCGAGAAGATCGCCTCCATTGTCGGCGGCGTCGCGGAGGGCTGCGTGCGCGCGGGCTGCGCGCTCATCGGCGGCGAGACTGCCGAGCATCCCGGGCTGATGCCCGAAGAGGAGTACGACCTTGCGGGCTTTGCGGTCGGCGTCGTCGACAAGAGCAAGGTCATCGACAATTCCGCGATGAAGGAGGGGGACGTCATGATCGCGCTCGCCTCCTCGGGCGTGCACTCCAACGGGTTCTCGCTCGTGAGGAAGGTGTTCGACGTCGACCACTGCGATTTGTCCGCGCCCGTCGCGGAGCTGGGCGGCGCGTCCCTCGGCGAGACGCTGTTGACGCCCACCAGGATCTACGTCAAGAGCGTTCTGGCACTTCTCAAAGAGGTCGGCGTCAAGGGCATTTCGCACATCACGGGCGGCGGCTTCTATGAGAATATGCCCCGCTCCATCCCCAAGGGGCTGGGCGTGAAGATCAGAAAGTCGGACGTCAGAGTGCTGCCCATCTTCGACCTCATTCAAAAGACGGGCAACATCTCCGAGCACGACATGTTCAACACCTTCAACATGGGTGTGGGCATGGGCATCGTCGTCGCAAAAGAGGACGTGGACAAGTCGCTTGAAATTTTAAAGGCGCAGGGCGAGGATGCGTACGTCCTCGGCGTCATCGAAAAAAGCGACGACGGCGTGGTGCTCGTATGAGAAAGACGCGCATCGCCGTCCTGTGTTCGGGCGGGGGGACCAACTTTCAGGCGATCGTCAACGCGCAGGAGGCGGGGCTCATCCCGCACGGCGAAGTCGTGCTCGTCGTCACGGACAACGCGGGCGCCTACGTTTTAACGCGCGCGGCGCGCTATCATATCGAGAGCGCCGTCGTCGATAAAAAGGAGTACAAAGACCGCAGGCTGCGGGAGGAGAAGATTCTCTCGGTCATGCGCGAAAAGGACATCGAATTCATCGTCTTTGCGGGCTTCATGACCATTCTGAGCGCCGATTTCGTCAGCGCCTACGAAGGGCGCATCATCAATATCCACCCTGCGCTCATCCCCAGTTTCTGCGGCCCCGGCTATTACGGGCTGAAGGTGCACGAGGAAGTGCTGGCGCGCGGCGTCAAGGTCACGGGCGCGACGGTGCACTATGTCACCGAAGTCTGCGACGGCGGTCCCATCCTCTTACAGAAGGCGGTGGAGGTCAGAGAGGGGGACACGCCCGAGGTCCTGCAAAAGCGCGTCATGCGCGAGGCGGAGTGGGTCATCCTGCCCGAGGCGGTGGAGCTGGTCTGCAAAAAATTGCAGGGTATCGAGGGCTGAACAGCATTTTCCGCGCGGTTGCGCGGGAGCGAATTGAAACATTCAGGAGAAGCATATGGGTTACGAAGTCAGAAGCATGCGCGAGGCGCTCACAGGCAATTCCTACCCCGGGCGCGGCATCGTCGTCGGCAAGAGCGCGGACGGCACCAAGGCGGTCTATGCCTATTTCATCATGGGCAGGAGCGAGAACAGCCGCAACCGCATTTTCGTCGAGGAAGGGGAGAACGTCACCATCTATCCCTATGACGAGAGCAAGGTGGAGGATCCTTCCCTCATCATCTATTCCCCCGTCAAACGGGTGGGGGACGATCTCATCGTCACCAACGGCGATCAGACGGACACGATCGAGGAATTTTTGAAGAAGGGCAAGTGCTTCCGCTGCGCTCTTAAGACGCGCTGTTTTGAGCCTGATGCGCCCAACTATACGCCCCGTATCAGCGCCATTCTGCACCTTGCAGGCTACAGCTACGAGATGTCCATTCTCAAGAGCGCGGACGGCAAGGGGGAGAAGTGCAATCGCTATACTTTTGACTATGAACCGGTGGACGGGCTCGGGCACTTCATCCACACCTATATGCAGGACGGCAATCCTCTGCCCACCTTTGAGGGCGAGCCGGAGCGCGTCGCCATTCCCGATGACGCCAAGGCGTTCGCGGAGGAGATCTGGGACAGCCTGGATGCGGACAACAAAATTTCCCTCGTCGTCTGCACGGTGGAACTTGCAACGGGCGCGATGGAGCGCGTCGTCATCAACAAATACAAAAAGGCGTAACGCCTTCCTCGCGCGGCGCACAGAAAAAATCGGACGAAGCGCAACCTTATGAGAAAGTGACAGGAGGTCATGATCGATGAACGAATTTCAGCTCAAATACGGCTGCAACCCCAACCAGAAGCCTGCCCGCATCTTCATGGCGGACGGCAGCGATCTGCCCGTGGAGATCTTAAACGGCAGACCGGGTTATATCAACTTCCTTGACGCCTTCAATTCCTGGCAACTCGTCAAGGAAATTAAGGAGGCGACGGGCATGTGCGCCGCCACCAGCTTCAAGCACGTCTCACCCACGTCGGCTGCAGTCGGCAAGCCGCTCTCCGAAGCGCTCAAGAAGTCCTGCTTCGTGGACGACATCGAGGGGCTGGACGATTCCCCGCTCGCCTGCGCCTATGCGCGCGCAAGGGGCACGGACAGAATGTCCTCCTTCGGCGACTGGATCGCGCTCTCGGACGAGTGCGACGAGGTCACGGCAAAGATCATCGCGCGCGAGGTCTCGGACGGCATTATCGCGCCCGCATATTCGCCCAAGGCGTTGGAGATTCTCAAGACCAAGCGCAAGGGCGGCTATAATATCGTCAGGATCGATCCCTCCTACGTCCCTGCGGAAATCGAAAGAAAGCAGGTGTTCGGGATCACCTTCGAACAGGGCAGGAATAACTTCAAGATCGACAGGGCGCTTCTTTCCAATATCGTCACCAAGAACAAGGAGCTGCCCGAGGACAAGTCGATCGATCTCATCATTTCGCTCATCACCTTGAAGTACACGCAGTCCAACTCCGTCTGCTTTGCCGCCGACGGGCAGGCGATCGGCGTTGGCGCGGGACAGCAATCGCGCATCCACTGCACCCGCCTCGCGGCGCAGAAGGCCGACCTTTGGCATCTGCGCCAGCATGAAAAGGTGCTCTCGCTGCAATTTGCGGAGGGCGTGGGCAGACCGGAAAAGAACAATATCATCGATCTGTATCTCTCCGATAGCCCCGAAGAAGTGCTGGGCGAGGATGTGTGGCGCAAGAACTTCGCCGTCCGTCCCGAGCCCTTCACGCGCGAGGAGAAGGCGGCGTACCTTGCGACCATCAAGGGCGTCTCTTTGGGGAGCGACGCGTTCTTCCCCTTCTCGGACAATATCGAGCGCGCGGCTGCGAGCGGCGTTACCTATGTCGCGGAGCCGGGCGGCTCCGTTCGCGACGATCTCGTCATCGAGGCGGCGGACAACCACGGCATGGTGATGGCGTTCACGGGCATGCGCCTCTTCCACCACTGATTTTTGAGCAAAATGACGCGCAAATCCGCCGAAAGTTGCGGATTTGCGCGAAAGCATTTTTTGATCCGGATATTTTCTGCAAATTCTCTGATTGCGAGGCAATAGAATATGGATATTTTGGTAGTCGGCGGCGGCGGAAGAGAGCACGCCGTCATCAAGGCGTTAAAGGCAAGCAGAAGGGCGGGCAAGATCTATGCGCTGCCCGGCAACGGCGGCATCGCCGCGGACGCGGAGTGCGTCCCGATCAAGGCGACGGACATCGCAGGCATCGTTGAATTTGCCCGCACCAAAAACGTGGACTTCGCCGTCGTCACGCCCGACGATCCGCTCGTCTTGGGGTGCGTGGACGCCCTGGAGGCGGCGGGCGTGCCCTGTTTCGGCCCCAATAAGGACGCGGCGATCATCGAGGGGAGCAAGGTGTTCTCCAAGAACCTGATGAAGAAGTATGGCATCCCCACCGCCGCGAGCGAGACGTTTACCTCTGCCCAAGAGGCGCTCGCCTATCTGAAGACGGCAAGCTATCCCACCGTCATCAAGGCGGACGGGCTGGCGCTGGGCAAGGGCGCGGTCATCGTGGAGAACTACGAGCAGGCGGCTGCGGCCGTGGACGACATGATGGTCAAGCACGTCTTTGGCGCGAGCGGCGATCAGGTGCTCGTCGAGGAGTTTTTGGAAGGGCCCGAGGTCTCCGTCCTCTCCTTTACCGACGGCAAGACGGTCATCCCCATGATCTCGTCCATGGACCACAAGCGCGCCGAGGACGGCGACAAGGGGCTGAATACGGGCGGCATGGGTACCGTCGCGCCCAATCCTTACTATACGCCCGAAATTGCCAAGGAGTGCATGGAGAAGATCTTTCTGCCAACCATACAGGCGATGAACGCCGAGGGGCGCACCTTCAAGGGCTGTCTGTATTTCGGGCTGATGCTCACCAAGGACGGTCCTAAGGTCATCGAGTACAACTGCCGCTTCGGCGATCCCGAGACGCAGGTCGTACTTCCTCTTTTGAAGAGCGACCTTCTGGAGATCATGCTCGCCGTGCGCGGCGGGACGCTCAGAGAGGAGCTCGTCCGCTTCTCGGACGGCGCGGCATGCTGCGTCGTGCTCGCGTCCAAGGGCTATCCCAAGAAGTACGACACGGGTTTTGAGATCACCCTGCCCGAGACGGAGCGCGGCGAAGAAATTTATGTTGCGGGCGCAAAGCTCGAGGACGGAAAACTGGTGACGTCGGGCGGCAGAGTGCTGGGCGCGGTCGCCACGGCGGATACGCTGGAGGAGGC
>CALVWM010000022.1 GCA_944367185.1 uncultured Clostridia bacterium | reverse complement strand
GTTGCCTTAGTCAGCCTTGAAGGGCAGGAGCGCCGCAATGCGCGCGCGCTTGATGGCAACGGCGAGCTCGCGCTGGTGCTTTGCGCACGTACCGGTCATGCGGCGGGGCAGGATCTTGCCGCCCTCGCTGATGAACTTGCGGAGCTTGTTCGTCTCCTTATAGTCGATCGTGCTCTTTTCCTGGCAGAAGAGGCAGACCTTCTTATAATTCTGACGCTTATAGTTTTTCTTGGCGGGACGCTCGCGGCCTTCGCGTGCAGCGGGCGCTGCTTCGCGGGTCTCGGGGGCTGCGGGTTCTGCAGCAGCGGTCTCCGTCACAACCGTATTCTCTTCCATCTCAATTCTCCTTATAATATTTCAGCCTTTTCAGAAGGGGATGTCCCCGTCGTCGTCAAAGGCTTCGAGCGCAGGCTTCTTCTTGGGGGCCGCACTCTGGGGGTTCGCAGCGGGCGCACTGTAAAAGTCATCCCCGTTTTGCTGCTGTCTGGGGGTGAGGAATTCCACATCCTGTGCGACGACGTCGACCGACGTGCGGCGCACGCCGTCGTTGCCCTCGTACTGGCGGATCTGAAGATCTCCGTAGACGGCGATCTTGTGACCCTTTTTGGTGTAGCGCGCGACGGTCTCGCCAAGGCGGCGCCATGCCGTCACGTTGTAAAAGTCCGTCTGGCGTTCTTCCTGTCCGGAATAGCGGTTGACGGCGACGCCGAAACGGCATACGGAGACGCCGCCGGCGGTCTCGGTAAGCTCCGGATCGCGCGTCAGATTTCCGATCAATAACACCTTCGTCATCTTACTTTTCCTCGACTTTCGTGATCATGCGTCTTAAAACGTCGTCGGAAATGCCGGCAATACGGTCAAGTTCTTTCACCGCTGCGCCGTCCGCTTGGAACGTCATAAGTGCGTAGAAGGCATCCGTCTTGAACGCGATGGGGTACTGCGTCTTCTTGACGCCCCACTTGTCCATTGCCTCGACGGAGCCGCCCATCGTCGTGACGATATCGGCGTACTTCTTGAGTTCCGCCTCTCTCGCCTCTTCTTCCATGTCGCTGCGAAGAAGAATGAGCATCTCGTACTTCTGCATTATTGTTTCACCTCCCGGTCTTATTCGGCATATCTTCCCGATATGCAAGGTAAAAAGCGGACGATCTTCGTCCGCTTTTGTATTGTACAATATTTTCGCGCGCAAGTCAACGGATTTTTCGCGCCTGCGCGCCATTTTTTAGACGATTTTGCGCGTTTTCGCTCAAGAGAGAGCAGCCAGCAGGTGCTTCGTGTAGCCGAGCAGCCCCTCGAGCGTGAACGCATTGAGGTTGGTGTAGATGACGCCGTCTGCGGCGTACGCCTCGGGCAGGGCGGCGTAGGGATTCTCGTCGATGACGCCGTGCAGATACAGCTCCCATAGGGGCGTCGCATGCAGCGCGCCGTCTGCGTCGCCGACCGCCCCGGCGAGCGAGGAAAGAGGGGCATCCGCCTCCTCTCCCAGAAGCAGATACCACGTCCCCGTCAGGCAGCGTTCGACCTCGGCGGTACGCTTTTTGCCGTCCTGCGTCCAGGCCGCGATCAGCCTGCCGTTCTCCTCATGAACGGCAAGATCGTCCGCCGTGAGCAGCGTGGGGCGCAACGAGCAGGGCGCGCCCGTCGCGGGATCCGCCGCGGGGTCGTAGGAAGAGATGATCTCCGCATACCCGCGCCCGCCGTTCATTGCGGGGGCGCAGTAGCTGTACATGACGTCGCCGAATACTTCGGAGACGGTCAGCGCGGCGATGCGCGCGGGCAATTCCCCGAAGGTCGCACCTTCCAACGCGTGCAGGACGCGGTTTTCCGTGGCTTCTTCGCCGAGGAGATCGGCAAGGGGAAGCGCTTCCAGCGCGTCTGCCCAGTCGGAGAGCGGGGCGGCGGCAAGCGCTTCGGGCAGCGCCGTCTCGCACAGTTCGTCGACCGCGAGCGCGGAGAGCGTATCTGCCGAGAGGCACTCTATCGCGGTGTCCTGCACGGGGGCAAGCAGCGCGCTTTCGGGCAGGACCTGCGCAAGCGTGAGCGTGCCGAGCGCCGCGGGAAGGGTGCTGAGCGGCTCGTCGGCGAGCAGAGCGGGCAGCGCTGCATCCGAGACCGCGCCGACGGGCAGGTCGGCGAGCGCCGTCTGTGTCCCGCCGTAGTCGATGGTCACGCCGTCGTAGATGGAACTGTCGGCGAGGTCGCCCAAAGTCCTCTTTTCATAGGCAATGCCTGTAACAGGGTCGGAGAGCATGCGCACGGCGCCGTTTACGATGACGTACTGCTCGCCCTCTCTGCCGTATGCCAAAAAGCGCAGCGTCTCGTTGGAGGAGGCGGTCACGCCGAACGCCGTCTCCACATACAGTTCCTGCAAGAGGGCGGTCGCGCCCGCGGTGAGGTCGCCCACCGTCGTCGCGGTCTTGCCCGCGTTCATGACGATCCTGCCGTTGATGACGGTGTAGTCCTCGCCCGCCTGCCCGTAGCAAAGCTCGATGAGAATGGGGTCTGAGAGCGAGGTGATGCCCAGCGCCGTCCCCAGTTCCGCGCCGCGGATGCTCTCCTGCAGCAAGTCCCCGAGGCTTCCCAGCGGTGTGGAGAGCAGGGTCTCGCTGTCCATGCGCACGCCCAGCCCGGAAAACTGCGTGCTCATCGTCTCGGCGATCTCCTCCACGGCGGGCGAGTACTTGGAGAGGGTCGCAAGGCTGACGCTGTCCGGGTCGGAGAGCGCTTTGAGGTCGGCGAGCACCTCGTCCATCACCTCGAGCGCCGGACGGTCGAGATATTCCTCCGTGAGGATGCCCTCGGCGTCCAGTCCGAGCGAGGCGAGCGCGTTGCGGGCGGAGCCGCCCAGCATGCTCGCCAGGACGATCGCGACGACGGCAAGCGTGAGCAAAATGCCCAGCGCGAAGGAGAGCAGATACCATGCAAGCTGCCTGCGCGGCGTTTTTTCCCTGTGTTTTTCGGGGCGTTTGGGTTTTTCAGGGCGCGGGGAAGGCCGTTCCGCCTGCGGCGGAAGTTCCCATGCCGGTGCGGCGGGACGCCGCACATGACCGGATTGCTGCATATCGTCTCCTTCTCAGCTCCTGACGATGAGGAAGGTTCCTTCCCCATAGAAGTCGTATTCTTCAACGCCCTCTGCAAGGAACGCCTCGCCCTCAGAAAAGGGCAGTTCGCCGCGCTTGTACTTGAAGTGTCCGCTGCCCTTTATGATGAGGATATGCTCGTCACTTGCAGCAAAGCGCTTGAATCTGCCGCCGCTTTCCACGAGCGTGGTATTGCCTAGCGTGCGCACGGAACAGCCCTGCACCGTCCGCGAGGCGGAGAAATCGTCAAAGGTCGTGGGGAAAGGAAAGTTTTCCGTCAATTTACTCAGTTTCATGTGTTCCATTATATAAGCGCGGCGCAAAAAAAGCAAGTAAAACCCGCCGCCCGCCGAAGGAAAATCATGGGGGATCATGGTGAAAAAACGCCGCACCGCAGACGTGTGGCGTCTGCGGCGCGGCGGCAATGCAAGGCTGGGCGCGCCTTTCAAGGGGGCATGAAGTCGTTCTGCAAAATCCCCGCTTTGCGGACGGGTGGACGGCACGGCGCAAAACTGCATTGAAATAGGGCGTTGTTCTCATGAGGGCGGCGCAAGGGGGTCAGCTCTCGTCGTCGGAGGGCGGGAGCGCGCCGCCCAGCCCGCGGAAGGAGTCCAGCTTTCTGCCGATCGTGCCCGTGCGCTTTTCGGCGCTTTCCACGGTGTCCTGCGCCTCCTGGAGCTTGCGGCGCGTCTTTTCAAGCAGCTCTGCAAACTTCGCAAAGTCGGCGCGGAAGGAGTCGAGCATGTCCCTGAGCTCGCCCGAGCGCTTCTCGATCGCAGCTGTTCGGAATCCCGTCTGCAAGGTGGAGAGCAGCGCGCCGAAGTTGGTCGGCCCCACGGCGAGCACGCGGTGCGCACGCAACCAGTCGGAAAGCCCCGGCGTGCGCACGACCTCGGCATACAGCGCCTCGCTGGGCAGGTACATGACGCCGAAGTCGGTTGTGACGGGCGGGTGGATGTATTTTCTGGCGATGGAGTCCGCCTGCAGTTTGACGGCGCGCTCCAGGTTCTTGCGGGCGCGCTCCTCGCCCTCTTTGTCTCCGCGCTCAGAGGCGACGACCAGCCGCTCGAACTCCTCCACGGGGAACTTGCTGTCCACGGGCAGGTACACCGCGCCGTCCCTGGCGGGCAGTACGATGACAAAGTCCACGAGCGAGTTGTCGAGCGGATTGAGCTTGACGCTGCGGATGTACTGCTCGGGCGAGAGCATCTGCGCGAGGATGGTGTCCAGCTGCGCCTCGCCCCACGTTCCGCGCAGCTTGACGTTGGAAAAGACGCGGCGGATATCGGCGACGGAGGAGGAGAGCCCCTTCATCTCACCCACGCTCTCGTACATCTTTTCCAGCCGCTCGGTGATGCGCGCAAAGGAATCGGTGAGCTTGCCGTCGATGGAGCGCGTGAGCTTCTCGTCCACCGTCTGGCGGATGCGCTCCAGGTTCTTGGCGTTGACGTCCACGACGTACTTCAAGTCCTCCGCGAGGCGGTTGCGGATGTCCGCGAGGTGCGCTTCCGTCGTGCGGTCCATGCGCTCTAAGGAGCGGGCGTTATAGTCGGCGAGTTTGCCGACGGCGTCCGTCTTTCCCTCCAGTTTTTCCAGCTTCTGCAAGACGGCGCCGTCCCCGCTTTTTTTGCTCTTCAGAAGCAGAATGACGACGAGCAGCAGGCACAGCGCGCTCAGCGCGATGCTCACATAGAGAAGAAGTTCTGTCATAAATTCTCCTTGTTTTGTCTTTGCGCATGGCGCAGCAGCGTTTCCCTTTGGTTGCGCCGCCCGTCCTGCGTGCAGTAGTCGAGCAGTTCGTGAAGCGCGGTGCCCAGCCGCTCGCCCAAAAATCCCGCTTGTCGCAGATCGTCGCCCGTGACGGCAAGTTCTTTTAAGGTGAACGGAACGCCCTCCCGGCGCATTTTTTCAAGAACGGTGCTCCATTTTTGTACCGCGGGCGCAGGGGAGAGGTCATCCTTGCAGGCGGAGAAGTCCGCCTGCCTGAGCGCGAACAGCTTGTCGAGCAGCGCATAATCGCGGACGATCTCGCGGCGGACCTTGCTCTCCTTCATCTGAAGGTTGAAGTCCCGCATGTGGAGCGCGACGAGCGCCGCCGTCTCCTCGGTGAGTTTTTTTGGCGCCTTGAGCCGCGTCAGTAGCTCCGTCGCGATCGCGGCGCCGCGCGCGGGGTGGTCGTGGAAGTTGCCGTCCTCCAGCATGCAGGCGGGCTTGCCCACGTCGTGCAGCAGCGCCGCCCAGCGGATCGAAGGCGGGGCATAGCGCACGCAGCGGAAGGAGTGCTCCAACACGTCGTGATCGTGAAAGTCCGCCCGCTGCGCCATATGATCGCCCGCGGCAAGTTCGGGCATGATCTCGGAAAGCACGCCCGTCTCCCGCAGCAGGCACAGCCCGCGGTAGGGCGCATCGGCGCCGCCCGCCTTCTCGTCCGCATGCAGCAGCAGCTCCAGTTCCGCAAAAATGCGCTCGGGCGCAATGTCGCGGATGAGCGCACGGTGGAGCTTCGCGCCCGCAAGACTCGCTTCGTCGGGCGAGAACCCCGTCTGCGCCGCAAGGCGCGCAAGGCGCAAAAGTCGCAGCCCGTCCTCGCCGAACACCTTCTCCGCGGGGGCCACGGTCCTGAGGATCCCCGCGCGGATATCGGGAATGCCGCCCAGCGGGTCGACGTACGTTCCCGCCGCGATGTCATAGTAGACGGCGTTGGCGCAGAAGTCCCGCCGCCGCGCGTCGAGGGCGATGTCCGTCGTGAACGTGATTTCGCTGGGCGTGTGCACGCCGCGCACATACTTGTCCGAGCGGAAGCGGGTGAACTCATAGCCCACGCCCTCTCTGTCCGTGAGCTTGACCGTGCCCGTGTTCCGGTACACGGCGCGAACAGTAAAGCCGCACTGCTCCGCCGCACGCGAGAGCGCATCTTCGGACGCGGGCGAGGCGAGGTCCCAGTCCGCACGGTCTGCAAGGTGCCCGGCTAAAAAATCGCGCACGCTCCCGCCCACCACGTAGAGCGGGGCGTCAAGGGCGGCGGCAAGCGCTTTGAGTTGTGCGGGAAGGATGCGCTGCATGCGTTTCTCCATAAAAATTTGTTGAAATCAGTATAACAGATTTGCAAAAAAATTGCAATCGGGCGGGAAATATTGTATAATATCCCTTGAAAACTTTTTTCGTCGAAATACAGGAGAGGAAACGCCGTGCTCAACGTGATCGTCAATCAGCAGGCGCGCCGGGTGAAAAAACTTGTCGCCAAAACGGAAGAGCGGCTGACGGCCGCAGGGGTCGCATATCGCGTGTTTTACACCGATAAACCGGGTGCTGCCATGAAGTACGCGCGCAGTCTTTCCGCAGCGGGCGGGACGGAATTTCTCGTCGTCGGCGGCGACGGCACGGTCAACGAGGTGTTATCCGGGCTCACCGATCCCGCCGCCTGCACGCTCGCCATGCTCCCTGCGGGCACGGGCAACGATTTCGCGGCGGCTGCCGGGATCCCCGTTGGGCTCAGGGCGCTCGATCTGTACTTCAACGGTGTGCCGCGGCCGGTGGACTATATCGAGTGCGGCACGCGCAGGAGCATGAACATAGCGGGCACGGGCATCGACGTGGAGATCCTGCGCCGCTGCCAGCGCATGAAGCACGGAACAAACAAGGGGAAGTACTTCCGCGCACTCGTCGCCTGCCTCTTGCGCTATCGCGGGACAAAGGTCAGGGTCACGGTGAACGGCGAGACGCGTGAATACACGGCGCTCATCGCGGCGGTCTGCAACGGGACGCGGTTGGGCGGCGGGATCCCGCTCTGCCCGCCCGCCAAGATCGACGACGGGCAGCTGGAGCTGGTCATCGTGGACTGCCCGCCCCTGAGAACGCTCGTGCCCGAGCTTGTGCGCCTCATGCGCGGAAAACTTCTGACCCGTCCCATTGCCCACCATATTCCGTGCAGCGGGGCGGTCATCGAGGGCGAGGGGAATATCTTTGTCCAGTACGACGGCGAGATCTGTGAGGAGGGTGCGCTCAACGCCAGGATCGTCAGCGGCGCGCTCAAGTTGTATCGAGGATAGACAATGAACCTTTACAGGGAAGTGCTCGACAATATCCCGACGGCAGCGATCGTTGTGGATAAAAATATGAAGGTGCGCTATACCAACCGCGCTTTCCGCGAGTGTTTCCGCGCGACCCGCTCCAAGGGCACGCTCAAGGAGACGACGGGCTGCACCTCGGAGGAGGTATGCGGCAAGGGGGTGCGGTGCGCCTATTGCGCCATCCGCTCCCTGTTTGCGGACGCCGTCAAGAACGATGGCAGGGCGTTCCGCAAGCTCATCGTGCGCGGGGGCGAGGGGGACATCTCCTTCCGCATCCGCGTGACGCCGCTGGGGAAATTGTATCTCGGCATTGTGGACGACGCGTACGAGACGGAGATCGCGCGCGAGATGTATTCCGCGCAGGATATCCAGCAGCGCCTTCTGCCGCCTGCAAGCAGCAGCGCGGCGACGCATTACTCCTTTATGTATATCCCCTGCCGCGAGATCGGCGGCGATCTTCCAGACGTCTACGAAGTGGGCGGCGAGACGATGGGGCTACTTGCAGACGTCTCGGGCAAGGGCATCTCCGCGGGCATGCTCTCGGCATTCGTCAAGGCGGGCTGGGACAGGTCGGAGCCCTCTCCCGCAAGGGCGCTCAGGGGGCTGAACGCCAAGTTCCAGGAACTCCACCTGGACGAGCGCTCCTACGTCACGGCGGTCGCCGTGCGCGTCGACAACGCCCGCCGCGAGATCGTCTACAGCGTCGCGGGACACAACGCGCCCATGCTTCTGAAGAGTGCGCTGGGCATTGACGAGATCGTCATGCACTCCCCGCCCATCTCCAACTGGATCCCCGATTTTGCATACGAGGACCGCGTTATCGGCTATGCGGAGGGGGATATTCTCGCGCTCATCACGGACGGCGTCACCGAGAGCAAGAACGCCGCGGGCGAGCAGTTCGGTTTGGAGCGGGTGGAGGAGGTTTTGTCCCGTTCGGAGAGCGCGGAGCGCTTCATCGAGCGGCTCAAGGCGGCATTGAAGGAGTTCTGCGGCACGTTCGAGGACGATATCACCGCCGTCGCATTCGATCTGTAAGTAAACAAGATTGTTGCGTAAAAAACGCTTAACAATCTTTTTTTGTGAATTTCCGCAAAAGACTTGACAAATTTCCCTGAAACACATACAATAGAAGTATCCAAAATCTTGGAAAGGAGTGTGAAAAAATATGGCAAGTAAGGGCGATTATTTCGGTCTCGGCCGTTTGGTCAGCATCATTCTCGCGATCATTCCCATTACGGCATGGATTTGCGGCATCATCACAAGAATCCAGGAAGGCAAGATCGTTGCGGCAATTGTCCGCGTGTTCCTCGGCGGCTGGATTGTTTGGGTCATTGACCTTGTTCTCATGATCTTGAGCGGCAGAATTCTTCGCATTATTCCCCTGTAATTTATTAGAAATCTGCAATCGAAAAAGCCTTGCGGCGTGTCCGCAAGGCTTTTTGCATGTCATGTTACAGTTGGGCTTTTTTGAAGATCCCGCCCGTTTCTATGTCCTTCCAGGTGAGCGTATTGTCCTCGAGGACGAGATAGGAGTGGGGCGAGTTCTCCTTGGGAATGGAGACGGAGCCGCAGTTGACGTAGAGGTACTCCCCGCGCATTTCGCAGGCGGGGACGTGGAAATGCCCGTTGACGAGCACGTCGCCCGCCTTCAGGACGGCGTATTCGTTGTGCCCGTGCGTCAGCAAAAGCGTCCTGCCTGCGGCGGGCAGAATGGCGTAGGGCGCGGTGATGGGGAACTCCAGCACCATCGTGTCCACGTCCGAATCGCAGTTGCCGCGCACGCAGAGAATGTCCGATTTGAGCGAGTTGAGAATGGCGGCGGTCTCCAGCGTGGAGTACTCCCTGGGCAGCGGGTTGCGCGCGCCGTGGTAGAGAAGATCGCCGAGTAAGATGAGCTTATCTGCCTTCTCTTCGAGGTAGCGCTCTTTTAACAGGCGGCAATAGTATGCCGAGCCGTGAATGTCCGATGCGATGACGTATTTCATGTGGTCTCTTCCAATTCCTTGATGATCTCTTTGATTTTTTGCAGCACGCCGTCCTCGGTGTTGGCGGGAATGGTGCGCCCGACCAGCTTCTTGAGGGGCGGATAGGCGTTTTCGGGGACGTATGCCCGCCCGCATTCGGTGAGCATCTCGTAGTCGTTCATGTGATCGCCGAAGGCAACGCATTCTTCCCGTTCAAAGGAGAACGCCTTGCGGATGAACCGGATCGCCTCGCCCTTGTTTGCTCCGGGCGCGGAGATGTCGCACCAGTCAAAGCCGGAGAGGATGGTGCGCAGATTGGGCAGCCGCTGGGGCAGGACCTTGATGCAGTTTTCCGCCGCCGCGATCTCATCATAGACGGCGATCTTGCAGATGTCCTCCTTGCCGATGACGTTCTCCAGATTTTCTACCTTCTTGCAGTTGGTATAGGAGAGCATCGCATACCGGAAAAACGGCATCGCGGTGTCCTCGATGTAGGCGCAGTCCGCGCCGCACAGCATGGGGTAGAGGTGAGGCAGCGCGCGCACTTCGCGCACCGCGTCGAGGACGTCCCTGTCGCGGATGGGCGTAAGATGCAGCGTCTTGCCGCGGTACTTGACGAGCGCGCCGTTTTCGCAGATGAACAGGACGTCGTTCGCCACGGGCTCGAAGAGCTTTTTCACGTTGGCGTACTGGCGTCCGCTGGCAGGGGCGAACAGCACTCCCAACCGCTCCAATTGTCTGATGAGCGGAAAGATCGCTTCGGGCAGTCTCCGCTCTCCGTCGAGCAGCGTCCCGTCCAGGTCTGTGGCTACAAATTTTATCATACGTATCTCATTTTTTGTGCCCAAGCGCAGAAGGAGCGCCGTGTTTTCAGGGTCGGAGAATGGATCGGATGATCCTTAATAGAGGGTAACGAGGTTGATCTCGCCCAGTTTGCGTTCGGAGCTCGAGCGATAGATCTCCAGGAGCCCCGCGCTGTCCTCCGCCTTGACGTTGCGGAAGCGGAAGGCGGAGACGTCCACCGCGCCGCGCACGGCAAGATTGATCGCGGACTCGAGATTGTCCGAGCGGTGGGAGACGCAGTAGAAGGCAAGCTGCTTGCGGAAGGGGACGCTTGCGCTGATCGTGACGCCGTCGCCGAAGCCGCACAACACGACGTTGGCGCTCTGCGCGCAGAGGGAAAAGGCGGTGTTCACATCGTTGCGCAGCGCCGCGGTGATATACACGGCGCCGCTCACGAGCCGTCCGCCCGTGATGCTCGCGACCTTTTGCAGCAGGTTATCGTCGCCTGCGGGAATGGTGTAGTAGACCCCGCAGCTGCGCGCAAATTCCAGCCGTTCGGGATCGGCGTCGATGAGGATGGGCGCCGCCTGCTGATAGATGAGCAGCTGACACAGGAAGATGCCAAGCAGATTCGCGCCGATGACGGCGATGTGCTGGCCCTTCACCGCGCCCAGCTTGTCCACCGCCGCTTTTGCGAGGGCGACGTGGTGCATGAGCAGGGCGTTTTCGTCGTGCAGGGAATCGGGCAGCACGGTGAACTGGTCGGGCGAAATGGAGATCAGGTCGCGCATGTATCCGTCCGTCGTTCTGCCGCAGAGCAGAAAGTCGTCTTCGTCAAAATTTTTGACCTTTGTTCCCGTGTCGGGCGCGTCGATGACCGAATGCAGCAGCAGGCGCGTTCCCTTGGGAAGGTGAGGCACGCCGTCCTCCGCGACCAGTCCCACGGCGTATCGCCCCGGGATCAGCGGATATTTTACCTTGAGGTCGCCGCGAAAAATGGCGCTGTCCGTCCCGTTGACGAGGACTTTGGTCACGCGTACGCGCACCTTTCCCTCCTCGCGGACGGGATTTTCCGTTTCCAGGTGTTCCAGTTTTCCCGCTGAGACGAGTTTCCACACGTTCATATTGCATTACCTCGATCGAAAACCGTACCTCGCCGCAGACAGAGGCGGGGAGCCGCGTCCCTGCCCGCCGTGCGGCGCGCCGGCCTGCGGGAGTTGTCCGTGCCGGCACGGAGGAGTCCGCAGTATCTCATTTATATTATACCGCACGCGGCGCTTTTTTGCAAGTATTTCGTGCAGAATTCCCGCCGCATGGCACAAATCGCGTTTTTTTGCCCGAAAATCCGCCGAAAATGCGCATTTTATGCCCGAAAACATGCGGTGTCCGCGGGAAAGTTCCTTTTGCCCCGCAAAGAAAAAAACGCAAGTATATGAAAAATCAGTTGACGAACGCCGCGAAAAAGACTATAATACGAGTTGTATTTTCCATTTATAAGTGAGGTGAACGAAGAATGAAGCCTGACATTCATCCCAAGTACCATGAAGTGACCGTCGTCTGCGCATGCGGCGAGACGTTCAAGACGGGCACCACGAAGGACGTGGACGTAATGAAGGTCGATATCTGCAGCAAGTGCCATCCCTTCTTCACGGGGAGACAGAAGCTCGTCGATACCGGTGGCCGCGTCGATAAGTTCAAGAAAAGATACGGCATCTGAACGGCATAACAGCTCCGCGGCAGGGGGCTGTTTTGCTATCTTCAAAATTTTCAGAACATCCGCACGCCGCGTCAAAGGGCGCAGGGCGTACGGCGGGAAGCGCTCCGGCGCAGTTTAGCAGGCGGGTCAGTTATGAGGAAAAAGACACAGCGAACCCATATCGGCGGGCAGGCCGTCATTCAGGGCGTCATGATGCGCAGCAAGTGCGGCATGGCGACCGCCGTGCGCGACGATACCGGCGAAATGCAGTTGGAGGCGATCCGCATCACGCCGCCCGAACAGCTGGCGAAGTGGAAGCGCTTCCCCTTCATCCGCGGGGTCGTCAACTTTATTTCCTCCCTCGTGCTGGGCATGGGCGCACTCATGCGCTCTTCGGACGTGGCGATCTCAGACGAGGAGGAACCGTCCAATCTGAGCAAGTGGATGACGGAAAAGCTCAGGGTCTCCGTAGGGGAGATCTTGTCCGTCATTTCGACCGTTCTCGGCGTGGCGCTCGCGCTCGGGCTGTTTTTGTTTCTGCCCAACTATCTGACCGCTCTCATTGCAGACGCGGCGCCCGTCATCGGCGGGACGGGGAGCATCTGGTACAATCTCATCGAAGGCGGCTTCCGTCTCGTGATCTTCCTGGGCTATATCCTCTTCACGCTGCTTTTCAAGTCGCTGCGCGAGACCTATCAGTACCACGGCGCCGAGCATAAGACCATCAATTGCTACGAATACGGCGACGAACTCACCGTGGAGAACGTGAAAAAGGCGTCCCGCCTGCACGATCGGTGCGGCACGACCTTTATCTTCCTCGTGCTGATCGTCTCCATCGTCGTCTTTGCGCTCGTCAACTGGGCGTTTTCCGCGCTGAACTGGATCACGGGCATCGAGTGGGTCGATTTTCTCATCTCCTTTCTCGTGAAGATCATATTTCTGCCCGTCGTGGCAGGGATCTCCTACGAGGTGCTGCGCCTTCTTTCCAAGACGGACAGCGTCCTCGTGCTGCCCCTCAAGGCGCCGGGGTATCTTTTGCAGAAGCTCACGACGCGCGAGCCGGACGATCCCATGATCGAATGCGCCATCGCCGCCTTCCGAAAGGCCAAGGAAATGGAGGACGATCCGAACTCGCCCGAGCGCTCCTTTGTCACCGAGACCAAGCTCAGCAAACTCTTGGAGACGATGAAATCGCGCTTTGAAAAGCGCGGCATCGACGCCTCCGACGCGGAGTGGATCGTCAGCCTCACGCTGAATATTCCCCGCAGCGCGCTCTCGCAGGAGCGCATCGTCTCCCGCAAGGAGTGCCGGGAGATCGTCAACATCTTCGATGAGCGCATGACGGGCAGGCCCCTGTGGTATATCTTCGGAGACACGGATTTTTGCGGCTGCAAGATCAAGGTGGATGAGCGCGTGCTCATTCCCCGCCCCGAAACGGAGCTCCTGGTGCGCCAGGCGCTCGCTGCCCTCAAGGACGGGGACAGTATGCTCGATCTGTGCACGGGCAGCGGCGCGATCGCCGTTGCGGTCGCGGTCGAGGCGGCAAAGAAAAAGAACGTCACCATCGTCGGCGCGGATATCTCCGAGGATGCCCTCGAAGTGGCGCGCGAGAACGCACGCATCAATCAGGCGAGCGTCACCTTCGTCAAAGCCGATCTCTTCGACGGTGTCCGCGGCAAGTTTGACCTCATCACCGCCAACCCGCCGTATGTGAAAAGCGGCGAGATCGCCTCGCTCGAGAAAGAGGTGCGCGACTTCGAGCCGCGCCTCGCCCTCGACGGCGGCGAGGACGGACTGGACTTCTACCGGCGCATCGCCGAGCGCGTCCGCCGCTATATCGTGCGCGGCGGCATGCTCATCATGGAGTGCGGCGAGGGGCAGGCGCAGGAGATCATCCGCATCTTCAGCGAAACCGCCCGCTGTGACTTTGCGATGGTCGTGCGCGACGACGCGGGCGTGGAACGCATCGTCAAGATCGGATTTTAACCATGTTTGCAAAACTTGACGCCATTGCCGCGCGCTACGACGAGCTGGGGGAGCTGCTCTCCCGCCCCGAGACGCTCGCGGACATGCAGGAATACAAAAAGCTCTCGCGCGAGCGCGCGGAGACGGAAGAACTGGTCGAGACCTACCGCGCGTACCGCAAGACGGAGGGCGAGATGAACGCCGCCCTTGCGGAGGCGGAGAAGGAGACGGGCGAGATGCGGGACATGCTGCTCGAAGAGGCGCAGTCCTGCCGCGAACGGCTTGCCGGGACGGAAAAAAGGCTCAAGACTCTGCTCCTGCCCAAGGACCGCAACGACGAGAGGGGCTGTACCCTCGAGATCAGGGCGGGCGCGGGCGGCGAGGAGGCGGCGCTCTTTGCCTACGAGCTGTACCGCATGTACCAGAGCTATTGCGAAAAGCACCGCTTCTCCTGGGGGACGGTCGATTTGAACATGACGGAGCTCGGCGGCGTCAAGGAAGCCATCGTCAATATCGACGGCAAGGGCGCCTATTCCCGCCTCAAGTTTGAAAGCGGGGTACACCGCGTCCAGCGCGTGCCCGAGACGGAGTCGCAGGGGCGCATCCACACCTCCACGGTCACCGTCGCGGTGCTGCCCGAAGCGGAGGACGTGGACGTGACCATCGACGACAAGGACGTGCGCGTCGATTTGTTCCGCTCGTCGGGTGCGGGCGGACAGAAGGTCAACAAGACGGAGACGGCGATCCGCCTGACGCACTATCCGACGGGCATCGTCGTGACCTGTCAGGACGAACGCAGTCAGCTCAAAAATAAGGAAAAGGCGTACCGCGTGCTCAGAAGCAGGCTGTACGATTACTATAACTCCCGCGCGGCGAGCAAGGAGGCCGCGGACAGAAGGAGCCTTGTCGGGACGGGCGATCGCAGCGAGCGCATCCGCACTTACAACTTTCCGCAGGACCGCATCACCGATCACCGCATCGGGCTGAGCCTGCACAACATGCAGAATTTCCTCGCGGGCGATCTGGACGAGATGATCGACGCCCTTGCCCGTGCCGAGACGGAACGCCGTCTCGCGGCGAGCACGGAGGAATAGCGCGGCGCTGCGTTCTGCACGCACCATATCACGCACGAAACTTTTTTACGAGGTACACATATGGAAATTTTGGCAAAGAGGATCCGCACCATCTCTCCCTCCCAGACGCTTGCCATCAGCGCAAAGGCGAAGGCAATGAAGGCGGAGGGTGAATACGTCGTCAACTTCGGCGTCGGCGAGCCCGACTTCCCCACGCCCGCGCACATCGTGGAGGCGGGGATCGAGGCGCTCAGGGCGGGCAAGACCAAGTACACGCCCTCTTCGGGGCTTCCCGAGCTGCGCAAGGCGATCTGCGGGAAGTTTGCCCGCGACAACGGGCTGACGTACGAGCCTTCGCAGATCATCGTGTCCAACGGCGCCAAGCACTCCATCTTCAACGTATGCTACGCCCTGGTGGACGAGGGGGACGAGGTCATCATCCCCGCGCCCTACTGGCTGACCTATCCCGAGGTCGTCAAGACGTGCGGCGGCGTGCCCGTGTACGTCGAGGGGACCAAGGAGAACAAGTTCAAGATCACCCCCGAGCAGCTTGAGGCGGCGATCACGCCCAGGACCAAGATGCTCATTTTCAATTCGCCCTGCAACCCGACGGGCGCCGTCTACTCCGAAGCGGAAGTGCGCGCGCTCGGCGCCGTCTGCGAAAAGTACGGCATCTATGTTCTTGCGGACGAGATCTACGAGCGCCTTGTCTACACGGACGTCAAGCCCTTCTCTATGGCGAAGGTCTCCGATGCGATGTACGAACACACGATCACCGTCAACGGCGTCTCCAAGACCTACTCGATGACGGGCTGGCGCATCGGCTATCTCGCCGCGCCCAAGTCGATCGCCAAGGCGATCGACTCCTTCCAGAGCCACGCCACGAGCAACGCCTGCTCGATCGCGCAGTATGCGACGATCACGGCGCTGGGTTCCCCCGAGGAATGCGTCGAAGAGATGGTCGCCCGTTTTGCGGAGCGCAGGGCGGCGGCGCTGGCGCGCATCGAAAAGATGAAGGACGCCTATTGCATCGTTCCCGAGGGCGCGTTCTACATCATGCTTGTCGTCTCTGGCGCGTTCGGCAAGAAGCTGGGCGAGCGGACGATCGAAAACGCCGCGGACTTTGCGGATGCGCTGCTCGAAGAGAAGAAAGTCGCCGTCGTGCCGGGCGGTCCCTTCGGCGCGGACGACTGCGTGCGCCTTTCCTATTCGCTGTCCATGGAGGACATGATGGAGGGCTTGGAGCGCATCGACGCATTTATGGCGCAGCTCAAGTAAATTTTTTCGGGGAATTTTCAAAAATCCCTTGAAAAGTCGGGCAAAACTTGGTATGATAGATATATACGGTAGGACGGTGCGGAACAAGGCCCTCGCGGGGCTTTCTGCCCGGGTTACGGTATAATAGAATATGTTCGCCTGCGGGCGAGTCAGGAGGATAGACAATGATTAAGGTGATTTGCGGCCCTAAGGGAAGCGGAAAGACGAAGCGCATCATCGACGCGGCAAACGAGGCCGTTGCGGGAGCAAAGGGAAACCTGGTCTTCATTACCGATACCAAGCGGTATATGTACGACCTCAAGCGCGAGATCCGCTTCATCGATACGAGCGATTATTCCATTGCGGGAGAGGACGCGCTGTGCGGCTTCATCAAGGGCGTCATTGCGGGCAGCTATGACAACGAGTACGTCTATGTGGACGGCGTTGCGCGCATCGCGGGCAAGGCGATCAAGGATATGGCGCAGTTCTTCTACATGATGGAAAAGGTCTCGGACATGCGTTCGCTCACCCTGTACATCACGTGCAGCTGCGCGGAAGAAGATCTTCCCGAATTCGCGAAGAAGTATCTCTGATCGAAAAACAACGTATGAGCCGTCCCTTTTCAGGGACGGTTTGAATTAAAGGGCGCCGCAGGGCGGCAAAGTGAGAAGACTTATGAATTTTATCAGTACGAGAGGGGAAGAGAGAGTGACGGGCGCGCAGGCGATCGTCAAGGGCATCGCCTCGGACGGCGGGCTGTTCGTCCCCGAGACCTTCCCTGCCGTCAGCAGCGCGGAGCTGGAGGGGATGCTCGGCATGGACTATCCCGAGCGCGCCGCGTTTGTCCTGCACAAGTATCTGGACGACTACGATCACGACGAGCTGCTCGCCGCGCTCAAAAAGGCGTATTCCCAGTTTGACGAAGGGGACGCCGCGCCCCTCGTGCGCGTGGAGAACGGCATGTATATGCTCGAGCTGTTCCACGGTCCCACCTGCGCGTTCAAGGACATGGCGCTCACCGTGCTGCCCTATCTTCTGAGAAAGGGCTGCGATCTGTGCGGCATCAGGGAAAATATCCTCATCCTCGTCGCGACGAGCGGCGATACGGGCAAGGCGGCCCTGGAGGGGTTCAAGGACGCGCCCGGCATCAAGGTGATGGTGTTCTATCCCGACGACGGCGTCTCCAAGATGCAGAAGCTCCAGATGTGCACGCAGGACGGCGACAACGTCAATGTCGTGGCGGTCAAGGGCAACTTTGACGACTGCCAGACGGGCGTCAAGAAGATCTTCGCCTCTGCGGAATGCGCGGAAAAACTCAAGGAGAAGGGCTATCGGCTCTCCTCGGCGAACTCCATCAACTTCGGGCGGCTCGCGCCGCAGATCGCCTACTACTTCTCGGCATACTGCGACCTCGTCACCTCCGACCAGATCAAGATGGGGGACAAGGTGGACTTCACCGTCCCGACGGGCAACTTCGGCAACATCCTCGCGGCGTACTACGCAAAGAAGATGGGATTGCCCATCGGCATGCTCGTGTGTGCATCCAACAAGAACAACGTCCTCACCGAGTTCTGGGAGAAGGGCGTGTACGACGCAAAGCGCACCTTCTACAAGACAATGTCCCCTTCGATGGACATCCTTGTCTCCTCCAACTTGGAGCGCCTCATCTTCGAGCTCTCCGGCAGAGACGCGGCGCTCACCAAGGAGCGCATGGCGTCGCTCGTCGCGACCGGCAGGTACTCCATCCGTGCCGAGGAGCTCAAGGCGTACCGCGCGGAGTTCTTCGCGGGCTATGCGAGCGAGAACGACACCGTGGACTGCATGTATGAGTTCTTCGAGTCCTACGGCTACCCCATGGACACGCATACGGGCGTCGCGATGTGCGTCGCGCAGCGCTATGAGGAGATGCTGTCCAAGGAGACGAATGCCGAGGTGCATCCGATGGTCGTCGTGTCCACGGCCAGCCCCTATAAGTTCCCGCAGGACGTTCTGTACGCATTGACGGGTAACGACGTCAAGGACAGCTTCAAGGGCATCAAGCGTATCAACCTGCTCACGGCGATGAAGGTGCCCGAGCAGCTCAAGGCGATCCGCTACAAGCCCATCCGCTTCAAGGAGTCTGCAGCGCCTTCGAAGATGTTTGACGAAGTTCTGAAATTCATCGGCTGAATGATGCACGGCGGCACAATTGTGCCGCCGTGCAACTTTTCGCGCCCCGCGCATCGTTTGCCGCGGGGCGCATGTGTTTTTCGCCGCAGATGCACAAAATTGCAGAAACATGCCCGATTGTGAAAGAGTTGCGCAAGCTCTTCACAATAATTTTTCAATCAGCCGCCCTTTGACCCATTGCAATTTGCGGTAAGATATGGTATAATGATTTTCGTATATTTGTAAAAATTGCATGGAATTGTGGAAGATATGGAACAAGCAACGCAAAAAGTTTTATATTCTGCCGTTCAGCCGAGCGGAAATCTGACCATCGGCAACTATGTGGGCGCCATCCGCAACTGGGTGAAGCTGCAGCACGAATTTACCTGTTTTTACGCGATCGCCGATCTGCACGCCATCACCGTGCGCCAGATCCCCGCGGAGCTGCGCCGCCATACCCTGGAGCTTGCGGCGCTCTACATCGCCTGCGGCATCGATCCCGAGAAGTGCACGCTCTATGTCCAGTCGCACGTCTCCGCGCACGCGGAACTCGCCTGGATCCTCAATACCATCACCTATGTCGGCGAAATGGAGCGCATGACGCAGTTCAAGGACAAGGCTGCAAAGCACGCCGAGAACGTCAACATGGGGCTGATGGCGTATCCCGTCCTGATGGCGGCGGACATTCTCCTGTATCAGGCGCACGTCGTGCCTGTGGGCATCGATCAGCGCCAGCATTTGGAGATCACGCGCGACATCGCGACGCGCTTCAACAACCGCTACGGCGAGACCTTCCGCATTCCCGAGGCGTACATCGTCAAGGAGGGCGCGAAGATCGGCTCATTGCAGGATCCCGTCCACAAGATGAGCAAGTCGGACGAGAACCCCAACGCCTCCGTCTACATGGCGGACGACAGGGACACCATCATCCGCAAGTTCAAGCGCGCCGTCACGGACAGCGACAACCGCATCGTCGCGTCCGAGGATAAGCCGGGCGTGACCAACCTGCTCAACATCTATGCCTCCTTCAAGGGCTGCACCGTCGCGGAGGCGGAAAAGGAGTTCGAGGGCAAGGGGTACGGAGACTTCAAGCTGGCAGTCGGGGAGACAGTCGCCGATGCCCTCGCGCCCATTCAGGCGGAACAAAAGCGCCTGCTTGCGGACAAGGCGTATCTTAGCGAGATCCTCGCCCGCGGTGCGCAGAATGCTGCATATGCCGCGCGCAAGACGCTCTCCAAGGTGCAGCGCAAGATCGGGCTTTACAGGGGAGAGTGAGCGGTGTTCGGATACGTTCGCTACGATCTGCCCAACCTGCATATCAAGGACTTCATGCTCTACAAGGCGATGTACTGCGGATTGTGCAAGGGCATCGGCGCGGCGTGCGGTCAGCGCGCGCGGCTGGGGCTCACCTACGACGTGACCTTTCTCTCCGCCCTTTTGCATAATATGACGGGGCAGGACGTGAAGATCACGCAGCAGAACTGCTTCGAGCACGCCATTCGCAAGCGCCCCATCGCCGAAGCGGACGCGCTCACGCAGGAATTGGGCGCGCTCAACGCGTTGCTCACCTATTATAAGCTCGCCGACGACATTGCGGACGGCAGCGGCGGCAGGGTCAAACAGGCGTGGTTCAAAAAGGGCGCAAAGCGCGCAAAGGCCCGCTATCCCGAAATGTCCGCGCTGGTGGAACAGTACGTCGCCGATCAGGCGGCGGTGGAGAAGAAGCGCTCGCCCTCGCCCGATGAGGCCGCCGAGCCGACTGCCGCGCTCATGCGCGCGCTCGCCGTACACTTTTTAGGGGAGAAGAACTCTCCCGCCGCCGAACAGCTCTTCTATGCCGTCGGCAAGTGGGTGTATCTCATCGATGCGCTGGACGACTACGAAAAGGATCTCAAAAAGGGGCGCTACAATCCCTTCGTCCTCGCCTACGGGCAGGACTCGCGGGAAAAGCTCTTAAAGGAGAACGGGCCAGATCTTGCCTTCCTCTTCGACACCCTCTTTTACGACCTGCGCGAGGGGCTTGCGGGCGTGAAGTTCTATTTCAACCGCGATTTAACGGACAACGTCATGCTGCGCGGGATCCCGCTGGAGACGCGGCGCGTCCTTTCCGGCGAGCCGCGCAAGGAGATGCAGGTCTCCGTCAAGTGACGCCGTCGTGTCAAATAACATGTCTGAAAGACCGTAACCGGAATAAAATAAGGATATATGATTATGGATCAGGAAAGCTATCGTATCTTACAGGTCGAGGAAACCGCCACCGACGAGGAGATCAAGGCGAGTTATGAGCGTCTGAAGGCTTATTACAACGAAGAGAAGTGGAAGGACGGCGAAGCCGGCAACAACGCCGCGCGTATGCTCGGAAAATTGGATGCGGCATATAACGAAATCATGGAGTTTCGCCGTGAACAGCAAAAAAGTACGAGCGGAGAGTCATCTTTTGCGGCGGTCGGTGACGCCATACGAGCAAACGATCTTGGTCGTGCACAGCAGCTCCTGGATGACTTCAACGAGCGCAGCGCCGAGTGGCACTATCTTCAATCCGTTGTTTTTTACAAAAAAAACTGGATGAATGAGAGCAAAAAACAGCTTGAGATCGCCATTCAGATGGACGGCTCCAACACAAAGTACCGCGAGGCGTACGATAAATTAAAGTCGCGTGCAGAGTATCGTCAGCAGTCGGGCGGTGCGCCCAACACCAACCCCAATCCCGACCCCGTGCCCGGGGACGAGCAGATGGGCGGCAACTGGTGCACGCAGTGTTTTTCCTTTTGCTACACCTGCCTTTGCGTCAACTGCCTGTTCAATCTGTGCTGTAACTGCCACTAACTTGCCATGAAACGTCAGTCGCGCTCCTTTGAGATCGCGCTCGCCGCGCTCGTCTGCGCCGTCGGGGCAGTATCGCTCACGCTTGGTTCGTTTGTCGACTTCCTGCTCGCAATGGGGTATATGATTGCGGTCTTTGCGTTGATGGTCCTGCTTACAAAGCGCCTCGTGCGCGGGTACATACTCGCGTACGTCGGGATGGTCATCCTCGCTTTTTTGTTTACCGGCTTTGCGATGGGAATTTTTCAGCTGCTGCCCTTTGTCGCCTTTTTCGGGCTGCACCCGCTTGCCAACTGGCTGCAGCGGGAATATACCAAGAGAAAGCCGCTGCATCTACTCTGGTTTGTCCTCAAGGCGGTATGGTTCGATCTTTCGCTGTGGCTTGCGTGGGTGGTGCTGGAGGAGTTCTTGGGGCTTGCCGATATATACTGGTATGACTTCATTCAGGACAACCTCTTTCTTCTGCTGTCTGTCGGCGGCACGCTGGTGTTCGCCGTGTACGACTATATGATCTTCCTCTGTCAGCGCGCGGCGGATGGAGTGATGCGCCGTCTGCGAAGATAACCTGTGACAGCCGCGTGACAGATGAAGATGACGGATAAGGGGGATCTGGTCATGGAAAAAAACGATAGTCTTGTCGTGACGTGCGGGGCGCTCGGCACGCAGGGCGAAGGGATCGCCCGCGTCGACGGCGTCACGCTTTTTATTCCGCGCTTTCTGCCCGGCGAACGGGCGCGCGTCAAGGTGCTCAAAGTCAAGGGCAGCGTCGGCTATGCCAAGGTGGAGGAACTGCTGACGCCTGCCGAAGAGCGCGTGCGCCCCAGATGCGCCGTGTTCGGAAAGTGCGGCGGCTGTCAGCTCCAGCATATCAAGTACCGTGCGCAGCTGCGCTTCAAGACAGACCTCGTGCGAGATGCGCTGCGCAAGATCGCGGGCATCGATTTCCGCGTCGCAAGCTGCGAGCGCAGTGAAAAGGAATACGGCTACCGCAATAAGCTCCAGCTCCCCGTCGGGCGCAGGAACGGCGAGAACGTGGTCGGCTTTTTTGCCGAACGTACCCATAGGATCGTGCCCACGGACGCCTGTCCGCTTCATCCCGATTGGGCAGACAAGCTCATCGACGCACTCAAAAATTTTATGGAGAAGTGCGGGCTGGACGGCTATGACGAGGAGACGGGCGAGGGTCAGATCCGCCACATCGTGGTGCGCGAACTGCGCGGCAAATTTCTTGTCACGCTGGTCGTCACCGTGCCCGAACTCAAGGGCATCGACTATTTTCTCTACCGTCTCGATCAGATCTTCCACGAGTACAGTTTTTACCTCAATTTCAACGACAAAAAGACCAACGTCATTTTCGGCGACAAATTTCAGCTGCTCAAGGGCAAGGGCGTCTATGATTGTACGGACGCGGGCATCGTCTATGAGGCGGGACCGCGCACGTTCGTGCAGGTCAACGAGAATATCCGCAGCAAGCTCTACGAGCGTGCCGTGTCCTGTGTGGATGAGGACGCGGTCGTCGTCGATTGCTATGCGGGCGGTGGGCTGCTGACCGCAAAGTTTGCCAAAAAATGCAAGAAGGCGTACGGCATCGAGGTCGTCGCGGAGGCGTCCGCCTGCGCCGATGCGCTCAGGCTGCGCAACGGCTTAGAGGACAAGATGGTCAATCTCTGCGGTACGGTGGAGCAGATGCTTGCGGGCGTGCTGGAGAAGGAGCCGTCTGCGACGGTCGTTCTCGATCCGCCCCGTGCCGGCTGCGCGCGCGAGGTGTTAAAGCTGCTTTTAGAGCGCAAAGTCCCCGAGATCATCATGATCTCCTGCGACCCCGCGACGCTCGCCCGCGATGTGGGGCTTTTGACTGGAGCGCTGGTCGAACAAGACGGTGCGCTCGTCAAATCGGACGCCGCGCAGGGGCTCTACGAACTCAGATCGGTGGAACC
>CALVWM010000021.1 GCA_944367185.1 uncultured Clostridia bacterium | reverse complement strand
TGCTTCCACATCGTGTCCTCGCTCTTGAGCTCGATGCCGCCCGTGTCGATGAGCGTAAAGGGACGCCCGCGCCACTCGCAGTCCGCGGTGATCCGATCGCGCGTGACGCCCGGCCTGTTCTCTGTAATGGAAATTTTCCGCCCTGCGACCTTATTGAAAAAGGTGCTCTTTCCGACGTTGGGGCGGCCAACGATTGCTATGACCGGTAACATAATTTTTCTCCGTATGGTCGTCAAAGACTGCGGCACGAAACCCGTGCAGCGCTCAGGCCTTCGATTTATAGAGTTCGACGCTGTCCTCGCCATCCGTCTCCGTAAAGCGCACGACAACGCGCTCCCTGCGCGAGGTCGGAACGCTCTTTCCCACGCCGTCGGCACGAAAAGGAAGTTCGCGATGACCGCGGTCAATGAGCGTAAACAGCCGGATCGCGCGCGCTCTGCCCATGGAGGCGAGCGCCGCAAGCGCCGCGCGCACCGTCCTGCCCGTGTAGAGCACGTCGTCGCACAGCACGACCGTCCTGCCGTCGAGGTCGAAGCCGATCTCGCTGCCCTTGAACACGGCGTCACAGCCGTCGAGCAGGTCGTCGCGGTAGAGGGAAATATCGAGGATGCCCAGGGGAACTTGCACGCCCTCCAGCCGCGCGATCTCGCGCTGCATGCGGCGGGCAAGAATGACGCCCCGCGTGCGGATGCCGATGAGGACGAAGTCCGTCCCCTTGCAGCACTCCACCGCCTGCATGGCAAGGCGGGTGACGGCGCGGCGCATCTCGTCACCGGTGAGAATTTGCATTGCTTCCTCCTTTCTCCCGCCGCAGGACGGCGAGGACGTGTTGAAAATCTTCGGGCAGCGGCGCGAAAAACTGCATGACCTCGCCCGTGCGCGGATGGGTCAGCGTGAGCTTTTGTGCGTGCAAAAGCTGCCCGTCCAGCGAAAAGCGCTGCTTTTTGTAGCCGTACACCCGGTCCCCCACGACGGGATGCCCGAGATACTTGGCATGGACGCGGATCTGATGCGTTCTTCCCGTCTGCAGGACGAAGTGGACGAGGGTGTGCGCGGAAAAGCGTTCGGCGACGTCAAAGTCCGTGATTGCCTCCCTGCCGCCCGACCGGACGACTGCCATCTTCAGCCTGTCCTTTGGATCGCGTCCGATCAGCGTATGCACCCTGCCGCGATCCTCCTTAAGAACGCCCTCGAGCAGGGCGAGATATTCGCGGTGGGCGGACTTCTCCTCGATCTGCCGCGCGAGCGAGAGGTGCGCCGCATCGTTCTTGGCAACGACCAGAAGTCCCGTCGTGTCCTTGTCGATGCGATGCACGATGCCGGGGCGCAGCGCGCCGTTGATGCCGCTTAAGGAGTGCAGACGATAGAGCAGCGCATTGACGAGCGTGCCGCTCGTGACGCCCGCGCCCGCATGGACCGCCATGCCGCGCGGCTTGTTGACGACGGCGATATCCTCATCCTCGTAGACGATGTCGACAGGAATGTCCTCGGGCTGCGCCTCGATGGGCACGGGCGCGGGGATGTCCACCACGACAAGACTCCCTTCCTTCAGAACATGGCCCGCCTTGACAGGAGCTCCGTCCGCAAAGACGTGCCCCTCGTCTGCCAGTTTTTTGACGGCAGAGCGGGTCAGTCCCGTCTTTTCCGATAAAAAGACATCGATGCGGACGCCTGCCTCCGCGGGATACTCAGTCATGCCCCTCTTCCTGCCCGGCATGCCCGTTGCGCACGTCGCGCTCCCTGTCCTCGTGCTTTGCCTCTTCCCGCCACTTCTTGGTGAGCGGGAACACGGCGTCCTTGCCGATGAACAGAATACAGATGACGACCGCCACGACGCCGCCCGTGATAAAGAAGTCGGCAATATTGCAGATGCCGAAGCCAACGGGCTGAACGTCCACAAAGTCGCGCACATAGCCGAGACAGAATCTGTCGATGATATTGCCGAGCGCACCCGCCTCCACGACGGCGAGACAGATACGGACGGGAAGATTTTTGCGGAAGATCGTGAAGAACATCACGGCGATGAGCAAAGCGAGCACGATCGTGACATAGCTCATCACTTCCATCGCGACGGGGTTATCCCCGAAGATCCCGAAGGCGATCCCGGGATTGGAGGTGTACCACAGACGGATGATGCCAAGAAAATAGCTGCTCTGGCGAATGGTGGAAGCCTCCGCCGCCGCCTTTGTGATGAGGTCGACGAACAGCAGAACGCAGACAAGAAGCGCGCAGCCGAGCGCGACCATGATTTGCTTGTAATACTTACTCAGTCCGTTCATGCCTCTTCCGTCTCCGCGTCCTTGTCTTCCATGAGCCCCAGTTCCTTGCACAATTTGCCGAGATCGAGCGGATATTTGGGTGCGAGCACCTCGTCCATATCCAGCCCGTCCTCCTCTTCGGACGCCTCGCCCTGCAACGCGTCCACGAAGTCGGAAAATGCCTTGACGTCCTCCGCATCGGGGTACTTGGCAAGAAGGTCGCCCGAGAGAAGACGGCACTTGGCAATAAGCAGGGAGAGTTCCTTGTTGCCGTTTGCCGCGGCGTCCTCGCTCTCCTTGCGGATGCGCTCGCCCGCCTTGACCGCGTCGATGAGCGCGTCGGCGACCGTCGCGCGCTCCGCTTCCAGCTGCGAGACGCGCGCCGCAAGGTTGCGGTTTTCCTCCTTGAGCTCCTCGGCGGCCTGCCGCTGCGTGCGGAGCGCCTCTTCGTACTCCTCTTTGAGTCTATCGACCAGTTTTTCCACGTCCTTTTTGCTGTACAGACCTAACACGGCAAAAACTCCTTACTGCGCGCCGAACTGCTCGACGAGCGACTTTTTGAGCTGATACAATTGATCGGACAGGTCGACCTTGTAGATATGCGGCATATCCTGCCGAAGATACTCTTCCCAGAAGTGCGCCTGCTCGGAAGCACGGTATGCCGAGATCTCCGAGAGCTTGTATTGGGGCGCGGCGCGCTTTCCGCCCACAAAGAGCGGTTCGCGCAGCTTGCGCACGGTGAAATTGGTGATCGTCATGCGCTTCCAGGTGTCCACGGGGTGGAAGATCGTGAGCGGCCTCCCTTCGTCGATCGTCTCGCCCGCGCGGACGATGAGATCGGCGATCGCCATGTGGCTGGGCGCATCGTAGATGCGGTAGACTTCCTTGACGCCCGGGTTGGTGATCTTCTCCGTCGTGTCGGAGAGCTTGATCTTGGGGATCTCCGTCTCTCCTTCGTACACCGCGGCGAGCTTGTACACGCCGCCAAGCGCGGGCATATCGGCACTCGTGATGAGCTTGGTGCCGACGCCCCAGGCATCGATGCGCGCGCCCTGCGCCTTCAAGGAGCGGATGAGGTTTTCGTCCAGATCGCCCGACGCACAGATGATGGCATTTTCAAAGCCCGCCTCGTCCAGCATTGCGCGCGCCGCTTTGGAAAGGTATGCAAGGTCACCCGAGTCGAGGCGGATCCCCTTGGGCTCATATCCCTGATCACGCAGTTCTTTGAACACCTGAATGGCATGCGGCACGCCGCTGCGAAGGGTATCGTAGGTATCGACGAGCAGCAGGCAGTTATCGGGAAAGCTCTTCGCGTACGCGCGGAACGCCTCCAGTTCGGAGGGGAAGTTCATGACCCAGCTATGCGCCATCGTCCCGGAGACGGGCACGTCAAAGAGCTTGCCCGCATACACGTTGGACGTGCCCACACAGCCGCCGATCATGGCTGCCCGCGCGCCGTAGATGCCCGCGTCGGGTCCCTGCGCGCGACGAAGCCCGAACTCCATGACGCCGCCGCCCGCCGCCGCGCAGATCTTTGCCGCCTTGGAGGCAATGAGCGTCTGGTGATTGATGAAGGTCAGAAGCGCCGTTTCGACAAGCTGCGCCTCCAGCATGGGCGCGGAGACGGTGAGAATTGGTTCGTAGGGAAAGACGATCTCCCCCTCTCTGACGGCAGTCACATCGCCCGTGAAGCGCAGATCCCTAAGACACGCGAGGTAGTCCTCGGTGAAGATGCCGAGCGAGCGCAGATAGGCGAGATCGTCCTCGTCGAAGTGCAGGTTTTCCAGATACTCCGCCGCCTGCTCCATGCCCGCCGCCACCGAGTAGGTGATGAGCTTGTTGGGACGGAAAAACACGTCAAAGACTGCACGCTGCGTGTGCTTGCCTTCGGTAAAGTACCCCTGACCCATCGTCAGTTGATATAGATCTGTCAGTAATGTTAAATTTCGCATCAGTCGCCTGCCTCCCCGTCCGCGGACGGATCGTCTCCCGCCGAGGCATCGGACGGAGGATCGTTTCGCGGCTCTTTGGGCCTTTTGGGCTCTTTCTCCGGCTTGGGCGGATAGTTCGCGCCCAGCATATTGATCTTGCTGTAATAGGGGGTATCGTCCTTGTAGGGCGTTAAGTACTTGGTAATGCCGCAGGGATCGCCGCTGCGGCTGCCGATCAAAGCCCCTTCCTTGTGGTAGTTGAGCAAGAGCAAGGCAAGGAATGCCGCCGTACCGAGCGTCGCCATGAGAATGGAGAACACCAGCGACCACGGCACGCCGCCCGCGTCCAGAATGAACTGCGGATCGCGCAGCGGCTCCATGATGGAGCGCACGATGCCGTACCAGACGAAATACAGGCAGACAAACATGCCGTTGGGTTTTTTGCTCGTCTTCCATACGAGCGTAAACAGGATCGCCCAGCCGATGAGGTTGATGAGCGATTCATAGAAGAAAAAGGCGTAGTGCCACGTCGCATTGGACGCGGAAAAGCCGCCGATGCCGCCGACGTCCCAGTCATAGTGATTGGGCGCAATGGGGACCGCAAACGGGAACCATTGCAGCGCGGGATCGGTCACAACGCCGCCGTACACCTCGCCGTTGAAGAAGTTGCCCCACCTCCCCAGCGCCTGCGCGATGAGGATATTGGGCACGACGCAGTCCGCCGCCCGCAGGAAGTCGATCTTCTTGATGAGGCAGACGACCAGCCCCGCCAGCACGCCGCCAATGACGCCGCCCGTGACCGAGAGCCCGCCGTCCTGAAAATCGAAAAACCTTGCAATGCCGAGATTGGGGTCGGTGAGACAGGAAAAGAGGCGCGCGCAGACGATCGCCGTCGGGATGCACACGAGAAAGAGCAGATAGATGAGGTCAGGCGACATGTTCCTGCGCTTCATCAACAGCGCCGAGAGAAACGCCGCCAGGATCATGCCGCAGACGATGCAGATGCCGTACCAGTAGATCTGCAAGCCGAACACGACGATCCCGCGATTGGAAATATCAAACATAACGCCGGATGATGCAAGCAATGCACTTGCCATGGACAGATTTCTCCTGCAATGAGATTTGTTTCATTATAGCACGCCGCCAAAGAAAAAGTCAACCCGCAGGGGTTGACTCATCCGATTTTCTCAAATTTTCATTGTCCGCCGGAAACCGCGTCTGTATGTTTGGCGCGCCTTCTGCGCTTCAGACGGCGGTCGATCTGCACCAAAACGGGCACGATCGCGACGCAGATCGCCGCATTGACGGCATACACGATGCTCTGGAACGCGAGCCGTCCGCCAAGATAGACCAAAAAGGTCTTTTTCGCGGCGCCGTTCCAGACAAAGAGCATCACGTACCAGTAATTGACCAGCGAATTCAAGAGCACGGTAATCAGCACATACCCGAGAACGAGCGCGACTGCCGTCCTGACATAGGGCGCAGCCTTGTTCTCGTCCGCGCGCACCTGAAAGTTCATGACGACCCCCATCAGAAAGGCGTAGACGCCGAGCGTCAGCCCGAACAGCCAGTAGACGCCGACGGGGTTGACGAGATACCCGATCGCATCTCCCAAAAGCGCAATGCAGAAGGCGGGTACGCCGCCCAAGAGATAGCCTGCAAAGAAGCAGACGACATAGGTAAAGGCGATCTTGTTGGAGCTGCCGACATCGATGGAGAAACAGTTGACGACAATGCTGAGCGCAACGAACACCGCAAGCAGCGCGATCTTCTTAGCCGCGGTAAGGCGGCGAAAATAGACGGAAAAAAGCATACAAAAAAACCTCCCGAATTTGAGAGGTCCGCGAAAAAGGTGTGTAGGCACGATTCGAGCGGACGCGCCGCGGCACCGCAGGTTTCCCTTTCGTCTGCGAACAACGTCCCGTTTCGCAGCACTTAACGCGCCTTGGCTACTCTTCTGCCTCTATTATACACCATTCCCCGAAAAAGGCAACAAAATCGACATAGCTTTTTGCAAATGCCGCATACTTTTTGTATGATCCTCGTCATCATCCGCACCACCATCATCTACGCGGTACTGCTCATCGTCATGCGGCTGATGGGCAAGCGCCAGATCGGCGAGATGCAGCCCTTTGAGCTGGTCATCACCCTGCTGATCGCAGAACTTGCCTGCATCCCCATGGCGGACACCTCCATTCCCCTTTTGTACGGCGTCGTCTCCGTGCTCGCCATCTTCGTCCTGCACGAGCTCGTCACCCTGCTCGATCTCAAGGTAAAACCACTCAAGAGCCTTTTAAGCGGCAAGCCCAGCGTCGTCGTCAATAAAAACGGCATCGACGACTATCAGTTAAAGCGCAACAATCTGGACGTCTCCGACCTCATCGAATCGCTGCGGACGGCGGGGTATTTCTCGCTGGATTGCATCGACTATGCCCTGTACGAATCCAACGGGACATTCTCCGCCCTGCCCAAAGAGGACTACGAGCAGATGCAGACCTCGCTGCCCCTCGTCATCATCGACAACGGCAAATTCAACGGCAAGAACATTGCGATCACGGGGCTTGAAAAACAGTTTTTCGTCGATATTTTGCGCGAACGCGGCGTAAAACGCGAGAAAGACGTGCTCGTCCTCACCGCCGACGGCGAGGGGAAGATGTATCTGCAAGTCAAGGGGAAAAAATTCCACACCTTCCGCGTCAGCTACCCGGACGGCAAGACCTGGTAAGCGGCGGTACATACCTATGCTGAAATCATTGATCGCCATCTCAAGCGTGCTCGCTCTGCTTGCGGGCGCCGTCATCTTTGAGCACTTCTTTGTGCAGACCAACTTTGTGCACTTTCACGAGGAGCTGACCGCCCTCTACGAAAAGGTGGATGCGGACGAGGCGAACGTCGAGGACGCGCGCGCCGTGCGCAACGCGTGGGAGGCACGCAAGGAACAGCTGCAAGTCTTTCTTCCCCACAACGACGTGGCGCGCGTCGACCTGCACCTGTCAGAGGCGGTGCGGCTCATCGGCGAGGGGGAACGCTCCCTTGCGCTTGCCAAATTGGAGACCTTGCTGAACTTGGCCGCAACCTTCCCGCAGGCATACCGCGCGACGCCCGCCAATATCTTCTGACAACGCAAACAGGCTGCTTGCGGCATATTCGAAAAGCGCGGCGGCGCGTCCAAATGGACGCGCCGCCGCGATAATATGGTCACAAAAATCGCAAACGTATATGAATTTTGGTGACAATTTTCCTTTGTTATAGGTCATCCGTTACCCAAACGGACAGTTCCAGCGAACCTTCCTCCAAAGGTCCGTAATCTTCTACTGTCTCATAGTGAACCGAACCCTCGTGCTCCAAAAGATATTGCAGCTGCGCGATGAGGTCCTTCAGTCCTGCGCGGTTACAGCGCAGCTCCACGAGCGTCTTGCCCGGCATGACGACTTTGACCTTGCTTTTCTCATTCCAGTCAAACTGTTTTGCACTCATCAACCCCATATCGCCCCCCACATGCGCCGCTTACCAGTACTGCTCTACCCTTTCGACCTCGCCCGTCTCGTCGTCCAAAAAGGTGTATGTGACCAGCTCGCCGTCCGTCTTTTGACCGACAAAGCGCATGGGTTTCCCGTCGCGGAAGGGCCACTCCGCATCCTGTACCCAATGCGGATAGTGCCGCCCTTCGATATGGTAATATTCCCGCAGCTTTTCCTTGCAATACTTTATCTTCTTCGTCTTGGGAAGCGCCTTAACCTCTTCGTTGTTCAAGAGCAGATCTTCTGCAAACTGTACCGCCTCCGTCCCGAACAAATACATTGGAACGCAATCATATAAAAAAGTTGAAGCTGATTGATATATGTTATTGCACTTTAATTCCGGATACTTTCGACGTATTGCAAAAAGCATCGTATAGTATATCGAAGAAGGATGCTGCAAAACAGACCCAATGTGACACAAATATGCCCGTAGCGCATCCCGATTCTCCCGAACCTCTTGCGGATAATTGGTATTATCCTTGATCAATTCTTGCAAATAATCGAGAAACCCGTCGTCCGTGCGAATGATTTCCATGATCTGATCGTAGGAAATTTCATTTTTTACAAAGGAAACGATCAGCTGCTCGTAGTCGATATTGTCTGCGAAAGCGGTTTCCCGTGTTGCCTTTTTTCCAAACTTCTGAAACAATTTTGACATCCAGCTTTCCCCGCTCCCCGAATATCGACTCTGCCCGATTGCACCGACATGCTCAGCGATCGGTGTACTTTAAGGAACGCGCGGACATGTGGTCGGGCGTGTAGTCCTCCACATATGCAAGCAGCTCCTGCGGGTCGGTAAAAATCGCATACATTTCATGGCAGGCTGCCGCCATAAATTTTTTCTCCGACATTTCCCGCATGAAGCGCTCGAGCGTATCATAATAGCCGTCTAAATCATAGATCGCGATCGCCTTGTGGTGACGGCCGAGCTGTTTTAACGTGAGGACTTCGAAGAACTCCTCCATCGTCCCGATCCCGCCCGGCACGATGATGAACGCGTCCGCTTCGTCCTCCATCGTCGTCTTGCGCTCCGCCATCGTCTGCGTATAGGTCAGCGTATCACATTGCTCATAGATCGACTCCAATTTCTCCTCACGGAAAAAGGTGGGGATCACGCCGTGGATGTAGCCGCCGCCGCGCTTTGTCCCGCGCGCCGCCGCACCCATCAGGCCCGACCCTCCCGCGCCGAACACGAGAGAATGCCCGCGCTTTGCCATCTCCTCGGCAAGCGCTTCTACCGTTTCCACATAGCTATGCTCGATTGCGGCGCTCGCCGCTCCAAAAATGCAAATTTTCAACTCTTTTACCCCTTTTCAATATGCCGATTCACGATCAAGTTTATAAGTATTATACAAAAATTTGCGTCGTCTGTCAAGATACGTCCCGCGAAATATCAAGATCTTCCTCGCGCCCCTGCGCACGGCAGGAAAAACAAGTTTGAAAAAGCCTGCGGCAGATCTGCCGCAGGCCGCATGCTTTTGCTTAAGACGCCTTGGACGTTTCCGCATCCTGCGGGCCGCTCTCCTTTGCGCGCATATTCTCCCGCGCGGTGGCGAGCATGAGCTTGATGCGGTTCTCCTGATTGACGCGCGTCGCCGAAGGATCGTAGTCCACGGGGACGATGTTCTCGTCCGGATAGAGGTTCTTCAGCGCGCGGACCGCCCCCTTGCCCGCAATGTGGTTGGGCAGGCAGCCGAAGGGCTGGGCGCAGACGATATTGCCCGTACCCGTCTCGGCGAGCGCCGCCATCTCGGCGGGGATGAGCCAGCCCTCCCCCATCTTGACGCCCTGATTGATGACCTTGTCCGCACAGCGACGCAGATGCTCGAAATCATGGAAGGGCTCGAAGCGGCTATACTTCTTCGTCCACCGGATGAACTTCTTTTGTTTGCCGTACAACCATATGTAGACGAGTTTGTACACGACGGCGAGCTTCTTGTTGAGCCCGTAGAACTTCGCGTCGTTGATATTGTTGACAACGCAGTAGAGAATGAAGTCCATGAGCGCGGGCACGACGGGCTCGCAGCCTTCGGACAGGAGGAAGTCCTCCAGATGCGAGTTGCCCAGCGGCGAATATTTGACGTAGATCTCGCCGACAATGCCCACCCTGATCTTGGGCGTCAGATCGACGGAGACCTCCTCAAAGGCGCGCAGGATAAACTTCGCGCACTTCTTGAGCCTTTTATATTTCCCGCTGTCCAGCGCGCGCTTCATCTCCTCCACGCACTTCACGCGCGCCGCCGCGGCGTCGCCCTCGTGCCTTTCGTACGGCTTGGTCTGATTGTAGCACGTCATGATGAGGTCGCCGTAGTAGATGGCAAAGGCGAGCTTTATGAGATCGGTGAGCGTCAGTTGCAGACCGTTCCCCTTTTCCAGTCCCGAGAAATTGAGGGACATGACGGGAACTTTGGGAAATTCTGCCTTCAATGCCTTGCGGATGAGCGGGATATAGTTGCTCGCGCGGCAGCCGCCGCCCGACTGCGTGATGAGTACCGCCGTGTGCTCGGGGTCGTACTTGCCGCTCTTGAGGGCGTCCAGATACTGCCCGATGACGCACAGCGCGGGATAACAGGTATCGTTGTGGACATGCTTTAACCCCTCGTCGATGACGGCGCGCCCCTCGTTGTGGAGCACCTCCACCTTGTAGCCCATCTGCCGCATGACGTGCACCAGCAGATCGAAGTGCCAGGGCAGCATGTCGGGAATGAGAATGGTGTACGTCGCCTTCATTTCGGGCGTAAAGACGGGATAGTCGTCGGTGAAATCCACCGTGGGTTTTGCCTGAATGTTCTCTTTCATGATCTTCTTTCCAATTCCTCGATCGCGGCGAGCATGGAGCGCAGCCTGATCTTGACAACGCCCAGATTGTTGATCTCGTCGATCTTGATCTGCGTGTACAGCTTCCCCTTCTTTTCGAGGATCGCGCGCACCTCGTCCGTCGTGATCGCATCGATGCCGCAGCCGAAGGAGACGAGCTGCACGAGGCTGATGTGCTCGCGCTCGCTGACAAACTCCGCCGCGCGGTACAGCCTTGCGTGGTACGTCCACTGGTTGAGCACGTTGACCTTGACGAGCGGGCTCTCCTCGAACACCGCGTCCTCCGAGAGCACCGCAATGCCCAGCGAGTTGAGCAGCTTTGTGATGCCGTGGTTGATCTCGGGGTCGGCATGGTAGGGCCTGCCCGCGAGCACGACAACGTGCTTGCCCTCCTTTTCGGCGGCAAACAGGATCCTGCGCCCCTCGCGCACGACGTCCTCGTGATACGCCTGCAACCGCTCCAGTCCCGCGCGGTATGCCCTGCGGATGAGGGACGCCGGCAGCTTGTACTTCTTGAGCGCCCTGTGCAGCGCGCGCACCGTCGTCGCCTCGTTGTTGGGGTCGAGATAGGGCATGACGAAGTTTTCATCCGTCAGCCGCTCGTTGTTCGCCTTTAACAGCTCGGGATAGTATGCGACGACGGGGCAGTTGTAGTGATTGATGGAGTCATGCTCGTCCAGGTTATAGCTCTCGCAGGGGTAGAAGATGAAGTCCACGCCCTTGTTGAGCAGCGATTCGATGTGCCCGTGCATGAGCTTGGCGGGATAGCAAGCCGTGTCCGATGCGACGGTGTGCTGTCCCAGAAAGTACAGCTCGCGCGAGCTTTTGTCCGAGAGAACCACCTTGAAGCCGCACGTCTCGAAGAAAGTCGTCCACAGGGGAAGCTGCTCGAACATGACCAGCTGCAGAGGAAGTCCCACCGTCCCGCGAGGGCCTGCCGCCTCGTCCGAGGGCATCGCGAGCAGTTTTTCGTACTTGTAGGTGTAGATGTCCGCCGTCTCCTTGGGCTTGGGCAGTCCTGCACCCCGCTCGCACTTGTTGCCCGAAATAAAGCGCCGCCCGTCCGCAAAGGTGAGCACGTTGACGTTGCAGTGCGACGTACACCCCTTGCAGGTGACGGAGCGCGAGGCGTAGGAGAAGTGCTCGAGCTCGGTCTCCGTCACGATGGTGCTGATGAGTATTTCGGGAACGGTATTCTCCTTGGCGTACAGCGCCGCGCCGAACGCGCCCATGAGGCCGGCGATCGCGGGGCGGATGACCTCCCTGCCCGTCTCCTTTTCAAAGGAGCGCAGTACCGCGTCGTTTAAGAACGTGCCGCCCTGCACGACGATATGCTTGCCCAGCTCGTCCGGCGTGCGGGCGCGGATGACCTTGTAGATGGCGTTCTTGACGATGGAGGAGGAGAGCCCTGCGGAAATATCCTCGATGCTCGCGCCCTCCTTTTGCGCCTGCTTGACCGAGCTGTTCATGAACACCGTGCACCGCGAGCCCAGCTCGACGGGGTGCTTTGCAAACAGCCCCAGGCGGGAGAACTCCTCGATTTCCATGTTCATCGCCTTGGCGAACGTCTGAATAAAGGAGCCGCAGCCCGAGGAGCACGCCTCGTTGAGCATGATCGAGTCGATGGCGCGGTTTTTGACCTTGAAGCACTTGATGTCCTGTCCGCCGATGTCGATGATGAAGTCGACGTCCGGGTTAAAGTAGAGCGCTGCCTTGAAGTGCGCCATCGTCTCCACGACGCCGAAGTCGATCTTGAGCGCCGCGCGCATCATCTCCTCGCCGTAGCCCGTGACGCACGCGCCGCGGATGACGACCCTGTCGCCGACGAGATGATAGATCTCGCGCAGCTTGTCCGCGACGATGTCCAGCGGCTGTCCGTTGTTGGTCTGATAATGCGAATATAGAATTTTGCAGTCGGGCGTGATAAGCATGAGCTTGGTCGTCGTCGAGCCCGAATCGATGCCAAGGTACGCGTCCCCTTTGTAGGTGAGGATGTTCTCAAAGGCGAGATCGCTGCGGATATGCCGCGCAATAAATTGGTTATACTCCTCCTGCGAAGCAAAAAGCGGCTCGCCGACCGCGATATTCTCCCCTTCCGTGACCGCCTGAAGGCGCGCCCTGATCTCAGCAAGCGGCTCCGGCTTCTCCTCGGCGGCATACAGCGCCGCGCCGATGGACATAAAACAGGGCGCAGTCTCGGGAAAGATCGCATGCTGCTCGTCCAGCCCCAGCGAGCGGCAGAATGCAAGGCGCAGCCCCTTTAAAAAGTAGAGCGGCCCGCCCAGAAAGAGCACGTTGCCCTTGATGCGCCGCCCCTGCGCAAGCCCGGAGACCGTCTGATCGACGACCGCCTGGAAAATGGAAGCAGAGATGTCCGCCTTGCTCGCGCCCTGATTTAAGAGGGGCTGGATATCCGACTTGGCGAACACGCCGCAGCGCGAGGCGATGGGATAGACGCGCTCCGCCTGCAAGGAGAGCTCGTCCATTTCGGAGACGGTGAGATTGAGAAGGGTCGCCATCTGGTCGATAAACGCGCCCGTGCCGCCCGCGCAGCTGCCGTTCATGCGCTGCTCGGTGCCGCCCGTGACGAAGATGATCTTGGCATCTTCCCCGCCCAACTCAACGGCAACGTCTGTTTGAGGATAAAACCTGCGGATCGCGCCAAACGCCGCTTGGACTTCCTGCACGAAGGGAAGCCCGCCGCGCTGGGCGATGCCCAGCCCCGCAGAGCCCGTGACGCTCACGCGGTATTCTCCGGCGCCGAACTTCTCCTCCACGACGGCAAGCTGAGAAAGGACGCAGTCCCTGACACGCGAATAATGACGCTCGTAGCTCGTATACAGAACCTCCGCACCTTCATTCAATACGGTCACTTTAACGGTCGTCGAACCGACGTCGATCCCCAGATTGTATGCCATAGACTTGCCGCTCCCCTCGCCGCCCGTTGCGGCCGAGATAAATCAATTGAGTAACGAATATTGTAACATATTCGACAAAAAAACACAAGAAACTTCGCAGGATTTTCATCGAAAATCCCGCCGTTATGCGCACAGGACGCCCCGCTCGCCCGAAATCATGCAGCACACTTCACAATTTCGCAGAGCGTGCGGACAGCTTCTGCCCTCGCGCGCCGCGGATACAAGGTATCGCCATCTTTGCGATAAAAAATGCAGACCGTATCCGCAAAATGGTCCGCATTTTTCGAGGGACGTACCCCTATTTTTCGAGCAAACGCCGCCTCTGACAATATTTGCACCGCGTCGCATTGCCGCCGCGGATATGCCGTTCGCGCAGGTTGACGCTGAGCACGCGGCCGACCCGCTCGCACAGCGCGGGATCGATCTCCGCCAGCCGCTCCGTGACGTCCTTATGTACGGTGGACTTGCTCACGCCGAACTTCGCGGCGCAGGCGCGTACCGTACAGCCCGTCTCCAACATAAACCTTGCCTCTTCCACCGCGCGTTCGCGGATCGATTCCCACATAGACATTCCCCCATCGGACGATATTACAGTTTATGTCCGATCGTGACGGAATATGAGAAATGTCCGCAGGCGCATGCGTCACAAAGAAACAAAATAGCGGCGTCTGCGCGCATAGCGCGCAGACGCCGCTGCATTCATTTTTCAGCAACGGAAGGAAAAGGCTCAGTTTGCCCCTTCATAGCGGAGATACCCGCCCTCAACGGGCGTCTGCGTCAGCCCCAGAGAGGCGTTCTCGCTGCCGTAGACGAGCGTTCCGTCCTCCGCAACGGTGACGGACACAATGATAAGCGCGCCCGACGCACTCCGCCCCGCGACGATCGCAGCGCAGTTTTCCTCCGCGCCGGCTGCGGCGACCGCAACGTTTGCCCCTACGGTACACTCCGTGATCGTGAAGCGGTTATTGCGGTTGTTGTTGTGCCCGACCAGTCCGCCTGCGGCGCAGGCGCTCGTACCCTGTCCGTTTGCAGACACATTGCCCGTGACGAGCACGCCGTCCAATGAGACGCCGCCCGCCACACCATAGTTGTAAGACCCGGCCACGCCGCCCGCATAGACGCTCGTACCCGTACGCTCCGCCGTTGCGGAAACAGATCCGCGCACTTCGCAGTCCGCGATGCGGACATTGCCGCTCGTTCTTCCGACGATGCCGCCCGCATCCGTCTCGCTTCCGCCCGCGCTGTTGCGCGAGGCGACGTCGCCGCCGCTGACACAGCCGACGATCTCCGTCCTCCCATTGAGCGCCGCGCCGACGATGCCGCCGACATAATTGCTTGCCGACATACCGACCGTGCCCGAGACCGCGCCGTTGTTGGTGCAGTTTTCAATGGTCACGGTGAAGTTGTTGCGGTTGGCGGCATTGTCCGCCACGAGCGAGTTGTGCATGATAAATCCGACGATGCCGCCCGCATGCGCCTCGCGGGTATAGTTTGTGACGGACAGATCTCCGTTGTTGACGCAGTCGCGCACGACGAGGTTGACGCCGTACACAGTGACGACAAAGCCGGCAGCCCGGGTATAGCCGACGCAGCTTGCCGCGGCGTTGTTGGTGCAGTTTTCGATGATGACCTCGGGGGACTGCTTCATGGAAGAGGGCAGCTCTGCCTCCGTCGAGCGCAGGATCCCCACAAGCCCGCTGACCGAAATGACGTCGCTGGAGATCGTGCCGTTCACCTCGATCCCCGAAAAGGTCGTGGGCGCATCCACGCTGCCGTACACGCATGCGGCGACGGGCGGAAGAATGGTATTCACGTTGGTAAACGTCAGGTCGCGCACGGTCGTCCCCGCGCCGACATAGCCGAACAGGCAGAGATTGGTAAGCCCGTTGATCGTGTGCCCCTGCCCGTCAAACGTCCCCGTAAAGGGGTTGGTCTCGGGTCCCATCGGGACCCAGTCGGCGCCCGAAAGGTCGATGTCCGCCGTCAGGAGATAGCTGACGTTCTCCATGCGGATGCCGTTGTTGATCTTGTCGCGCAGTCTGGAAAGCCCGGACGCGTTGGAGATGGAATAGCTGATCTGCGCCGTATTCTCCAACCCGAGCGCAGCAGCGTTCCCGATATAGCCATCGTTGACGACGCTCACTCCGCTGTCCCCCTTGACGAGAGACAGGACATACCCTCTGTTGGAGATCGTCGCATCGGCCGCCGCCTGCACGGCATCCAGCTCGACGACCGTCCCCTCCGGTTCGACCGCGATGCAGGCGCAGGGCGCCGCCGTGAGCGTGCCGCGCACATAGCCGTACTCGTGATACCCCGCCGATGCGGCGCTGACGAGAGAAACGGCGCTCACCGAGCTGTAATTGGAGACGGTCGCATTGGGCGCGTCCACGGTGAGCGAGGTCAGCGTCCCCTCCACCGTGACGGACGCCTCCTCCTCGAAGGCATACGTCACATCGCCCGCCATGTAGCTGCCCGTGTTGATGCTCGAAGGGCTTGTAAAGGTGAGCGGCTGGGTGATGTCCGCCGCAAAATAATAGCTCAAGTTGGCCCATTCCTCCATCTCCGCCCGGCTGCGGACGGCCAGCCAGAACTCGGGCGAATTGGTGAATACCGTGGGCAGGACGTCCTCGGTATAGAGCACGGTCCCGTCGCTCCCGATATAGGAGATACGGTTGCTCGTCTGATTCCACAAAAAGACATTCCCCTCCTGCGCGGGGCTGAGGTTATCGATCCTGTAGCCGCTGCCCTCGAGCACGGTGACGAGATCGGACATGCTCGCGGGGACGGTCTCCGACGCGGCAAGCGCCGCGTTCATATTTCTCACGAGCGCCGTATCTGCCGCGACCTCGGGGTCGGAGGGACCTTCCGACCTGCTGTTGTTTGCCAGCATGATGAACGTCGGAATGAGGACCGCCGCCAGAATAACGATGACGACGATGACGACGACAAGCTCCGGGGTGGTAAATCCCCTTTTCCATTTCTTTCGCAACATAAGACGTATTGCTCCCAAATTTGTTCTCAGGATATTTTATCACACTCTCCCGTGAGCCGTCAAGCGCATGACCCCCCTGCCGCAAAATCCGCGAATGAAAGTATTCCGATCTCTTCGGACGCGGCCGAAATCCTCTGATTGATAGCGAACAGACCCGCGCGGCAAGCCGCGCGGGTCTGTTCGGAAGACACCGTTATTCACTTTGTCCCATACAGCCGATCGCCCGCATCGCCGAGCCCGGGCAGGATGTAACAGTGTTCGTTGAGATCGCGGTCGCACGTGGAGACGAACACATCCACATCGGGGTGCTCCTCCGTAAGGCGCCGGATGCCCTGCGGCGCGGCGATGATCGCCATAAACTTGATCTTTTTGACGCCGCGGCGCTTTAAGAGCGCGACCGCATCGCAGGCGGAGCCGCCCGTCGCGAGCATGGGATCGAGCAGGATCGCCGTCATGTTCTCGATGCCCTCGGGAAGTTTGCAGTAGTACTCGTGCGGGATCGCCGTCGCCTCGTCGCGGTACATGCCCACATGCCCGACGCGCGCGTTGGGAAAGATGGAGTGCACGCCGTTGACCATGCCCAGCCCCGCGCGCAGAATGGGCACGATGGCGATGGAGCGTTCGTCCACCATCTCCTGCTCGCACGTCTCGAGCGGCGTCTCGACCATGACCTTGTGCATGGGCGCGTCGCGGAACGCCTCGTAGCTCATGACGAGCGTGATCTCCTCGACGAGCTCGCGAAACTCCTTCATGGGCGTGTTCTTATTGCGCAGGATGGCGATCTTGTGCTTGATGAGCGGATGATCGAATACCATCAAAGACATAGCTTTCTCCTTAATCAGACGCTGCAAACCAAACGTTTGGTACAAAAATTGGGGAACGTGCGATAAAATCGTGTCCTATAACACTTTGGACAGGAACTCCTGCAACCGGGGCGACTTAGGGCTGCCGAACACCTCGGCGGGCGTACCCTCCTCCGCGATCTGACCGTCCGCCATGAAGAGGACACGGGTGCCGACCTCGCGCGCAAAGCCCATCTCGTGCGTGACGATGACCATAGTCATGCCCGTCTCGGCGAGCTCCTTCATGAGTTCGAGCACCTCGCCGACCATCTCCGGGTCGAGCGCGCTCGTCGGCTCGTCAAAGAGCATATAATCGGGGTTCATCGCGAGCGCGCGCACGATGGCAATGCGCTGTTTCTGTCCGCCCGAGAGCGTGGAAGGATAGACCTTTGCCTTGTCCTCCAGCCCGATGCGCTTCAAAAGCGCATATGCCTGCTCCTCCGCCTCTGCCTTGCTCTTGAGTTTGAGCAAAACAGGCGCGAGCGTCATGTTGTCCAGCACCGTCTTGTTGTTGAAGAGGTTGAAGTGCTGGAATACCATGCCGATCTTGCGGCGGACAAGGTTGATGTCGAGAAAATTTTCCTTTCTGCATGCCTTGACCGCCTTCGCATAGGCGCCGCCTTCAAATTTTCTAAGCAGATCCTTTTGCTTGATCTCTGCGATGACCGTCTCCTCGTCACCGCCCTCCGCCATCATGCGCCGATAGGTATTGGAGAGGGAGATGATCTCGGGATGCAGATAGGGATCGACGGGCGTGATGAGTTTATCGTCCACCCAGATCTCGCCGTAGGTGGGCTCCTCCAAAAGGTTCATGCACCGCAGGAGTGTCGACTTACCGCTGCCGCTGGGGCCGATGATGACGACCTTCTCGCCCTTTTCGACGGTCGTGGAGACCGCCTTCAGAACGCTCGTCTTTCCAAAATTTTTATACAGGTTTTTAACGGCGATCACTCTTTCTCAGCCTCCCTTCCACAAGTTTGACGATGAGGACCATCGCATACACGACGACGAGGTAGAATACGCCGACGATGATCGAGGGCGCGAGGTACGCCCCGCCAAGGCCCAGCGCGATCTGTCCCGCTGCGGCGTTCAGATCGAAGGTGAGCGTGCCGACCGTGCTTCCCACCCAGCCGATGATGGACGTCTCCTTCAGGAGCGCGATCATCTCGTTGCCGATCGCGGGCACGACGTTCTTGATCGCCTGCGGAAAGACGATCTTCACCATGGTCGCGCCCCAGGGCATGCCCAGAGAGCGCCCCGCTTCCATCTGTCCGTTGTCGACGGACATGATGCCCGCACGGATATTTTCCGAAACATACGCGCCCGAATTGATGCCGAACGTCAGAATGGCGGCATACGGCTTGAATCCGGGGAAGGCGAGGATGGAAAAGACCATCAGAAAGAGCTGCAATGCAACGGGCGTCCCGCGGATGACCGTCGTATAGACGTTGCAGATAAAGGCGGGGATCTTCATCCACTTGTTGTTCATCGCGGCGATCTTGACCACGGCGACGATAAAACCGAGGACAAGCCCGATGAGCGCGGCAACGAGCGTGACGGCAAGCGTTGTGCCGAACCCCTGCCAGATATATCCCATGTAGGTGGGCGAGGATAAAACGGTTACGATATCTTCAAACACGATGCTGTTTCCTTATAAAATGCGGGCTGCCGCGACCTGTGCGCGGCAGCCCGCCGTCCTTTTCTCAGTTGCCGGAAGCGAGATCCAGGTGTTGCATAACCAGTCTCTGAATGCCGTTGTTGCCGTCTTCATCGACGTCGTCGATCAGATCCCGGAGCACTTCATTGATGGCTGCAAGCAGCTCGTCCTGCCCCGGAGTGACCGCGATCGCATACTCGTCGACGGCAGCCTCGTCCTCTTCCGCCGTCTCGCCGCGATAGTAGAGCGGCAGGCAGGAAAGCCCGTCGTTGTTGGCGACCAGCGTCTTTGCGGGCAGCTCATCGATGATGACGACGTTGGTGTTCAGGCCGATGTCGTTGACCGCGACGCTCAGAGAGGTATAGGGCGTCTTGCTTGCATTCGTTCCGTAGAGCGCGCCCCAGTCCTCGCCGATCTCATCGGTGAGGAAGAGATCTGCCGTCGTGCCGCCCTGCACGCCGATGCTCATGCCTGCAAGCGAATCCCAGTAGATGACGCTGCCGTTCTCCGCGGTGCTCTCGCCGATCTCGGGCGCCATCGTGCCGTCCGTCTTGTAGATGACATACAGCGACGCCGTGTAATAAGGGATGGAGAAATCCACCTTCTCCCTGCGCTCCTCGGTGATGGAAAGGCCCGCCGCGCCGACGTTGGTGAGCCTGCCTTCGGAGACGGCGTCGACGATGACGTCAAAGTTGACGTTCTCGAACACGACGTCTCTGCCCAGCTTCTCGCCGACCTGATTCATGATATCCACGTCCACGCCGACGATCTGTCCGTCGGACAGGTACTCAAAGGGCGCAAAGCCCGCTTCGGTGTACACGACGAGCGTATTGCCGCCGCCGCACGCGGAAAATCCGAGCGCACTTGCCGCAAGCGTTCCCGCCGCGAGGCATACCGTCAAAAACTTCTTCATTGCATATTACCTCGAAATACTGTAGGCGACGGCAGATGCGTGCCGCCGAATTTCATCTTATTCTATCACAATCGTTTGCTTTTATCAACAAAAAACGGGGCAGTTTGCATAAATATTCATAAAAACAGTTGCTTATACCCTGTATTTGCAGCAAAAATAAAAATTTCCGCCCGCAGCCGCGGCGCATCCCGACGCGCTTGGCGGACGTTGGGCAGCGCGGGCCGCCAAAAGCCCTCCCCGGTCCGGGGAGGGCTGCATGATCGTCATTCTTCGCGGAATCTGACGGCGCGGACCTCCACGGGCTTCCACTTGGTGCCCTTGAAAGGTCTGCCGCGCGTCGAGGTGGTATCGATCGGGACGTCCTCGGTGTCGATCTCCAGCACTTCGTCCCCGTCCGTGCGCACGGCGAGCGTGTAGGGCTCGGTGACGTAGTCGGCAAAGATGAGCTCCGTCCCCTTTAAGGAAGTGATCTGCACGCCCTTGCGATAGCGCGGCAGCGGGTCGATCTGCGCCGCGATAACGCGCTTGAACCTGCCGTCCGCCGTGACGGTGACGATCTCCCCTTCCTCGTGGATCTGCGAGGCGAAGATGACCTCGTCCCCCTCCTTGAGATTGATGCCGCGCACGCCGCCCGCGATGCGCTTCTGGACGGGGATCTCGTTCCTGGCGTTGATACACATGCCGCCGCGCGTGACCATGAAGATGGTCGTCCCCGCCTCGTCGGGGTCGGCGGGCTGGACGGAGATGACGCGGTCACCCTCGTTGAGGCGGATGGCCTGGAAAATGGTCTTGTTGACGTCGTACTCCGACCAGAGCGTCTTTTTGATCATGCTCTGCCTGGTCATGACGAGCAGATATCCGTCCCCCGCCTTGGGAGGCAGGATGGCGACGGGGCGCTCATCCTCTGCGGCATCGTCAAACAGATCGTAGAGCGAATAGCCCTTATCCGTGAGCTTGCACGAGGCCTGTTCACCGCGGATGCGGTAACAGTTGCCCAGATCAGAGACGATGATCGCGTCCTCGCCCGAGAGCATGCGCTTCATGTCGCTGACAATGAGCCCGTCTGCCGTGTCCGTTGTGAGCGCCTTGTCCGCCGTCATCGCGTAGCCGCGCTCGCTGACGCACTTGAGCCTGCCGTCCGCCGTGATGCACAGAACGCTCTTGACGCCGGGTGCGCGCACATCCTCCCGCTCGGCGCCCGCCTGTTCGACGGAGTCGACCAGTTCGGAGCGACGGGGCGTCTTGTACGCCTTTCTGATCTGCAGGATCTCCTCTTTGACGACCTCGAGCTGCCGGCGCTGGCTGTTGACGATCGCGGTGAGGTATTCGATGAGCTCCTTGAGCCGCTTTAATTCCTCCTCCAGCTTGAACACCTCCAGCTTGGTCAGACGCGCGAGGCGCAGATCGAGGATGGCCTGCGCCTGCTTTTCCGAGAGCGAGAAGCGCTTTCTTAGTTTGTCGCGCGCGTCCGAGGTGGAGTCCGCATTCTTGATGATCCTGACGACCTCGTCAATATTGCGCACGGCGATGATGAGGCCTTCGAGGATGTGACAGCGCTCCTTTGCCGCCGCCAGGTCAAACTTGGTGCGGGCGAGCACGACTTCGCGCTGATAGCCGACATAGTAGCGGATGATGTCCATCAGCCCCATCAGCATGGGCTTGCCGCCTGCGATGGCGACCATATTGATGCCAAACGTCGTCTCGAGATCGGTGTACTTGTAGAGCAGTTTCAAGACCTTATCGACGTCCCCGTCGGCGCGCACTTCGACGATCGCGCGGATGCCCTCGCGGTCGGACTCGTCCTGCACGCGCGTGATCGCGGCAAGCTCTTCCTTCTTCTCCTCGCGCAGGTCCGCGATCTTTCGAAGCAGCGCCGACTTGTTGACCTGATAGGGGAGCTCGGTGATGACGATGGTCTTTTTGCCGTTGTCGTTCTGCTCGACGTGGATGCGCGCACGCAGCGTGATGCGCCCCTTGCCCGTGCGGTACGCCTGTTCCAGCTCGTTGGCGATGATATAGCCGCCCGTCGGGAAGTCGGGCGCGGGGATATACCTGCGCATCTCCTCGAGGGTGATCTTGGGATTGTCGATATACGCGACGACGCCGTCGATGGTCTCGGCGAGGTTGTGCGGCGGGATGTTGGTCGCAAGCCCGACGGCAATGCCCGAAGCCCCGTTGACGAGCAGATTGGGAAAGCGCCCGGGGAGCATGTCCGGCTCCTTCAAGGAGTCGTCAAAGTTGAGCGAGAAGGGTACGGTGTTCTTATCGAGGTCGCGCAAAAGCTCCAGAGCGAGCGGTTCCAGCCGCGCCTCGGTATAGCGCATCGCGGCAGCGGGGTCGCCGTCCACCGAGCCGAAATTACCGTGCCCGTTGACGAGCGTGCGCCCCATGTTGAAGTCCTGCGCCATGCGCACCATCGCGTCATAGACGGAGGAGTCGCCGTGCGGGTGATACTTACCCATGCAGTCGCCGACGATGCGCGCCGACTTCTTGTGCGGCTTATCGGGGGTCAGCCCCATCTCGTACATGGTATAGAGGATGCGCCGCTGGACGGGCTTCAAGCCGTCCTCGACGCGGGGCAGCGCTCTGTCCAGAATGACGAACTCCGCATAGGGAAGCATGGAGGCGGGCAGGACCTCTTCGAGCGGCGTGACGAACAGCGTACCCTGCGGTTCGGGCTGCTTTTTGCGGTCATTCTTCATTGCCGTCCTCCTTTCTGATCTTCACGCGGTCCATGAATGCGTCCTGTTTGTTGAAGTTGGCGTTGCGGTTGAGAAATTCCTTTCTCCCCTCCACCTTGTCTCCCATGAGGGTCGTGATCATGTCCTCCGCGGCGACGGCGTCCTCGATCGTGACCTGCGTCAGATTCCTGCGCGCGGGGTCCATGGTCGTCTTCCAGAGCTGTTCGGCGCTCATCTCGCCCAGTCCCTTGTAGCGCTGGATGAGATATCCCCTGCCCACCTTTTCGATCTTCTCCGAAAGTTCTTTGTCATCGTAAGCATACTCCTCGACGCTGCCGTTCTGCTTGTACACCTTGTAAAGTGGCGGCATGCCGATATAGACGTGCCCCGCATTGACAAGCGGGCGCATATAGCGGAAAAAGAAGGTGAGCAGGATGCAGCGGATATGGAAGCCGTCCTGGTCGGCATCGGAGAGAATGATGACCTTGTGGTAGTTGAGTTTCTCGAGGTTGAAGTCGTTGCCGACGCCCGCACCGAGGGCGGAGATGATCGT
>CALVWM010000020.1 GCA_944367185.1 uncultured Clostridia bacterium | reverse complement strand
CGCTTCTGCATTTCCGCCTTAAATTCGTCGTACACGTCGGCAAGGACGATGGTCGACTGCTCGGAAGCGCAGATCATACCGTTATCAAAGGTCTTGGAATGAAGGATGGAAGATGCGGCCAGTTTGATATCCGCACTCGAATCGATGATCGCGGGCGTGTTGCCTGCGCCGACGCCGATTGCGGGCTTGCCGGAGGAGTATGCGGCCTTGACCATGCCGGGACCGCCCGTCGCAAGGATCATATCTGCTTCTCTCATGATCATGCCGGAGAGCGGAACGGTGGGCTGATCGATCCAGCCGATGATGTCCTCGGGAGCGCCTGCCGCGACGGCAGCGTCGAGCACGACCTTCGCTGCAGCGATGGTGCAAGCCTTTGCACGGGGGTGAGGAGAGATGATCAGGCCGTTTCTCGTCTTGAGGCAGATCAGCGACTTGAAGATCGCCGTGGACGTGGGGTTGGTCGTGGGAATGACTGCCGCCAGGACGCCGACGGGCTCCGCGATACGGGTAATGCCGAAGCCCTCGTCGCGCTCGATCACGCCGCAGGTCTTGGTATCTTTATACTGATTGTAGATATACTCCGATGCGTAGTGGTTCTTGATGACCTTGTCCTCGACGATGCCCATGCCCGTCTCCTCCACTGCCATCTTTGCAAGGGGAATACGCATCTTGTTCGCCGCAAGCGCCGCACGATAGAAGATCTCGTCGACCTGCTCCTGCGTATAGGTAGCAAACTTCTCCTGCGCCGCTCTGACCTTCGCAAGCATTTTGGCGAGCGACTCTTCATCGTTGACGATGAAATCCTTCATAACCGACCTCCATAATATTATTTCCGAGTTTTATCGATCGCGTCACGCGCCGCATAGCTCTGCGAGCGAGACCGCCAGATCTTCGTACTTTACCTTCACGCCCTCCGGGACGTGCAGATGGACGGGAGCAAAGCTCAAAATCGCATTGATCCCCGCGACCACCGCCTGATCGCACGCCTCCTGCGCCGCGCTGCGCGGCACCGTGAGAATACAGACCTTCACGTCGCTTCGTCTGACGACGTCGCCGAGGCGCTCCATCGGATAGATGGGCTTCCCGCCGGCCGCCCCCACCTTCGCGGGCGAATTATCGAACGCCGCGATGACGTGGATCCCGTAGTTTTCAAATCCCTCGTAGCTGAGGATCGCCCTTCCGAGCCCGCCCGCGCCGACGATGACGGCGTTGGTCCAGCGGTGATAGCCTAAAAATTTTTCGATATCCTCAATGAGGAGCCGTACTTCAAACCCGAAGCGCGGCTTCCCGGGACGGGAAGAGACGAGCGCAAGATCCTTTCTGACGCAGACTGCCGAAAGCCCCATGTCCTTGGCGATCGCCGCAGACGAGACATATTCGACGCCCTTTCCGGCTTCCCCTTTCAGGTAGCGCAGATAGGCAGGCAAGCGGGAGGCCGTCGCTCTGGATACCGCACTCTCCGCATTGACCATGTTCCGTCTCCTTGCCGCATTTATCGATAATTTTTTATCGATTCTTATTTTAGCAGATTTGCAACCATAAGTCAACTGTTTGAACGCAATTTTTTTCTGCAAATGCAATTTTTCTTATGTCCCATCTCTCTCGCTCCGGCAAGCATGAAAAAAGTCCGCAAAAAAGCGGACTTTCGGTCAATCTTGCAGTGCCTTGAGGCTGGCTTCCACCTTGCCCTTGGCGTCGAGGAGTTTTTCGAGCTTGGCGCGCTCGTCGTCCACGAGCTTCTTGGGCGCCTTTGCGACAAAGTTCTGGTTGTTGAGTTTTCCGCTTGCGCGCGCGATCTCGCTCACGACGCGGTCAAGCTCCTTTTCAAGCCGCGCCTTCTCCTTCTCAAGGTCGACAAGTTCCCCGAGCGGAATGAAGATTTGTCCGGCTTCGCACACGCGGGAGACGATCTTCTCACCCGCCTCCGCTCCGCTCTCGACGACGGTCACGTCGCTTGCGCCTGCAAGGCGGAGAATGGCGTTCTTGTTGACGGAGATGAGGCGCTTGGCGTCCGTCGTGAGGTAGACGTGCACCTTCCTCGAAGGCGGGCAGTTGACCTCGACTTTCATCGCGCGCACCGTCTTGATGAGGTCGATGACGCTCTCAAACGCCTTTGCCTCCTTCTTATACGCAAGGCGGGAATTGTAGCGTGGATATTCCGCATTGATGATCATCCCCTGCGTATCGGGCAGATAGGAATAGATCTCCTCCGTCACGAACGGAATAAACGGGTGCAAGAGCTTCAAGGCATCCTTCAGAACGTACATGAGCACGCAGAGGGCATTGCGCTTCTTGTCTGGATCGACGCCGTACAGCGCGGGCTTGCTCAGTTCGATGTACCAGTCGCAGAAGTCGTTCCACATGAAGTCGGTCAGCTTATCCGCGGCAATGCCGAGGTCGAACTTGCCAAGCGAGACGACGACCTCGCGGATACATGCCTGCAGGCGGGAGATGATCCAGCGGTCGGCAGGCTGGAGCCTGATCTCGCCCAGCTTGGGAATGTCGACGCCCTTGGCGTTCATGAGTACGAAGCGGGACGCATTCCATATTTTATTGATGAAGTTGCGCGCCGCTTCCACCTTGGCATCGGTGAAGCGGGTATCGTTGCCGGGCGCGACGCCCGTCATCAGCGCAAGACGCAGAGAATCCGCGCCGTATTTCTCAATGATCTCCAAAGGATCGATGCCGTTTCCGAGCGATTTGGACATCTTTCTGCCCTGCTCGTCCCGCACGAGCCCGTGAATGAGCACGTCGCGGAAGGGAACTTTGTCCGTATATTCGATGCCCGAGAACATCATACGCATGACCCAGAATGGAATGATGTCATAGCCCGTGACGAGCACGTCCGTCGGATAGAAGTACTTGAAGTCCTCCGTCTCATCCGGCCAGCCAAGCGTCGAGAAGGGCCAGAGCGCGGAGGAGAACCAGGTATCGAGCACGTCCTCGTCCTGATGCAGGTGCATGCTGCCGCAAACGGGGCAGACCGCTGGCGCCTCGCGCTCGCAGATAGTCGCACCGCAGTCGTCGCAATACCAGACGGGGATGCGATGCCCCCACCAGAGCTGACGGGAAATGCACCAGTCGCGGATGTTTTCCAGCCAATTATAATAGATCTTGGCAAACCGATCGGGCGTGAACTTGGTCTTGTTCTGCACGACGGCATCGATCGCGGGCTTGGCAAGCGGCTTCATGCGGACAAACCACTGCTTGGAGACGATGGGCTCCACCGTAGAGTGGCAGCGGTAGCAATGCCCGACGTTGTGCGCATGCGGCTCGATCTTGACGAGCAGCCCCAGCTCCTGCATCTTCGCGACGATGCGCTTTCTCGCCTCGTACCTGTCAAGCCCCGCGTATTCGCCGGCAAGCTCGTTCATCGAGCCGTCGTCGTTCATGACGCGGATGACGGGAAGTTCGTGGCGCAGACCGACTTCGAAGTCGTTGGGATCATGCGCAGGCGTGATCTTGACGGCGCCCGTCCCGAATTCGGGATCGACGTACTCATCCGCAACGACGGGGATCTTGCGGTCGGTCAGCGGAAGCAAAAGCGTCTTGCCGACGAGGGAAGCATAGCGCGCATCGCCGGGATGCACCGCGACCGCCGTATCGCCGAGCATGGTCTCGGGGCGGGTGGTCGCAATGACGATTTTCTCGCCGCTGCCCTCGACGGGATAGGCAAAATACCAGAAATGCCCGTTCTCCTCCGCATATTCGACCTCCGCATCGGAGAGCGCCGTTCTGCAGCTCGGGCACCAGTTGATGATGCGGTCTCCGCGATAGATGAGTCCCTTGTGATAGAGGCGGAAAAAAGCCTCGTGCACGGCGCGGGAACACTTTTCGTCCATCGTGAACGCCAGGCGCGACCAATCGCAGGAAGAGCCGAGCTTTTTGAGCTGCTCGACAATCCTCCCGCCGTACTTTTCCTTCCACGCCCAGGCGCGGCGCAAGAACTCCTCTCTGCCGATCTCCTGCTTGCTCACGCCCTCTTTTTTCATCTGTTCGACGATCTTGACCTCGGTCGCGATCGAGGCGTGGTCAGTCCCGGGAAGCCAGAGTGCACAATATCCCTGCATCCGTTTGAAGCGGGTGAGGATATCCTGCATGGTCTCGTCCATCGCATGCCCCATGTGCAGCTGCCCTGTGATGTTGGGCGGCGGCATCATGACGGTAAAAGGCACCTTCGCGGGATCGATCTCCGCGCGGAAGCAGCCCTTGTCCGTCCACTCGCGATAGATTCTCTCTTCAAAATCCTTGGGATTGTACGTCGTTTGCATCTCTTCCATGTCTGTCTTTGTCCTGAAAAAAATGTATTTGCGCCCTTTCTGCCAAATAAAAAGCGCATTTTTATGCCATTTTAACAGTTTCTCATTATAGAACATTTTTTTTGCGTTGTCAATTATTCCGCCTCGCTCATAGGATATATTATTCCTTAAAATTTACGGAGCTGACTATGAAAAAACTGTTGGCAACTCTGGGAGCGGCGATCTTCGCCCTCCTTCCCCTTTCCGCCTGCGGCGACCCCGCCGAGCAGGACGGCATCACGACCGTCAGAGTCAACGAAGTGACGCATTCGGTGTTCTATGCCCCGATGTATCTCGCCGATGCCCTCGGCTACTTTGAAGAAGAGGGCATCGAGATCGAACTGACCAACGGCGGCGGCGCGGATGCCGTCATGGCGGCGGTCCTTTCGGGCGATGCGGACGTCGGGTTCTGCGGTCCTGAAGCGGCGATCTATGTACTGTTGGGCGGCTCCAACGACGTCCCCACCGTCTTCGGACAGCTCACCAAGCGCGACGGCTCCTTCCTCGTCTCACGCGTCGAAGAGCCCGATTTTACCTGGGAAAGCCTCAAGGGCAAGGAGATCCTTGCAGGCAGAAAGGGCGGCGTCCCCGCAATGACATTTGAATATGTCCTCCGGGAACACGGCTTTACCGACGAGGACATCAACCTCAACTTCGACGTCGCGTTCAACCTGATGACGGGCGCCTTCGAGGCAGGCACCGCTGACTACTGCACCATGTTCGAGCCGACGGCATCCGAATATCAGGCGGCGGGCAAGGGCTATATCGTCGCCGCAGTCGGCGAGGCGGGCGGCGAAGTCCCCTATACGAGCTATATCGCAAAGCGCTCCTGGCTCAACGAGAACGAGGAGACCGCCAAGGGCTTCCTGCGCGCCATCCTGCGCGGCGTGGAGTATGCGCAGACGCAGGATGCGGACACGATCGCCCGATATTTGATCGACTATTTCCCCTCCACCTCCATGCAATCGCTTGCGACCAGCGTCACGAGCTACCGCAACATCGACGCCTGGGTCACGGACATGGCGATGACAGAGGCAAGTTTTGACCGCCTGCAGGACATCATCGAGAGCGCAGGCGAGCTGAGCGAGCGCGCGGACTTTGACGCGCTGGTAGACAATACTTATGTCCGGGAAGTGTACGCCGCGCTGAAGTAACACCTCCCAAAAAGGGAAACACCATGGAAAACATTCTCACCTTTCGGGATGTCACGCACATCTATCATACCGTGCGCGGGGAACTCGTCGCGGCGCAGGAGCTTTCCTTTTCGGTGAGCCGCGGCGAGTTCGTCGCCATCATCGGACCGTCCGGATGCGGAAAAACTACCCTTTTATCCCTTGCCGCGGGACTGCTGAAGCCCTCCGCGGGCTCGGTAGAGAGCAGCGGCTCATTCGGCTATATGCTGCAAAAAGATGAGCTGTTCCCCTGGCGCACCATTGAAAAAAACATCTTCCTGCCGCTGGAAGTCAAGCGCAAAAACACGCAGGAAGCGCGCAGGAGGGCACTCGCGCTCGCAGAAAAATACGGGCTCGCGGACTTTCTGAAAAGCTATCCCAAGCAGCTCTCGGGCGGCATGCGGCAGCGCGCGGCGCTCATCCGCACGCTTGCGACCGATCCGGATATCCTGCTGCTCGACGAGCCCTTCTCTGCACTCGACTATCAGACACGGCTGAACGTCTGCGAGGATGTCGCCGCCATCATCCGCAGCGAACAAAAGACGGCGCTGCTCATCACGCACGACATCTCCGAGGCGATCTCGCTTGCAGACCGGGTCCTGGTTCTGAGTGCACGCCCCGCCCGCGTTGCCCATTCGCATACGCTGGACTTCGGGGACGTTCCCCCGCTCAAACGGAGGGAACAGCCTGCTTTCTCCGCCTGGTTTGAACGGTTATGGGGGGAACTCAACGCATGAAACACGTCAACTATTCTCAAGAACACGCCCGCTTTTTACGGCGGCGCAAACAAAACCTCGCCCTCGTCTGGGCGCTGCGCATCGGTGTCCTTGCTCTGCTGTTAGGTTTGTGGGAGCTGGTCACGGCAACGGGCTGGGTAGACCCCTTCATCATGAGTTCCCCCTCCCGCATCGCGACGACGCTCGCAGGCCTTGCGGCGGACGGCAGTCTCTTCTACCATATCGGCGTGACGCTCTGGGAGACGCTCGCCGGCTTTGCGATTGCCGTCGTCCTCGGGTTTGCCGTCGCGCTCGCGCTCTGGTGGAGCGATACGCTCCGCCGCGTCCTTGAGCCATACATCGTCGTCCTCAACGCCCTTCCTAAGATCGCGCTGGGGCCGCTCATCATCATCTGGTTCGGCACCGGGAGCGAAGCGATCGTCTTTATGACCGTGCTCGTCGGCGTGATCATTGCGATCATGCACGTCCTCTCCGCCTTCATCGCGACGGAGGAGAGCAAGATCCTTCTGATGCGCTCGATGGGCGCAAACAAATGGCAGATCCTATGCAAGCTTGTCATCCCGTCCTCCTATCCCGCCGTCATCTCCATGCTCAAAGTCAATGTAGGAATGGCGTGGATCGGGTCCATCATGGGCGAGTACATCGTCTCGCGGGCGGGACTGGGATACCTCATCGTCTACGGCGGGCAAGTTTTCAAGCTCGACCTTGTCATGAGTGCGACCTTTGTTCTTTGCCTGCTTGCGGCGGGAATGTACGCCCTTGTGGTGCTGCTGGAAAAGATACTCGTCAAGAATACAGACAACTGAAAACGCCAACCCGATCCCGCCCGCGATCGGATAGAAGATGTCGATGACATTCTCCAATCCGATGCGCGAGAGCGTGAACGCCGCAAGGAGCACAAAGATCCTTGCGGCATTTTTATGCGATCCGAGACGGTCGCACGCCGAAAAGAGCGGAAAGAGCGCCGAGGAGAGCGCGGTCAGCACGGAACACGCGATCGCGACCGCAAAGACACGCCTGCCGCGGATGACCGTCAGATACGGCATGGGAAAAGCAAGCGCCGCATCCCCCGCCGCACGGATGCCCGCCAGAATATACGTCCCGCAGGCAAAGACGCACGCCGCCGCAAGGGCGCAGGATCGCACCGGGGTGCGCATTTCGCGCCCCGCGTCCATCAGAGCGGGCGCAGAAAACGCGACGTTCATGCCCGCATACAGCGCCGCATCCCATGCACCGTTTGTAAATGCAAAAAAAGGCGGTGCGCCCGTTCCCGTCAAGAATATGAGCGCGACGAGAAAGGGAACGAGCGCAGTATTCAGCGCGCCGACCCCTTTCAGCCCGCGGCATAAAAAAATCAAGACGACGGAAAGGCCCAAAGCAGATGGCAAAGGGGCATAGTTGGGCAGCAGCGCGTCCAGCCCGGCAAGCATGCCGGCGCACGGCAGGAACGTCAGCGCGAGCAGCAGACAGTAGACGATCTTTCCGCCCCGTCCGAACAGGGCACACATGGCTTCGCGGCAGCCGCCGTATTTCTTCCCGAGCAACAAAAAGACGATCCCGAATGCAAACTGCAGCCCGCATGCAAACAAAAGCGCGAACATACCCGCGCCGCCGAAAAAGCGGACAAGTTCCGCCCCGGTCAGAAATCCTGCGCCCACCGTCGTCCCGATGAGAAAAAAAGCCGCCCGAATGGTCCCCATCCATGAAAAATACGATATTTAGTAAAAAAATATTCCAATTAACACAAAATATCAGAAAATTATGTCTGACATATTACTTTGATTATTGACAAAAATCGACAAATCATGTATAATGGTAAAAAACACAAAGGAGCCGTGATATGGACGACGTTGTACAAACAGAACACAGCGAAAAATCGGTCAGTTCCGATCTGATTCGCGGCCATATCAACACCATCATTCTGCGCGCACTCTATGACGGCGACAAGTACGGCTATGAGATCATCGCAGAGATCGAGCGCAAGAGTCACGGGCAGTATTCTTTGAAGCAGCCCTCCCTTTACAGCGCCTTGAAGCGTCTGGAAAAGGACGGCTATGTCACGTCCTATTGGGGCGGATCCGTGAGCGGCGGCAGGAGAAAATATTTCAGCCTGACAGAGTCCGGAAAGGCGATCTCCGAGCAAAATCAATCGGAATGGGAGTATTCGCGTACCGTCATTGACAGCCTGATCTCCGATAAGGATTTTGACTTCTCCAACCCTGCGCCGACCCATGTCGACATGCGCGTTCTGAAGAAGTCCACTTCCCGCGTGCCGCGCAGCGAAGGCGAGGACGATGAGTTGGACTATCTCCCCTCTTTTGACGACGATGCAGAGCTCGATCAGATCGAGGAGAGCTATCAGGAAAAACTCAGCGAACAGCGCGCCGCCTTCGATGAAGAAATGCGTACCCGTACCGAGGAACTCACAAAAGAGTTCGACTGGCGGGAGCAGGAACTTGCCGCGAGGGAGAAGACGCTCTCCGAACAGCGCGCGGCGCTCGACGCCGAGCGCGAACAAGCCGTCAAAGCGCAGGAAGAACGTGAACAGCAGCTCTCCCTGCGCGAAAAGCAAGCCGAGGATAAACTTGCGGCGAGCGAAGCGGCGTCTCAGGAGCAGGCGCAGCGCGCCCAAGATCTCGCCTCCCGCGAGCAGCAGCTCACCGAATCGCTTGCAAGAAACGAGACGCTCGCCAAAGAGAATAACTGGCGGGAGCAGGAACTTGCCGCGAGGGAGAAGGCGCTCTCCGCACAGCGCGCGGCGCTCGATGCCGAGCGTGAACAAGCCGTCAAAGCGCAGGAAGAACGTGAACAGCAGCTCTCCCTGCGCGAAAAGCAAGCCGAGGATAAACTTGCGGCGAGCGAAGCGGCGTCTCAGGAGCAGGCGCAGCGCGCCCAAGATCTCGCCTCCCGCGAGCAGCAGCTCACCGAATCGCTTGCAAGAAACGAGACGCTCGCCAAAGAGTTTGCCTGGCGGGAGCAGGAGCTTGCCGCAAGAGAAAACTCTCTTTCTGCGCGCAATGCTGCACTTGACGCCAAAAGCGAAGAAACCGTCAAACAGCAGGATGCTCGGGAGAGCGAACTTGCAATGCGCGAGCAAGCGCTGGAAGAACAGCGCATCGCATTGGAAGAGCAGGCAGCTTCCCGCCTTGCAGAGCAGCAGACGCAATTGGAGGCGCATACGCTGCAGGCGTTGGCCGATCAGCGCGCTGAGTTTGAAGAGGAAATGCGCACGCGCAGCGAAGCGCTCACCAAGGAACGCGACTGGCGGGAGCAGGAGATCGCAGAGCGCGAACAAGCTCTATTGCAAAAGCGCAGCGAGCTCGATGCGCGCAACGCAACGCTTCTCAAGGAATACGATTGGAGGGAACGCGAGATCAGCGCGCGCGAACTTGCCCTTTCGCAGCGCCGTTCTGACATCGAAGTCCATAATCAGTCGGTGGCAAAAGATTACGAGCGACGCGAGCAGGAAATCCAGGCGCGCGAGCAGGCTCTTGCCGATCAACGCGCCGAATTAGAGGCGCAGAACGAGCGTGAAGCGACCGAACAGGAAGAAGCGCTCCGGATGCAGATCGAATCTCTGGAATACCAGCTCAAGGAAAATGAAGCGGCGCTCGAAGAAGCGCAGCGCCTTGCGGAAGAGCGCCTGATCAATCAGGAAGCAGAGGAACAGCGCGCGCAGATCGCATCTCTGGAAGAGGAGCGCGATTCGCTGCTGCAGCAGATCGAAGAACAGAAGAAAACCGCCGAAGATCAGCTCGAAGAAGAGCGCAAGAAAGCGGAAGCGCTCCTGGAGGACGAGAAAAAGAAATCGGAAGCGCTTCTGGCAGATGAACGCCAGCGAAACGAATTTTTGCTGGAGACGGAGCGCCACAGATCGGAGGCCGCCATCGCCGCAGAGCGAAACAACTACAACAATCATCTTGAGTCGGTGCTTGCGCAGGAACGCGCCAAACACGAGGCAGAACTCAAAGAACAGGAAGAGCGCATCATTGCAGAGCAAACGGAACTCTTCCGCAGGCAGGAACATGCAATCATGCAGCGCAGCTATCTCGAGCTGTTGAGCAGTCCCCGCGTCAATCAGCAATCCCGCGGCGAATACAACCATTATAATGCACCTGCCCCCGCTCAGGCAGATCCCCCTGCGGGAGAAGATTATCGCTCCGTCGTACATCGTCTGTACGCCAACGCCGTAGCACCCGAACAAAACGCCGCGCCGGAACCGGGAGCAAGATCTCTGGACGGGATCGATTTTACCGACCTTCAGTCGCGCGCTGAAAAAGACGGCATCCGCATCCAGACATCCGGCGGAAAGCCCGGCCGCTTTGAACAGGAGACGGAAAGCCTGGTTAACAAGGGAAAAGCCCTCTTTCTGAGCGGCGTAGCGTTCTGCGCGTTTTGCTTTGCCTTGGGCTGTATCCTGCTCGGGATCTCGCCATCTTTCACGCTTCCGGCGTTCTATCCCTATCTGCTTTGGGGCGTCGGTTTTGCCGTCCTGCTGATCACAGGACTTGCTTTTGCCAACCACTACGGCGCACGGTCGCTGCGCAAGACGGGACCGGTGATCTTAAATTCCGTGATCGCATATATCCTGCTTGTGATCGTCACGCTGATCCTCGCTCTCGCGGTACGGGTGGACTTCAACTCAACCGCCGCATTGACCGCCTGGGTGACGATCCCCATCATTGCATATCTCGGGATCATCCTCTTTGCCGTCGTTTACTATATCCAGATCCGACCGAAAAAAGACTGAACACAAAAAAAACCGAGGTTCTCTCGGTTTTTTTTGTGTTACGATCGCGTTTTCATATTTCACCAGGCAGCCCGCCTTGATCGGCGGGTCGCTTTGCATTATCCGGGTGAATCAGTTTCGCGAAGAGGCATGAACAGGTGAGTGCTTTGCAATCATGCCCCGCAGTCTTTCGCCGTTATCAGACTCATCCAAAACCGAACAGATATATTTTTTACCGCAGTAAATACGGTAGTGGTTACCAAAATCCCTGAAATGTACTTCGGAATATTGGTATGTACGCGTCCGAAGAAAGAAGTAACAAGTAAATTCTATTTTCCCGAGTACGATGCGCCACCGATAAAACCAAATCGCACCGCTCAATGAAAAAGCGGCAAACACCAAGGAGAATATGCAGCCAAATGTGCTTGAATCATTTGCGTCCATTTCCTCCGGCATAAAGAGAGCAAACAAAGCCATTGCACTCCATAAAACGGTGGAGCCTGCAAAAACCCATAAATATTGTCGCGGTTGGGCAATCTCATTTCTTGGAGCAGACTTTTTGCCGGACTTCCACGACAAAACATTGATCACCAAATAAATTGCAATGGCAGGAAGCAAAGCACATACGGCCGTTATGCACCATTTTACAATGTCTTCCATTGATCCCACATCCTGTCAATTCCAAACAGAATACTGCCTCGCGCCACAGTATGACCGCCAACGGCGCGGCCGTCCATGCAGAGCAAATGCCCGGCAGATCTGCAAATTACAAGCGGGAAAAAGCATAGGCCGCAGCGCCATACAATCCCGCATCGTTGCCGAGCGAGGCGCAGCAGATCTCCAGCGGCGCATAATCCACCGAGACATAGATGCGCGGATAGACATACTTTCTGAGCGGCGCAAGCAGCGTCTCCCCTTCCGCCGAGATCCCGCCGCCGAGAACGATCGCCTGCGGACGGAACACATTGACAATATTTGCGATCCCTTCGCCGAGGTTGGCGATGTACGCATCAAGGGCGCGCTGCGCCGCCGCGTCTCCCTGTTTGACGGCAAGAAACACCGTCCGCCCGTCCACCTGCTCAACGGTAGGCGCGAACTGCCAGAGCAAACTTTGCGGCTCTGCGCGCATGGCCTCCTGCGTCAGGCGAATGAGCGCCCTTGCAGAGGCATACCGTTCAAAGCAGCCCCGCCGTCCGCAGGAACAAAGCTCGCCATTCTGATGGATGACGACGTGACCGATCTCCGAGCCCGCGCTGCGAAATCCCTCAAAGAGTTTCCCGCCGAGGATGATGCCGCTGCCGATTCCCGTTCCCAAAGTCAGCAAAACGCTGTCGGAAAACCGCTTGCTCGCGCCATAGCGCGCTTCCCCGAGAGCCGCGGCATTGGCATCATTGAGGACAAACGTCTTTTTCCCGGTGTATTTCTCCACAAGAGACGCAAGCTGCACATTTTTCCAGCCGAAATTGGTCCAGGAAACGATGACGCCGTTCGCGCTGTCGACCACCCCCGGAGATCCGATGCCGATCGCCTGGACATCGTCCATGCTCTTGTTTGCCTTTTCCGCCGTCTGCAATGCCAGCTCCGCCAAAGCCAGCGCCGTCCGTTCCGCCGTATCAGAAGCCGACGTCTCCACACGGCTTTTTCCCTTCAGCTGATCCCCTGCGAGCAGCGCTGCCTTTGCGGACATGCCGCCCAAATCGATTCCTATGACCATACGTCCCTCTTACTGTATTTATTCTCTTTGCTCCGCACGGAGCAGATCGGGCAGACGCGCGATCAGATCCGCATTGTTTTCCGTTTCCCGTATCAGGCGAATCACCTGTTCCGTCTGCATCTCACCGTGTGCGCGAAGTTGACAGACGGCGCTCCGCTCCTGCTCCGAAAGCAACGCCTCTCCTTTCCTTGTGCCCGAACGAAAAAGGTCGATCGCAGGAAACACGCCGCGCTGCGCAAGGGCGGCAGACAATACGATATCCGCATTCCCCGCGCCCCTGAATTGTTCGTAAATGAGATCGTCCGCAGCGTTTCCGGTTTGTACGGTTGCCGTTGCAACGATCGTAAGGCTTCCCGCCTCACTTGTGTTACGGGCAGCGCCGAAAAAGCGCTTCGGCTCTGAAAAAGCGGCCGGATCAAAACCGGCGAACGTTCTGCCGCCACCATCTGCAAGCAGATCGCAGGCACGGACGTACTTCGTAAGAGAATCGAGCAGAATCACCACGTCTTTTCCGTGCTCGACCTGCCGCTTGGCATACTCCGAGGCAAGCTTTGCGATGCGCAAATGATGCCCGGCGCCTTCATCAAACGTCGAAGAAAAGAACGTCGCCCCGTGCAAGTCTGCACGAGATTCCGTCACATCCTCCGGCCGCCCGTCGATCAGAACGACGACGAGCATGAGTCCGGATCGGAGAACCGCACGGCCGATCGACTGCAACAGAGCCGTCCTGCCCGTTCCGGGCGGCGCCGCCATAAGTACGCGCTGCCCCTTTCCGATCGGCACGAAAAGGTCGAGCATCCGCAGCGACGGCTCCGGGTCGCCCGCAGAGAGTGCGATCTTCTCCGTCGGATAGACGGGCGTCAGCGCTTCAAAGGCGGGGCGGTCGCTGTATTTCCCCTGAGGAAGCCCGTTGACGCTCAGAAGTTCGCCAATGGCCGCGGCTTCGTTTCCCTGCTGCGGATGCGCGGTACATGCAATATAGTCGCCCGCCCGCAGTCCCATCGCATGGATGAACGGAGCTGAAAGAAAGACGTCCTCTTCGCCAACGGACGGCCGAGAGCCATGCGTACGCACAAAGCCATATCCTGCGGATGTTACTTCCAGGATCCCCGCATATACGGGCTCATCATACGACAGACGAAACTCTCCGTCGGGCGCAGAGACCTCAAAGATGATCTTTCGGTGCAGATCATCCTCCTCGGCACGCGTCCTGATCGCATTCAAACGCTCAAGAATGGCAGGATCGACATACGTCTGTTTCACGGGCGCGCCGCGGTTTGTGCGGGGCGCGGGAGACACCTTCCCTGTCAGGATTGCGATTATATCGCCGATCAGCGCGCGCTTGTTACTGGACGATGCCGCACTCACACCGTATTGCCTGCCCAGGATCCTGAGCGTAGATAAAGGAAGGGTATCGAGAAATTCCCGATACCGCTGTTCCGTCGTCTTAAACTCCATTTATTTCTCCCGCTCCATGACGATGATCTTGGTGCTTTCCTCGGAAATATCGTCGCGGAATAATTCCAGCTCGCTGTCCTCCAGCTCCTCTACCTCGTCTGCATCAAACAGATCGGTAAAGGCATCCACCTTATCGACATCGATCGTGAGCCCCTTGGTCTTATAGTGCATGGGAATGACAATTGCGGGCATGATGCGGTCCACATACTCTTTTGCTTGCTCTGCATCGATGGTATAATTCCCGCCGACAGGGATCATCAGGACATGGACGGGAAGCAAGGTCTCGATGAGCGCCGAGGAACACTCCTCGCCCAGATCACCGAGGTGGCAGATCTCCAGGCCGTCCATACGGAACTTGAAAATGAGATTTTCCCCTCTTTCCGCGCCGCTTGCCTTGTCATGATAGCTCTTGATCGCCGTAATGTCGACCCCGCCGACTTCATAGGTGCCCTCTTCGTCGATCACAGTAGGATTTCCCTTCACTGCGCGGACGTTGTTATGGTCGTAGTGCCCGTGGCTTACGGTCACTGCGTCCGCCTTGACGGGCGGCATCTGATAGCCGATGGCGCCATAAGGGTCGGTCACGATCGTCGTTCCCGTACTCTCCGTCAGGGCAAAGCAAGAGTGCCCCAAGTATCGAATTTTCATTGTTCCTCCGAAATAAATTTTACTGCGATATTCACATGGAATACCTGACTTTCCTGTGCATACAAGATACGGTATTTCAGCAAGATCCGCCATCCGTCCTGCACGACGCGTATGTGACAGCGATCGGTCTCGATGGGCACGCTTCCCCTCTCTTCGCCAAGCCTCAGGACAAACTCGGTCCTCCGCCCCTCTTCAAAGGACATAGAGAGGTCTGTTTGTCCGGTCCGCGTCATCTGCAGGGTCTTCCCTCTGAAGCAGATCTGCGAGCGATCTCCGTCCTGCGGATAGACGAGCAAAAAACCGTCCTCACGCCGCACGGCGATCCCTCGCGCACTACTGCGGGAGTGCGTCCCCCCGGAAAAGGTGACGATCGATACGTCACAAACTACGGTTTCTTTCATTATAGTACAAAAATAAGTTTTTGTAAATGGATTGCACGCAAATATCTTTCAATTTCTGCGAAAAAATTCTTCATAACATGCCTTCCCTTCACGCATCAGAGTGCAGATGCGCGCCTCGTCCCGATCGCCGATCGCGGCGGCAAATTCATCGAGCCGACGGGAAAGACGCACGATCTCCTCACAGAGCGCTTCCGAATTCATGCAAAACAGCTCCGCCCACATCCTTTCATCCACGGGCGCAACGCGCGTCATATCCTGAAAACTGCCGCCCGTAAACCCGGCGCAACCCGCGGAAAGCGGCGTCGTGACATAAGCATTTGCAGCGACATGGCAAAGCTGCGATGTGAGCGCGATCATTCTGTCATGCTCCGTGGCGCTGCATTCGACGATGCGTCCGAACCCCATATCGCGGGCAAGGAAGCGCACCGTTTCAAGCGCGGCGGGATCGGACTGCGACGCATGGGTCATAACAAAATTGGCGCCGGCAAAAAGCGCATCGCTCGCGGAACGGATCCCGGAAGTCTCCTTCCCCGCCATGGGATGCGTACCGACGTAACGCCACCTGCGGGGAACTGAAAACGCAGCCTTCTCGGGTGCGGATTTCACGCCGCAGATATCCATGACGATACAGCCGTCCGGGAATGCTCCCTCTTCCAGCAAACGCACGGTGACGCGAGGCGGCAGCGCAAGCACAACGACATCGGCCCCTTCGTAGGAAAGTGCCTCCTCATCGATCATATCATGCTCGATCGCATATGAAATGCTCTCTCTGCTTCTGTTTTTTCCAAGGACATAGTGTCCCGCCTTTTTTAACGACGCCGCGACCGATGCACCAATGAGCCCAAGTCCATAGACGACGATCTTCATGAAGTCACCTCATTATTTTTTAATAGTATGTCTGGCATATTACTATGCAAAAGCCGTTATTTTATCAAAGCCATCTCATAATCACGCCTTTTGCCCGTATCCCCTTCCGAATTTCAAGATAGTTGGGCAGAATTTTCGCAACTTCACGCCAGAATAAGGCGCTATGATCCATGTGGCGCGTATGACACAATTCATGCACGACAACATACAACTCCTCCGTCTGCGTCAGAAACGCCGTTCGAAAGGAATAGGAGATCGTGCCCGCTTGGCTGCAGGAGCCCCATCTGCCCCGTGCCGATGTAATGCGTATGCGTCCGAATGAAAAGCCATATTGTATCGCGATGTTATGCGTCAGATCCGTCATCGTTATACGCGCAAGATTTTTCAGAAGCGCGATCAATGCCGCAGCCCTATCTTTCTTCGGAAGGTAAATCGTATCCTCCTTGAGGACAGCATGCCGCCCCGCAGCGAGCACATACCGCTTTCCGAACAACATAAGCGCTGCCCCGTCCGATAGATCGAGCCGAAATTGCTCGCTCTCGCGCCTTCTGCGCGCGATCCAAAGCTTGTGCCGCTCGATCATTCGGGCGATCTGCGCATCCCTGACATATTTTGGCGCTTTCACGACGATCGAACCGTCCTCATTGACGGAGAGCGAAATGGTTTTACGAGAGCTGCGTATCACACTCACTTGTAAATTTTCTTGTTCTTTGCAAGGTTCCACGATCCCCATTATATCATATTGATGCTCTTTTTTCAAGAGAATGACCGTTTATACGGTACTCTTTCTCTTTTTTCTTGACTTTTCATCCCGTTCTCACTATAATTTTTGTATGGATTTCTACAAAGTCAGAAAACTTTTACCAACAGACGGAATTCTTGAGACGGAAGTTCCCGCTTCCAAGAGCCTCCTCAACCGCGCGCTCATCCTTGCCGCATTCGGTAATGGCAAAACGGTGCTCTCCTGCGGTGATTTTGCCGACGACACGCTCGCCATGCTGGATTGTCTTACCGCGCTCGGCATCACGTGGTCGCGCACCCCGAACGGCTTATCCATTGAAGGCTGCAACTGCTGCATTCCCAATCAAAACGCATCGCTCAATGTCCGCTCGGCGGGGACTGCCGCACGTTTTCTGACCGTGGCGCTTGCCTTTGCGGGCGGCAGCTATACAATGACCGCCTCCGAACAGATGCAAAAGCGGCCCATGGAGATCTTGTCCGTCCTTGAATCCGCAGGCGTTCACATCACATACCTCGGGGAACACGGACATTTCCCGTTTTTGATGCAATCGGACGGCATTGCAGAGTGCGACTTTACCGTGAATACCGACCTCAGCACGCAGTACGCAAGCGGGCTTCTTCTTGCCTCGGCCGTCAGCCGCCCCATTCGCCTGCACCTGACGGGCAGCCGCACGCACGGCAGCTATATCGAAATGACGTTGCAGCTCCTTGAGCGGTTTGGCGCATCATGGACGCGTGACGGCGACACGATCGACGTTTCGCCTTCCCGACAACTCCCCGCGCGCATAGAAATCGAGGCAGACCTTTCGGGCGCATGCTATTTTTATGCACTTTCCCTGCTGATGCACATGCGCGTATGTATTCCGCGCGTCCACTTTGATACGCTGCAGGGCGATCTTGCCTTTTTACGCCTGCTGGAAGAAAAGGGCGTCCTGCTGAACGATACCCCGGACGGCATCCTTGCCGACGGGCGCAACATCCCCTCGTTCTCGGGCTTTGACGTCAACATGCGCGATTTCTCCGATCAGGCGCTTACCATCGCCGCGCTTGCGCCGTTTGCGACGAGCGAAAGCCATATCACGGGCATCGGACATATTCGCAGGCAGGAGTGCGACCGCATCCATGCGATCGTCACCAACCTTAAGAAATTGGATATAACCGCCGAGGAAGAGCCAGACGGAGTCCGCATTTTTCCAGGCACGCCGACCGCGGCGATCCTTCCGACATTTGACGATCACCGCGTCGCCATGGCATTTTCCCTTGTGGGACTAAAAACGGGAAACGTTACGATCGAAAATCCGCTGTGCTGCAACAAAACATTTGCCAACTTTTTTGAGCTCCTCGACCAATTGACCAAATAGTTCCACCTGCAAAGTCCTCCATGGTAAAGCATATCAAACAAGAACGCGCAGCCATATGCCCCCCGAAAGACGAACGGACTTTCGGGGGGCATGTCATACTTACAACTGATATTCTTTTTTAGGCGTTCTGTCGGACGATCTTTCCTTGAAATAATGTTTCAAACTCCTCTATCGTCCCTTCTTGGATCAGGTTTTTTTGACAGACAATACAATTACTGATATCCCCATAGATGATATAATAACAATCCCCCACATCCAATACTTTTTTAATCTTCTTCATTGGTTTCTGCAAGGATTTCGGCCATATGGGGCTTACTACTACAATGTTTTCCGAATCAATTGTGATATTATACTCCCAACGAAAGGGAAGTTTTTTTCGGGGATTCCATAACCCCAACAGGATTACTACTGCCAGGAGTGCTCCCGACAATATTATCCACTCCTGAATACTTTCACGCCAAAACAAGAACCAGAGTATTCCGTTTATAATTATTATAACGCCGGAACTTATCGCATAAAGCCGGAAAAAACTCTGATGTCGCATTTTCATTGTTTTGGCTTGAATCTCGTCAGACACTACCCCGGAAAAAACAATCAAAATTCCCTTCTCCTGCTTTTATAAGCCAAATATTTGATCAGTATCAGGCAAATCCCTTGTTCTTTCGGACAATGGACATCGCAAAATTGTATCCGGGTACATTTCCTGCGATTCATGCGTTCAGTTCTCTGTCATCATTTTTGCTTGTTTCCAATCATGATACAGGTTCGCGCTGACAAAATCATGGAAAACGCCTACCGTTCCTGCGGATACACATAGATAAACTCACAGATGCGGACGCTCGGTTTTCCCTCCAACCCGGCAAAACGCACGGGCAAAACCCAAACCTGTTCGCCGCCCACGCGCTTTTGCCGCTTGTGACGCTCCACGATCTCAACCGGGATCGTAAACTCGCGTCGATAGTTCTCCTCGGCGCTCATCGTATCAATGAGCCAGCTGCTGAACACCTCTTCCTCGCCGACGCTGATGCAAAGCGGTTTGTAGTTATCCGCGCGACGGAACTCCAAAGACAGTACTGTCATTTTTTCAGGATCGATGCGGAAATCATATTCAAACCATCCGTTCTCCCCTGCGGCCCGCGACGTACCGTCTGACGTAACGGAGACGGAGTGATACTCCCGCAGGTCATGCAGCGCGTCCGTCTCATACTGCCCGTACCCGGGCTGGACGGTGTCGATCGGCTCGCGGACGACGTTTTCCGCCTCGCGGCTGCCTTCGCGCAGCTTGAAGTAGATCGCATAGCGCTCCCGATACCGCCGATAATGCAGCCCGAACGTATAGGATACGTCTCCGCCGATCAGGCGGAACGCATCTCCCTCGCGGACCAGGTAGGCGCCCGGGTTTGCAAGCACGTCCTCCACGTCCTCAAAATAGACGCGCTCTGACGCCATGAGCCGCTTTGCAGGGATGGTCACATCGACCCCCGTCTCCGCTTCGCGCATGTCCTGCGTGCCGAGATCGGCGGACAGCACCTTGCCGCCATAGGTGAACGCAAACGTATCCGCGGCATCGGGAAGCCCGCAGAGCCTGACCGCAACGGGTATGCGCACGTTAAGCAGATCTCCCGCTCTGAGCGCGACAGCCACATGCCCTTCATGTACTTCGGCCGAAACGTGTTCGCCGTTCCGCGTGAGCCGCATGGGCGACGCCGCCCAGTCCGGTACGCGCAGATACAGGGAAAACTCCCCGCCCTCCACATGGATTTCCGCCTCGTCCGACATGGGAAAGTCGCATTGGACGGAAAAGCGCACATCGCCATGCTTCACCTGCATCGAAAGGTACTGTTCGAGGTAATAGTTCCGCTCGTCTGTGTACACGGCGCTGTCGCCGAGCTTGGTGAAGCTCTCCATGCCGCTTCCCGTACAGCACCAAAACTTATCATACGGACGCGAGAACACCTTGAAAAAGCCGCCCGCCATGGGCTGAAAATACGTCGTCATGCCCGTTTCCGGGTTCTGCGATGACAGAATGGAATTGGTAAAAGCGTTGTCGTAATAGTCAGTATATCGCGTATCCCCGGTCACGCAGAACAGCCCGCGCGCGAGCTTGAGCATGTTGTAGACGTTGCACGTCTCGCAATTGCAGTTAGTGCGCTCGGCGTCGAGAATATAGTCTGCACCGAAATGCTCCCATTCGGAGTTGCCGCCCGTAACATAGGTGTGCCGCTCGACGACCATGCGGAAAAACGACTCCGCCACGCGCAGATAGCGGGACGCGTCGACGACTTCACAGCACAGCGGCTTGCCGTGCAGCACAAGATAACGATTGAGTGCGCCGATGATCTTGGGGATCGTCGTATTTGCGTGACGATCCTTAAGCACATTCTTGCCCTCGGATAAGATCGCGTCGAAGAGCGCCTCTTCGTCAAAGACATGCGCCGCTTTCGCAAAGCGCGGCTGCCCTGTGAGCGCGTACAGCTTGTACATACAGTCGTTCATGCCGCCGTATTCAACATCGAGCACGCGCTTTTGGGTCGCCTTGTCCCACGCAAGCACGCGCGCGGCGATCCAGTCCCCCAAGTTTGCAGCAACTTCGAGCGCAGGGGCATAGCCACCCAACCTGTAACAATCCAGAAGCCCTGCAAGCAGCTTGTGCATGGTGTACCACGGCACCCATGCCTCCGTTTTGATATTGAGTTTTCCGCGTTCGACGTTGTCGAACTGCGCTTCGGGATCCCCCCGCTTGATCGGCGGCGCCGCCCACAAAAAGCCGGGCTTTCCTTTGCTGCTGCGCTGACATTCCCAAAGCCCGTCCACCATGCGGACGAGCTTCCCTCTGATCTTTTCGCGTTTGTCCGCGAGCACGCCCGCATTGCAGGACGCCTGCGCGAGCGCGGAGAGATAGTGCCCCGGGCAATGCCCCGCGATCAGCTTGTCCTCCCAGCCGCCGTAGCGGACGTATGGCGTCGGAATGCCCGCGTTTTCATAAAATCCGGCAAGAAACCGCCCGACATCGAGCGACAATAGATAATCGATCTCTTTTTCAAGCGCATTTTCAAAATAGGGATCGCGCATCACGATGCTGCCGAAGGGCAGCGCCTGAAGCTTGGTCATCTCAGTTTTCCCTCCCGTTGCAGGCAATTAAGGAATGCCTCGCATCCCTCTTTGACGTCATTGTACGTCGCATCAAAATTTCCCGTGTACCACGGGTCGGCGATCGCACGGGGATGATCGGTGTAGTCCAGCAGAAGGGAGATCTTCCCTTCCTGCGAAGGACCGAGGATCCGCTTCATGTGGCGCAGATTTTCTTCGTCCATGCCGATGATATGATCGTACGCTTCCCCGTCGGCTCGCGTCAGAAGGCGCGCCCTGTGCGGCACGAGTGGAATCCCCTCCTGCCGCAGTTTTTCACGCGTTCCGTAGTGAGGCGGATTGCCCAGTTCGTCCGGATGCGTTGCGGCAGAGGAAATGCGAAACTTTTCCAAAAGTCCGCGCCTGTTCACAAGATCGGTCAACACGCTCTCCGCCATCGTCGAGCGGCAGATATTCCCGTGGCATACGAACAGGACGCCGGTCGGGAAAAATCCCTCATCTGTCTTGGTATTTTTTACATTCATATCTCAAATAAGTTGCAAATCTTGTCGAAATTCAGTATAATAAAGGCATGAAAATTTTCTCTGAACGACTCATTCAATTAAGAAAAGAGCGCGGCCTGTCTCAGGCGACCGTCGCAAAAGACCTCAATGTCAGCCTTGGCATTATCTGCTACTGGGAAACCAACAAGAGTGACCCCACGGCGAGCAATATCGCAAAGATCGCGCGCTATTTCAATGTTTCGACCGACTATCTGCTCGGTCTTGCGGACTGAAATCAGAAACAGCTCTCTACGATACATAAGACACACGATCGGGTGTCTTTTTTTGTTGCCTTTTTACGCATCTTCCTCGATCGAGCGCAGACGAGACTGTGCCTCTGCGGCGCCGTCCGCATCGCCCGCAGCGGCACAATATGCGGCGCGCAGCCGCAAGAGCTGCATGAACGCAGGACTGTCCTCGCGGATGACGGGCACGTCGTAGAGCAGCCCGCGCGGAATATCGGTATAATCCCCGTCCTTTGCAAGCAACTGTGCCTGCATGACGCGGACGGCGACCTCTGTCTCCCCGGTTTTTTGAACGAGTTCTTTGAGCATGAGCCCGTCCGTCTTCCCTGCGGGAAGTTCCGCGGGAAGCAATTCCATGACCGCTTCGGCAAAGCACCAGAGCGAAAAGAGCGTAAAAAACGTGAGCGCAGGGTGCGTCGGCAGGACATAATACAGCACGAGCATGACCACGCCGAACAGGATACCGAGGATCGGCCCGCCCACAGTCGCCGCAATCAGGCTTGCATGCGCATCCCGCGGCTTTTTCAGTGAAAACTGCGTCTCCCCTGCCGCGCTGCGGCTTCCAAGACGCACGCCTCCCTCGCCAAAACTCACCCTCCCGAAGGAGACTCTGCGAAGATGAAGCCCCGCGAGCAAGCCGAAAACAAGGTGTCCGCTCTCATGGACGAGGCTATCAAGGCGCAAGAGCGCACAGAGCGCCGCCACCACGAGTAGAACGATCCTTAACGGGATGTCGCCTGTCCGCGAAATCTCGAGCCATATAAGCGCCACCCACGCAGCACATACGCAACATGTAAGAAGCGCACAGAGAACATAATATACCGTCCGCTTCACGCCAGTCCCCTCGCCACGAGGTAGCCCTCCAGATTGTCGCCGTCGGAAAATCTGACTTCGTTTAAGCCGAGCGCATGCACGATCGCACTTAAAAGCACCGCCCCGCCCGCAATGACGTCGGCGCGCCTCACATCCATGCCGGGGACCGCTTTGCGCTCTTCCACGGAAAGGCTGAGCAGGCGCGCGGCAACTTCGTCCAAATATTCCGAAGAGAGCGAAAGCCCATTGATTTTGGCGGCGTCATACTCCGCAAGCCCGAGTTTTACGCTCGCCAAAGTGGACGCTGTCCCTCCGATCGCGTACATCGTATCCGCACAAGTCACGCCCGCAAGTAGCGCGATCTCCTCCCGCACGACGGCGCGCAGCTTGTCCGGATCCTGTCCGCAGCGGTCGGACAGGCGCACGACGCCGATGTTCAGGCTGGTCGCAAAGGCGATTTTTCCGTGCGTGCGGATACATACCTCCGTGCTTGCCCCGCCGATATCGACGATGCCGCCGTCTCTCTTCCCGAGCGCGCCGTACATGCCGAGCCGCGCCTCTTCTTCGCCCGCGATGACGTCTACATCAACCCCGCATGCCGCTTTGACGCGCGCGCAGAAATCGCTGCCGTTCTTTGCAGAGCGCACGGCCGCCGTCGCAAAGGCGAGCACCTGCGCGCCTTCCCGTCTGCCCTCCGCCGCAAGTTCGGCGATCGCCGCAACGGTCCGCACAGACGCCTCGTCGCAGATCATGCCGCTTGCGGCAAGCCCCTGCGCAAGGCGCGTCGTAATAACCCTCTTATACAAAGTACCGTTCGCCCAAAGCATCAGGCGAACGGAATTAGATCCGATATCGATTACCGCGTATTTCATGTTTGTTACGGTGCCGTCCATCCGTTTTCCATAGCGAGACTGCGCAGCGTCTCCTCCAGCTCCAGCAGCTCGAGGCTGTTTTCGCCCGACTCGATCATCTCGTTGTACTGTTCGATGAGGGCATCATATTCCGCTCTTTTCTGGTTTACGATACCGATCTGAACAAACTGGACGATGAGAATGGCGACGAGAAAAACGATCAGGAGGACACCCGCAACGGTCGCACCCGTCACGATCTTTCTGACTTTTTCCTCCGTAAGACGCGCTCCTCTCTTTTTGGGCATAGTTTCTTTTCCTTTTGTATCGGTTTTATTGTATTATAAATCTTTTTTGCAAGAAATGCAACGGTTTTATGCAAACTTTTTAAGTATATCCAAAAACCGAGCAGAAATGAGGCAAAATAATACAACCGGAGATCGGGAAATCCGAGCCAAACGCTGATCAGAAGATAACCACTGGCGAACAACATACAAAACAGCATGTCCGTCCCGATGCGCACCCACGTCTGCGGAAATGGCCTGCGCAACAGTACGATCGCATCATAGAGAATCCCGCCCGCAACGCCGCACGCCGTACAGACGAGCACGATGTAGAGCGGATCGGTCACTGAAAGAGCCTCTTTACCCCCGCGCCCTGCTGCGAGGCATAGCGCACGGCGTCGATCTGCCCGCTTGCGGCAAAACTGCCGCTTCCCTCCGAAAAGGACAGTACTTTGAGCTTGCTGCCATCGATGCGCACTCTTTTTCCGTTGACAGTGAGCGTGATCGTGTGCTCGGAGAAACTGTCGACGCGCTCCACACCCGTGAGCGTCAGCCTGCTTTGATTTTCCAAGGTGAGAACAGATTGTGTTGCTTCGTTCGGCATACTCTACTCTATGCCGCAAGCGCGAAAAAAATCCCGCCGATCGCGGGATTTTTTATTTATGCCTGCAATTTTGCCTTCGCGCGCGCCTTTGCCCGCAGCTCGGAATCGAGGATACGCTTGCGGATGCGCACATTGAGCGGCGTGACTTCGAGAAGTTCGTCGTCACCGATGAATTCAAGCGCCTCCTCGAGGCTGAGCTTTTTGGGCGGGATAAGCCGCAGCGCGTCGTCCGAGGAGGAGGAACGCGTGTTCGTGAGGTGTTTTGTCTTGCAGACGTTGACGTTGATGTCCTCGTCCTTGGGGGAAAACCCGACGACCATGCCCTCGTACACGGGCGTTCCCGGGGTAATGAAGAGCGTGCCCCTGCCCTGTGCGTTGAAAAGCCCGTACGTAACAGCCTCGCCCGACTCAAACGCGACGAGAGACCCTGTATCGCGGCGGTTGATCTCACCCTTGTAGGGCTGATACTCAAAGAACACCGAACTCATCACACCCTCGCCCTTGGTATCCGTCAGGAACTCGCTCTTATAGCCGAACAGACCGCGCGCGGGGACGAGGAACTCCAACCTCATGCGCGACCCCATCGCATTCATATGCAGCAACTCGCCCTTCCGCTCGCCCATGCTCTGGAACACGGGACCGGTCATATCCTCGGGGACGTCGACGATGAGACGCTCGATGGGCTCGTAACGTACGCCGTCGATCTCCTTATAGAGCACCTTGGGAGAGCTGACCTGGAATTCATATCCCTCACGGCGCATCGTCTCAATGAGGATGGAGAGGTGCATCTCTCCTCTGCCGCTGACGCGAAAGGCGTCCGCGGAGTCGGTATCTTCGACACGCAGGGAGACGTCGCGCAGCAGCTCGCGGTACAGCCTGTCGCGCAGGTGGCGGGTCGTGACGAACTTGCCCTCTTTGCCCGCGAACGGCGAATCGTTGACCGAGAAGATCATCTCCACCGTGGGATCGGAGATCTTGACAAAGGCAACGGGATCGACGCAGTCAAATGCGCAGACGGTATCGCCGATGTTGATCTTCTCCAGTCCCGAGAAGCAGACGATATCGCCCGCAGACGCGCTCTCACAGGGAACGCGGTTGAGACCTTCGATCTCATAGAGATTGACGATTTTGCCGCGAACGGAAACTTCTGGATGATTATAATTGCAGGCAATCACGTCTGCGCCCACTTTCGCAACGCCGCGCTCCACTCTGCCGATGCCGATCCTGCCAACATACTCGTTATAGTCAATGGAAGACACCAGGATCTGCAAGGCACCTGTCTCGTCCATTTCAAGGGGCGGGAACTGCGTGAGAATGGTATCAAACAAGGGCGTTAAATCGGTGCCTGCCTGATTCTCATCGAGCGAAGCTGTGCCGTCCCTGCCCGAGCAGAACACGAACGGACTCTCGAGCTGGTCGTCCGAGGCATCCAGATCCATCAACAGCTCCAACACCTCGTCGATGACTTCCTTGATGCGCGCGTCGGGACGGTCGATCTTGTTGACGACGATGATGAGCTTCAAGCCCATCTCCAACGCCTTCTGCGTGACAAAGCGCGTCTGCGGCATGGGGCCTTCGGCGGCGTCCACGAGGATGAGCACGCCCGAGACCATCTTCAGAACGCGCTCGACCTCGCCCGAGAAATCGGCGTGACCCGGCGTATCGATAATATTGATCTTGACACCCTTGTAATGAATGGACGTATTTTTTGCAAGAATAGTGATCCCGCGCTCACGTTCAAGAGCACCTGAATCCATGACGCGCTCCTCGACGACCTGGTTTTCGCGGAAGGTGCCCGCCTG
>CALVWM010000019.1 GCA_944367185.1 uncultured Clostridia bacterium | reverse complement strand
GGGCGCGAGAAACATGCGGGTGCGTCCGACGCGTAGCGGCGCACGAGGCGGCATGACAAGTCAGGCTCGATTCATGAAATAAAGTTGTTCAAATGGTTGATCTGCCGAAGTATTCCCGTCGGGGTCACCACACCAGAATAATCCGAACCTCGGAGAAGATCCGAAGTTCGGATTATTTTTTGCCCGCGATTTCTTTGGCATGATTGTCCGTTTTGAATGATTACCTTTGCTGCCCCTCCGAATTTGCTTTTTCGGTCGGCTATGGTAGCATAGTTCCTCGCGGACGTCAACGGCCGCAAAATCGTCGCTTAAAACACCAATATAAACAAATTGAGAGCCGAGTAAGGATTATTTCCTTACTCGGCTCTGTTGCTGTCTATGAGGCCTTTCCTGACCTGTACGCAACGATTTTGGCTTTGTCCCGTTGACTTCCGCAAATTTCATTTTTATTACATCGGACTTGTACCGTCCTATGCACCTCCGCCTGTTGCCCGAAAAAGGCAAATACAAATTCAGAGGTGTAAAGATGGAAATGTTGGTAACCAAGTTCTCAAACGGCAAGTATCGTAATGAGGGCGAACTCTTCGCCGAGCCTATCTCCGCCGAGAACGTAAAACTCATGGGCGAAATGATAGCATTGCAGGCATTGCGTACCGTAAAGAAGTTCGATATGAAAGTTGCGGACAGATTGTATATCGGTCTCATCAAAGACCTGCACCATATGGGCGAGATTGACTATACCGTATCAGACGGCTACGACGTAGCGCAGACCGCTATCTGTTTTCTGTATCAATTCGTCGGTCACAGCGCCAATGAGATTTACGGCAAAGACCGCAAAGGCAAAGAAATCTCCATAAAACTTGCCTGCTACCGTGAAGTAGATCATTTCATCAAGCATCTGCGCAACAAACCCGACCGACGAGGAACGATTGTCGAATCCATAGACTTTACAGACTATAAGGCTCTGCCAATGGATCCCGTGAACTGCTTTGAACACAAACAGACTGATTACAATAAATACGATGAGCTTGTAGAAGCGTTACAACTCTCCACACTGGAACTTGCAATTCTAAACTGTTACATGAACGGTATGAGACAATCCGAAGTCTGCGCCGAACTCGGTATCGGTCGCGGTACAATAAATCACCGCAAGGCAAGCATCCGTAGAAGGTACTGTTCGCTTTACGACTTTCTTTAATATATCGCCTTAACACAATGTAAAATCCGTAGTCAGACGATTACGGCTTTCGACTTGTAATCTTCCAATTGATTACGGCGCATCCGTGTAGACGCTCCTGTATTTAATCATAAGAGGGCTTAACGCCTTTTACGCCTTCCGTTACTGTAAACAGAATTATTGACCCAAACTGATATCTACCGTGTTGCCATCACTATGCAGGATTTTTTCAGGCAGATATGCGCTTGCGATACAGCCCGTTTTGGGACAACTTCTCCATATTCGTCACATATACCTTGCCTCCCGCGGGATTTGTACACGCATATTCAAACCCAAATGCCTTGATAAATTTTTCAAGCAAAGTCTGATAGACCGAAACGCCGATGCGATCGATCAAGATGTCTTCCTCGTTCCATTTGCTAAGCCGCGCAAAAATCCAATCAAAGATCCTCATGTAAGTATCCTGCGATGCGCAATCGGGGTCGACCGCAGCCATAGCAATGTATGCGTCAAACCGTCCACCGAAGGAATAGAGCGCGATCATATCGGCCTTTATCATGGAACTTCCGTCTTTGAGAAGATCAAAATCTGCACGCTCCACCGGATAAAAATCACAGTACCCGATCATTTGGTCGTCCTTGACAAGTGCACAGGAGGTATCGGCACTCTCCTGAACGCTGTCAATCCAGTCCTCGAGCACACCCTCGGTAATATCGTTCATGGTATATTTATCTGGGGGAACACAGAGATAATCAAGCTCTATTTCCCGCAACGTGATCTGTTGTTTCGTCCAGCCCGCCGCCAACAGATCGGTGACGTCTACGGTATGCAGACCTGAAAAGACGATCTCCCGCGCGGGCGGCGTTTCTGACTGCGACGACAGTCCCTTCAAAATGGAAAAAACGCTGTCAAGATGCGTATCCAACACCTGCGGAAAGGCATCCAGCCAGTGGGTCGGGCCGAGGTAAAATTCCATTGCCTCCGAGGGAAGAAAGTTCTCTATCCGCAGAGGAATGATGGTCTTGTTGCGCGAGACAGCGGAATTAACTTCCCGCAAGACGTATGCAGACTTATCCGACTCGCTTGAGAAAATCAAAAGGACAGCCAGGGAATTGCTGATCCCCTTGACGATCTCCGAGGCGTAATCGGCGCCCGAACGAATATCACGTGGGGCAATAAAACAGCGTTTCCCGCGCCGCTCGACCTTCTCGACGACATACTTGGCAATATCGGCATTTTTTGTTGCATACGAAATAAACAGATCATATTGATACAGATTGCCCATCTTTCCCTCCGCATAATTTTTTTACCCAGGCATCAAGCGCGGCGTTTGGTTCTCCCTGCTGCATGGAGTAGCCAAAAAGTTTTCCTCCGCTTACCGACGCCCCTTCGCGCTTCATGCCCCATGACTCACATAGTTTTTCGCCGTGTGAACTGATGGCATCTGCAATCACATCTGTAAAATATATTCCATGCGCTCGCAACATGGTCAACTTTTCACCAAAGCGAGACAATAATTTCTGGGCAACGCCCTTCCTCCGATAATCGGGAGCAACCACGATCGAGGAAAAATACAAATAGTTTTTTTGTCTGGCAACGGGTCGCCGAAGATTTTCCGGGCCAATACATAGATCGTTCCGACTTCCGCTGCGCAGCGTCAAGTAACTTTCCTCATCGATACAGCTCATGTTGAGGTAGGCGACCAACTTGTCTCCCTCTGCCGCATAGGTATAGATCTCAGGACAGGCATGAAGATAGCCGAGCGCCGTCTCATCATCCAGCCAATAATCTTGCGGATAGACGGCACGATCAAGCGCAACCGCCTGCAACAGTTGTCTGTCCGTCATATTTTTACCATCATAAATTGATATCATTGCACCCGTCTTGCTTCCTTTTTTACGGTTATTATACCATATGGCACGATAATCGTCAATAGGCATATCAATAATCTTCAGTGAGCACACATTGTTTCTTTTTTGTTCCAATGACACATTTTTTCTACTACAGTTTATTAGGGATTCTTATTGTTGGCGTCTATGTTACAAGAAAAGAACGATGACCAACTTCTTCCCTTAAAACTTAACGAGCCACCGGTCTATGCAACAGAGACGCTATACCTCGCAGGATTTCGTCGCAAGGTGGCTGCAGCCGACGGCGCTTGCACGCAAATGGAAAGGCGGATCATGACGGTTTCAGTTCTCGTTCCGTGACCACAAGGGAATGACATTTGACCTCGCAACGGCGGAAGGGGCTAAGGCTCAGACTTTTTAAAATGGCCCACATGAAGTGTGGGGTCTATTATGACCGCCGGACGGAGCAGATGATCTTCGATAATCGGATATGGGCAAAGAGATCGCATGCAGCGCCAAGGAGCGTGACGTCTATGTGCGGTCTGTCGGGCTGTTTTTCAAAAAGAACTTGCTCGCCAAGTGCATCTTCTTCGAGGTCTCCGGCTGCGGAGGATTCCTGAACGGCAGCGAGAGAGTCGTAACGGGCAAGATCCATTTGGACGGATGCGAGATCGTATTTATTGCTGAAGGTGATGCGGCCTTTATTGTGAACTTAGAGAAATCTGTCATTGTCGGTTTAACCCATTGCGGGCTTTCGCTGTATCTGCGGCGTCGGCATGGGACCGGTCGAGATTCTCCCGAAGTTCGGCAGGCAATCAGCGCTTGTTTTATTTACGCATTCGTGTATAAAGAAAACGGACTTGTTTTTTGCGGAAGTTGCTCGAGGGCGGAACATGGAAAAGACGGATGTTCCGGAACAGACGGCGAAGTACCCGTCAGCATGATCTTAAGGCGCGCCAAAGAGGAGTTCGGGGCGGTGGTACCGCTTGTTGACGCAAGCGATTTATGAGGGGTTTGCGGGCAGAGGCAAGCAAGACTCAAGCGTGAAGTTTCAGTGGGGATGCGCATTGGGTAAGGGAATCATATTACCCCGTCAAACGGGGTATTTTTCGCCAAGATCGCGGGCACGGCCTGAAAAATCGGCATATCAATAGATTGAAAAGGTTTTGTGGAAAAACCATAGCCGATTTTAGGGCGGTGAAGTACGTTTTTCCCTGGGGAAAATGTCTATTTTCCATAGTTTTCCCGGCGCGGAATGCGGGTTCTCTTTTCCCGGCAAAACGGTAGGAAGAGTGCCGGGGAAGACGGCGGTGCGAGACGGAACGGCTGCAAACGATGGGTATTTTGCGCGAAAAATCTCACGGGGAAGCGGCGGAGGGGCAAGACGGCGGAAGACCGGCCAAACAGGGGATTTCTGCGTCGAAAGTGCGGAAAAGAAGGAGAAAATGGACCCGCAGGCCGCATAAATTTCCATGGAGGAAGCGTCGGCCGCGGAAGCGGCAAAAAGAAGAGGACAAAAGAATGATTGCGTTGAAATTCGACAAAATAAGACTTTTCATAGTACTATGTACGACATAATACTATGTTTACACGGTATTTATGTCTGACATAGTACTATATTTATTCGTATTATGCTAGATTTTGTGGGCTCAGGCGGCGTACTTCAGAAGGACATCATGTGATATGTTGCGGGATCCGTCCATGGCTCATGATCGCTGTGTGAAGAAATTCGGACATGGGTTCCCGTGATCGCGTGAGATCGTTTCGTGCTTTTACGCGAGAGGACGGCTTTCAGGACTGCGGGGACGCGCCGTTTTGGTTCTGCCTTTTTCGCAGTTCCCTCGCCGCGTCACCTTCCCCGCGATCGGTTACAGCGGCTTCGGGCAGCCGGAAGGGTATGGCGTGCGGCAGCCTTTCTGCTTCGGCCATTTTTTTCAAAATCACAAACTTCCGAGTGCTCAATAAAGTGAAATTATATTTACCGTTTTTTGATCACTTTTTTCAGGTCAATTTTTGTAAAAGCGTTCTTGGATGTTTGTTTTTCCCTTCCGGTCTCATTTGCCGGTACAGTCGGATTTTTTGCTTGTTTTTGAAAAAACGCTCCTGCGCGATCTGAGAGCCAAAACGTTTTTGGGCGTTCTTGGCTGTCGGACGTCCTTTTTCGGGTCAAAAAAAGCCGCGCGAGCGCTTTGAATGCGCTCGCGCGGCTGTATAAAAATCGAAGTCGCCGATGTTGCTATAAGTTTGCGTAGGGCGTTACTTTACCGAGGTGATGAACTCGACGGTGGCGGGATCGTAGTGCGAGAAGAAGGCGCTCTCGCTCTCGTCAAGTGCGGCGATCTTCTGCATGTCGCTCTCGGTCAGCGTGAAGTTGAACACCTCAAAATTCTCCTTCATGCGCTCTTTGTGCGTGGACTTGGGGATGACGATCACGCCGCGCTGGATGAGAAATCTGAGCGCGACCTGCGCGGAAGACTTCTGATACTTCTGACCGATCTCGCAGAGGACGGCATTGGTGAAGAAGTCCTTTCTTCCTTCGGCGAAGGGGCCCCAGCTCTCATGGGCGACGCCGTACTTGTCCATCCATTCGCGTGCCTTTGTCTGCTGCTGAAAGACGTGCGTCTCCACCTGGTTGACCATGGGCTTGATGACGACAAACTTGCACAGGTCGACGAGGCGGTCGGGGTAGAAGTTGGATACGCCGATCGCGCGCAGCTTGCCTGCCCGATAGGCCTCCTCCATGGCGCGCCATGTCCCGTAGTAGTCGCCGAAGGGCTGGTGAATGAGCAGCAGGTCGATGTAGTCCGTGCGCAGCTTTTTCAAAGACGCGTCGATGGACGCCTTTGCTCTTTCATAGCCTGCGTTGGAGATCCATACCTTCGTCGTCAAAAACAGCTCGTCGCGCGGAACTCCGCACTTCTCGATCGCGCTGCCGACCGCTTCCTCGTTGTGGTATGCCTGTGCCGTGTCGATCGAGCGATAGCCGACCGAGATCGCGTCAAGCACGCACCGCTCGCACTCCTCGTTGCTGACCTGATAGACGCCGTAGCCGAGGATGGGCATTTTGACGCCGTTTGCCAAAGTGACATATTGCATTGTGATTTCCTCCTTTTCTTCTTATCTGTATTATAGCAGATTTTCCCTTGACGGGGAAGCGCAAATTTGTTAGAATGGCTTTAACTTAAAGTTGATGCGGAGGGCAATATGGAGCATACGGTATTGCAGTCCTTTCTGGCGGTCGCGGACTGCGGAAGTTTCAGCAAAGCGGCGGAGCGGCTGTTTGTTTCGCCGACGGCGGTGATGAAGCAGATCAACGGCCTGGAAGAGGAAGTGGGCGTGAAGCTGTTTTCGCGCACCAACCGCGGACTGACGCTCACCGAGGCGGGGCAGGCCTTTTATCAGGATGCCGTGCGCCTGTCCGAACAGATCGCGCAGGCGTTTGCGCGGGCGCGGCGGATCGCGTCCGCAGGCGAGGAAGCCGTCCGCGTCGGGAACTCTTTGCTCAATCCGTGCAAGCCTCTCCTCGATCTTTGGAACGGACTTGCCGAAAAGCCGGACTGCGCCATCCGCATCGTACCGTTTGCCGACACGGTGGAGTCGCTGGAACGGGTGTATCATACGCTTGGCGAGGACTTCGACGTCATGATCGGCGCCTGCGACATTGCGGGCTATTCCGACTTTTTGCAGATCCTCAACTGCGGCGTCTATCGGGTGTGCATCGGCGTGCCGCGCCGGCATCCGTTTGCCCGAAAGGCGTGTCTGACGCCGGGAGATCTTGCCGGAGAGCGCCTCATCATGCTGCGGGAGGGAATGAGTGCGACACTGGACAACGTCCGCCGGGAGCTGCGCGCCGGGTATCCCGAGATCGCCATCGTGGATTCCCCCAAGTATTACGATCTGGACGTGTTCAACCGCTGCGAGCAGGAAGGGGCGCTCCTGCTGACGCTGGACGCCTGGAAGGACGTCCATCCCGCGCTCTGCACCATTCCCGTTCAGCCCGAATATGTCATCCCGTGCGGCATCCTATACCCGCTGCACCCCGCGCCGCAGGTCAAGCGCTTTGTGGAAGCCCTCCGCGGCGGGCTGTGATGCAGTATGCGCGTCACCTATTCTTTGGAATACAAAATAAGTATTTGACATATCGCCTGTCCGACCGTACAATAAAAGAACAGAACGGCATATACGGAGAGCGACAATGGAGCTTCAGGAATACAGGCAGAAGATGGCGCGGCAGGAATACATCGCAGGCGGTTCGGAGGCACATGAGCTCATGCACCGCATGTCGTCGGAGGCGCAGCGCATCACCTGCGAGATCAACGGCAGCTATCACACGCCCGAGGAGCTGCGCGCCCTCTTTTCCGAGCTGACGGGCAGAGCGGTGGACGAGACCTTCCGTCTCTTCCCGCCCGTTTACTCCGACTTCGGCAAGAACATCACGGTCGGAAAGGGCGTGTTCATCAATTCGGGCTGCTGTTTTCAGGATCAGGGCGGCGTGACGCTCGGCGATCACGTCCTCGTCGGGCATCAGGTCGTCTTTGCGACGCTCGATCACGATCTCGATCCCGCCCGCCGTGCGGGCATGACGCCGGCGCCCATCGTCGTCAAGGACAACGTCTGGATCGGCGCGCATGCCACCATTTTGGCGGGCGTCACGATCGGGGAGAACGCCGTCGTTGCGGCGGGCGCGGTCGTCACGAGGGACGTCCCCGCCAATACCGTCGTGGGCGGCGTCCCGGCAAAAGTCATCAAGCGGATCGAAGGCTGACGCGCGGCCGGCCTGCGTATCATTCGGGTCGGTTTTTCCATTGCGGCGGCGGACAGGAGACCCGCTGCGTGAAAAGCAAAAGCCGCACCTCACGGTGCGGCGACTTCCTCGCGCAGGAATTGCAGAAAGATCTGCGCTGCCTGGGAAAAGAGTTGATATTTTTTCCAGATGACGTCGACATGCGCGGTCACGGGCGGCGAGAGGGGACAAAAGCACAGTTTGCTCTCGCCCGTCGTATTGACGAGCCCGTCGATGCTCAGCACGCAGCCGATGCCAGCTTCCGCCATCAGGGCGGCATTGTAGATGAGATTATAAGTCGCAACGACGTTCAGTTCCTCCGCGACGGAGCGGTACCATTCCGTCACGTTGCTGCGCAGCAAAGAGTGGCGGGACTGGATGAGCGGAACGCCGCGCAGATCTTGGGGCGAAATGCTCTTCTTGGCCGCGAGCGGGCGATCTTTTGGCATGAGCAGTCCCCAGACTTCGTGATAGGGCAGGCGCAGGCTCTCGTAGCGGGAGAGATCGGCGGGTTCGATGACCAGTCCGAAGTCCAGAAGCCCCTTGTCGATGTGTTCGCAGACGTCGGCAATATCGCCGCTGTGGATATGCAGTTTGATGTTTGGATATTGCGCGCGCATCTTTTGCGCGGCATTCAGGAGGAACTGCATCGCGCGCGTCTCGCCGCCGCCGATATAGACGTCCCCGCCGAGGCTCGCCTGCGGGCAGATGAGCTCGCGCTCCGTCTTTTCGTACAGGGAGAGGATCTCCTCCGCGCGGCGGCGCAGGAGCTGTCCCGCTTCGGTCAGGCGCATTTTTTTGCCGCGCACGAAGAGGGGCTGCCCCACTTCTTTCTCCATTTTCTGGATCTGCCGCGTGAGGCTTGGCTGGGTGATGTACAAAAAGTCCGCCGCCTTGGAGATGCTCTCTTCCCGCGCGACGGCGAGGAAGTATTTCATCTGAATGAGTTCCATGCCCCGGCCTCCTTACATGATATATCATCGATCGAGTATCATTAGTATAACATATTGACGGCATGCGCGTCAAGTGTCCATGTCTTGTATGGGCCGGTCCGGAAAGGCGCGCGGCATGCGAGCAAAAATACAAAAGGCCGTATGGCCGGGCGTGTTATATCGGGAAGGTTTATCGGATAGGAGCGCGGGGGCGCGGCATCTGCGATGCCGCGCCCCCCGCGCATTTTCTGCCGCCTTGCGGCCTGAAACACTTCGGTCGACAGCCCCTTGACAGAATATGAAAGCTGTCCTATAATAAAGGAAGAATCAAGCGGATGGGCGGGCTATTGGCGCACGCGTCCCGTTTCGGAGAAGATCATGGAGGCATATGAAGTCTACTACGGGGAGAATTTTTCCCTGGATCTTGAATACTTCTACACCGTGGGCGGGTATGTCACCTTTCGCGCGGCGGTCAGCGCGGACGGGTTTTGCGGCGCGCACGCCTTTTGCGTGCGGCGGACCGATCTGTATGAGATGATCCGCGTGCTGGAGCAGCTCGGAAGCGGGCAGGCGACACTTATTGACGGCGAGTCTGCGTCCTGTTTGCAAGTGACGGGCTGCGGAGAGCGCGTCCGCTTCGGCGGCGTGCTGGAAGAGCCTTTTGTCTCGCTGCGGTTTTCGGAAGCGGAGACCGATCGGACCGCCGTCCCGCGCCTGATCGCTGCGCTGAGGGAGTTTGCCGACAGGGAGGAATCGCATGCAGGGATTTGAGCGGGTGCATTTCAAGGGGAAGTTCCGCGACTATCAGCAGCGGGTGCTGGATCGCGCCGACGGGTATCTGCGTGACGGCAAGCTGCATATCGTCGCGGCGCCCGGGAGCGGCAAGACTGTGCTCGGGCTGGAACTCATCCGCAGGATCGGCAAGCCGTGCCTCATTTTGTCGCCCACGACGGCGATCCGCGAACAATGGCGCGCGCGGTTTTGCTCGCTCTTTGCCGACGACGAGCAGTCCGCCGACGCGCTCTTTTCCTGCGATCTGCACGACGTCAGGCTGATCACGTCCGTCACCTATCAGGCGCTCTATACCGCCATGGAGCGGAGGGCGGGCGAGGACGACTGTTCGGACGTCGATCTGATGCAGCTCATCGGGACGCACAAAATCGGCACGATCTGTCTGGACGAGGCGCATCATCTGCGCAACGAATGGCAGCGCGCGCTGGAAAAATTCATGCAGCAGCTCGACGGCCGCGCGACGGTGCTTTCGCTCACCGCGACGCCGCCCTATGACGCGGAGGGCGGGGAATGGGAGCGCTACATCGCCGTATGCGGCGAGATCGACGAGGAGATCTTCGTTCCCGAGCTGGTGGCGCAGGGAACGCTCTGCCCGCATCAGGACTACGTCTGTTTCAACTATCCCGCCAAGGCGGAGCTTGCCGCGCTGGAGGACTACCGCGCGCATGCCGCCGCCGCGCTCGATCAGATCGCCGCGCTGCCCTTTGTGCGGGAATTGTGCGTCCTCCTGCAGGAGAAGCCCGACTATGACGCCCTCTTCTCCGCGCCGCAGACGTATATCGCGCTCTTTTGCTGGTTCCGCCATTGCGGGCTGGAGGTCGGACGCCCGATCGAACGGCAGCTTGCGGGCAGGCGGGGTCTGCCCCGCTTTCAGCTCGAACATGCGGAGCAGGCGATCGGCTTTTTGCTCAGCGGCCCGCTGCTCTCCGAAGAACAGCGGGGGCAGATCGAGGGCATCGTCCGATCGCACGGCGTATATGAGCGGCGGCAGGTACAGCTGCGCCTCAGCGAAAAGCTGCGCCGCACCCTCGTCTCTTCGGTCGGCAAGCTGGACAGCATCCGACGGATCGCGCAATGCGAGCGGGACGCGATGGGCGGGGAACTGCGTCTGCTCATCCTGACCGACTATATCAAAAAGGAGACGCTGGACGGCATTGCATCGCAGCAGAGCTTTTCCTCCGTCAACGTCGTGAGCATCTTCGAGACGCTGCGCCGCGCGGACGATACACAGGAGATCGGCGTGCTTTCAGGCTCGCTCATCATTCTGCCCGAAAAGGTCGCGCTCCGTGTCCGTCATACCAGGCGGCATATCTCCGGGACGCGCTATTGCGTCGTCGATGTCGCGGGTTCGCTGCATACGGCGGTCGCGGCGGTCGGCGAGCTGTTCGAGCGCGGCGAGATCCGCGTGCTCATCGGCACCAAGTCGCTGCTCGGCGAGGGCTGGGACTCCCCCTGCATCAACGCCCTGATCTTGGCGAGCTTCGTCGGGAGCTTCGTGCTCTCCAACCAGATGCGCGGCAGGGCGATCCGCATCGATCCCGCGCACCCCCAAAAGGTCGCCAATATCTGGCACCTCGTCACAGTCGAGCCGCCCTATGTGGAAAAGGAAAAGGCCGTGCAGCGCCTCGCGGCACAGATCGGGCAGGATGATTCACAGCTGATCTCCTGCGACTACGAGGTCTTAAAGCGCAGGTTCGATACCTTCATGGGGCCCAACGACCGCACGGGTGCGATCGAGAGCGGCATCGGACGGCTGACGGCGATCGCGCCGCCCTATGACAGGGAGGGGATCGCGCGCATCGACGGGGAGATGTTCGAGCGTGCGTCGCACAGGGAGAGGCTGCGCGCGCAATGGCAGAATGCAGTCCGCGAAGGCGTGGTCGAGGTGACGGCGCAGAGCGTTGTCCCGGCGGAAAAACGCGTGCCCGTGTTCACCTTTTGGAATGTGACCCTGATTTTGCTGCTCGCCGTCGTACAGGCCGACCTCGTCCGCCTGATCGTCCTGACGGCGATGCGCTTCTCTGCGTGGACGGCGGTTGCCGTTATCGTCGGAGAGGGGATCGTCTGCTATTTGCTCTATCGACTGATCAGGCATATTCTGCTGCATCGTACGCCCGCGCGCTCGATCAAAACGCTCGGGATTGCCATTTATGAGGCGCTTTGCGAATGTTCGCTCATTGCGCCCTCCGCCGTGGTGGAGTGCAGCCAGGATCAGCAGCTCAGCTCCGTCAGCCTGTACCTGCGCAATGCCTCCGTCCACGATCAGAACGTGTTCAACCGGGCGATGACGGAATTTCTCTCGCCCATCGACAACCCGCGTTATCTGCTCATTTGCCGCAACGCGCTCGGGAAGTATGCGTATCGTTACAGCTTTGCCTGTCCCTCCGTCATCGGCAAAAAGAAGGAATACGCCGAAGCGCTCGCCCGGAAGCTGAAAAAGGTTGGGCGGTTTGAGCTCGTTTTTACCCGCAGGGAGGACGGCAGGAAGCTCATCCTGACGTGCCGGAAGAAGTCCTATATCAGCGTCAACCAGCGGCAGATCGAACAGATCTATCGGGCATGACAGTGCTTTTCGCTATTTTCGCAACGCTGCGAAAATAGCCCGATGATTGAAAACTCTCTATGCGCCCGGGGGCGGCATCTTACGATGCCGCCCCCGGGCGCTATTCATCCACGGGATCTGCCGCTCCGGCAGAGCTCCCGGCGTGCGCCTGTCCGGACTGCCGCGGTGTTTTGCCTTGCGGCCGGGGCGTGCAGATCTTTTGTCAGAACAGGGCGTTCAACGTCGTTTTCCGTCCGTCTTTACCAGCGAAACTCGAAATACGGGAGTATTTTCTGCATATTTCGCTGATAATTTTCTGAAAGGAGCGAGAAAACGAATATGTTGAATGTATCGAACTTTTCAGAAAGACTTGCAGATCTGATCTTTGAAGCGGGCACGAATGCCACGACGCTGAGCGTTGAGCTCGGACACGGAAATGCGACGATCAGCCGCTATCTGACGGGGCAATGCCTGCCCACGGTGGCGGCCGCCGTCCAGCTCGCGGACTATTTCCATTGTACCGTGGATTATCTTCTCGGCCTGGTCGAGGAGAACAACGCACATACGTTCAAACCCTGTCCGCCCTTCGGGCAGAGCCTGGCGTTTCTGTGCAACTATTACCAGATCTCGCGCTACCGGCTGCAAAAGATGACCAACATTCCCGAATCGGTCATGCGCTACTGGGTACAGAACAAGACGCAGCCCTCCCTCGTCAGTGTCGTCAGGATCGCCGAGGCGCTGCATTGCGCGGTGGATTTTGTCCTCGGCAGAGAGTGCTGAATAAAGTCCGCGCGTCAGGCCGTCAGTCCTGCAGGGCGAGATTAGCGACTTTGCCGCCTTCCAGCGTGACCAGGACGTCGCGCACGTCAAAGACATGGGGCTTGCGCGGATAGACAAGCCCCACGGCGCCCGGCTCCTGCAAGGGGACGGCGGCGCAGAAGTTTCCCAGAAACTCCCGCAGCAGCCCCGCTTTTTCGGCGAGCGCGGGCGCAAGGCAGGGCGCGGGATCCAGGCCGGAGAGTACGCTCTCAAAGAGGGCGAGCGCGACGGTCGCTTCCGTCGGCGCGCGGGCGGAGAGAACGTCGCATGCCGCAAGCCTGCCGCCTTCATAGCGGCAGCGCATGACGTGGCCGAGCGCATCGTGGAGGGGCACGTCCGCCACGATCGTCCCGTCCCGCTCCGCGACCGTCCCGTCCGATCGCACCAGGACGTTTCCGTCCCGGTCCAGAAGGCAGAAGGCGGTGCTGCATTCGAGCAGGATATGTTCGCCTGCAAGGCTTGCGCGGCAGGTTTCAAAGCAGAAGGGCAGCGCGATCTGCACAAAGCGTCGCTCGCGTTCAAAGTTGAGTACGACCCGTCCCTGTACGCACAGCGTCAGCAAGCACCCCGCAAAGTGTCTCTGCCATATGACGCGCAGCGTCGGGTCGGCGCGGACAAAGTCGGCGATGTGTACGGCGACCGCACCGCGGTGGAAGTACAGTTCGGTGTTTTCGGGGGGCTCGAAGAGGAAGTCCTCGTCAAAGCGGAAGCGCACGGGCGCATAGGCGGGCGCCTTGCACTCGCAGAACGCGCCGTCCATCGGGGCAAGTTCCATGGCGCGCGCAAAGCTGTCGATGCGCCCGAGGTGCATGCCGTTGACAAAAAATGCGCAGGGGATGTCCGAGAAAAAATACACTCTCATCTCTTCTTTGTATGTATAAAGCGATATAATTATGTCAACAATTTGCCCGAGGTGACGCTATGAACAAGATCAACGGCTACACGGAAGAGGAAGCAACGGGACTCATCGAATACATCTATACGGGCAGAAATGCGGGTAAGACGCTCTCCTATCTGTTTGAGACGTACGGCAAGGAGCACAACCGCGCCAAGGGCAGCGTCCGGAACTACTATTATTCCTTCTTGAAGCGCACGGACGACGCGCGCGTGCGCAAGATCCTCGAGGGCAAGGACTTAAAGGCGGGCGCGATTGTCCCCTTTACCGAGGAGGAGACGGACGAGATGCTCAAAAAGGTGCTGCACGAAAAGAGCAAGGGCATGTCGGTGCGGCGCGCCATCCGCAACGTCTCGGAGGGCGACGAAAAGCTCATGCTGCGCATGCAGAACAAGTACCGCAATTTGCTCAAAAAGCAGCCCGAGCGCGTGCGGGCGGCGGCAAAGGCAGCGGGCGTGCCGGAGGAAAAGAGCTTTCTCCAGCGCAAGCTGGAGCGCGAGATCGACGCGCTCTACGAGCGCATTGCCTCCGATCTGAAGGAGGAGAACCGCCGTCTGCGCGCCGAGCTGGAAAAATTGCGCAGCGGCGGGAGGGAATAAGAAACGCGTCTTTTCACAAACTGCACCTGACGGGAAACCGCAGGAGGAACGTATGGAAAAAATGTTTTGTCTCGGGCTGCTTTTCGGTGCGGTGGGCGGAGCGCTCATTGTCGCCAACAGCTACAAGGCGCGCTCGCTCGTCAAAAAGAGCCAGGCGGAGCTGATGGAGAAGGTAGACGAGATGATGGACGAACGTCTTAAGCAGATGGAGTCCACGGACAAGGCGGACAAGAAGTCCAAATAAGGGAAGCGGCGCGGCAACGCGCCGCTTTTGCTCTGTATGCGCCGCGTCCGCATTATCTTTTTGCCGGAAGGCACTTTGCGCCAAGCGCTTTACTTTCCCCGAAAAGTATGATATACTCTGAGTATGATACAGCAGATCGTCGCCTTCGACGTGGGCGATCGGCGGGTGGGCGTCGCGTTCAGCGATCCGTTCGGCGACTACGCCATTCCCTCCGATACTTACTTCCGCACGGGCGATTTTCAACGGGACATTGCCGCGCTCTGTGAAATTGCCGCCTCGCGCGGGGCGGTGTGCGCCGTGGTGGGGCTTCCTCTCAACGAGGACGGCACGGAGAGCGTCCAGAGCGAAAAGACGCGCCGCTTTGCCGCCGCCTTAGAGCGCGCGGGGCTGACGATCGTGTTCGAGGACGAGCGCTATACGACGCGCGCGGCGCGGGGCGATCTGTTGGAAATGGGCGTCTCCCGCAAAAAGGACAAGAAAAAAAAGCAGGTGGACTCCATCGCCGCGGCGTACATTCTGGAGAGCTACCTTGCCAAGATCAAACAAGGAGAACAACGATGAAAGAGGAACGCAACGATTACAACGAAGAGGAGAACATCGTCGAGCTCGTGGACGAGGAGGGCAATTCCTTCCGCTTCGAGCACCTGATGACCTTTGAGTACAAGGGAAACTGGTATATTGCGCTCACCGAGGTCAAGGACGCCGAGCCGGAAGAGGACGAGGACGGCGAAGAGGAAGTCGCCATCTACCGCATTGAAGGCGACGAGGACAACGAGCAGCTCGTGCAGATCGAGGACGACGATGAGCTGGACGAGGTCTTTGCCGAGTTCTGTGCGCAGTACGAGGACTTCGAGGACGCCGACGAAGCCGCGCTTCTGGACGGCGACGGGGAGTAAGAAAAACAGAAAAACAGGTATGAAGAGAGCAGTTTATTTCTGGCTTACCTTCCTGCCGACAATCGGACTTGTGCTGCTGCTCGCCATTTTGGGCGGGCAGTTTGCTTGGGGGGAACTTGTCACGACGCTCGCCGCTGTTGCGCCGCTTCTGTTGTTTTGCGTGATCTATGTCATCGGCAGCGCCGCAGCGGGAAGGAAGATCGCCACATATAGCAAGCGGGGCGAATATGAAAAGATTGTCGGGCTTGCGCGCACGCTGGAAAAGTGGTACTACGGCGGCAAAAACGGGAGCAGCTATCACATGTTGGCTGCCGCGGCATATTTTCAGCTGAATGAGGACGAGCGCTTCTGGCAGGAGACGGAGCAGGCGACCGATCCGCGCTGGGCGGCTTCCAGGAGCTATGCCCGCGCGGCATTCTTTGCGGTGCATCACGACCTGCCGCATGCGCGGGAGCAGTACGCGCAATGTCTGGCGGCGGCGCGGGGCAGCAAATGGGCAGCGCAGCTGCAGCGGCTGGATGAACTTCTCAAGGTCATCGATCCCTCCGAGGGCGAGGCGCGGTATGCGCGCATCGATCGGTTGCTTGCGCAGAGCAAGAATGTGCGCATACGCAAATTTTTGACGGAAGAGCGAGACCGCTCCGCATCGGCCGAGGCATCGCTTCCGCCCTTTTTGATGCAAGAGGACATCGCCTCCTCGGGGCGCGCCGCAGTCCTTCCCGCAAAGAAAAAGCTTTCATTTCTCGTGCTCGGCTGTATTTTTCTGGTATTTGCCCTCGTGTTTGTCATCGTCCTGCTGTTCGCTCCGCAGTCGATCCCTGTCGCCACGGAGGAGAACACGACGCAATATCATGCGACCGTAAAAGAGGACGTTACGATCTCTGCGGACGATAGCGATCTTCCCTTTGTCGCGGTAGAGGAGTTTGCGGGGGAGCTCAATATCCTGCCTGCGACCTTTATAGACGGGCGGGAGGTGCTGTCGCTCGAACGGGGAGACAGCCTCACCCTTCTCCTGTTTGAGCAGGACGTTGCCTCGCTTGTGGGCGGCGGCTTTGCGGATGTTGCGGCGCTGTCCGTGAACGGAGAACCTGTGATCACGCCGGAGAGCTACAATGCCTATTGGCAGGGCAATGCTGCCGGGATGCAGACCGCCTGCACGGTGATCGTCAGCATCTTTGCTGCGCTTGCGGTCCTATGTTTTGCCGTACATATTTTATCGCTGCGCAAGTCCCGCGCGCAATGAGGAGTTTGCAGGAAAACAGGGACATATGAAAGATGAGACATGTTGGATATTGCCCTGAGGCCCGCCTTTTAGGCGGGCTTTTTGCATGCAAAAACGAAAAATCACCTTGCCGCCATGTTTTTGTGCGAATGGGAAAAATTTTTTACGTTTTTCCTTGACAGCGTTCCGAAAAGATGATACACTTAATACAGGATAGAAAGTGCGTCGTACAGAGTTCCCTTGCAAAGCGTATGTTACGGCGTGCTGCATGGAAAAAAGGAGAACGTTTCATGACAAATTCAGGCAAGACCGCCGGCAAAGTCGTCATATTCGCAATTTTAGTGCCGCTGCTGATCGTTGCGCTGATCATGGGCGGGTGGTGGATCTTTTTCATCGTCGCTCTTTCCCAGCCGCCGACGGTCGGCACGCAGACGAGCATGGAAGATCTGCAGGAGATGATGCAGGAAGACTGGCAGATCGAACTGTCCGATCGGGCGGAGGTGGCGTATTACCGCAGCAACTTCTCCTGGCCGGGAGACGGTGAGGTCTACTTTGTGCTGGAGTATGAAGATGCACCCGCCGGGCTGCTTCCCTCCTTCTCCGAGGGGACAAACGAGGCGTTGCGCTCTTCGATCGAGGACGGCATTGCGCGGTTTGAGGACGCAAAGGGAGCAGAAGTCCCCGTCGACATGCGCCCTTCGTTCGGGGATGACTGCATCTGGCGCATGGAAGAAGATGAAAAATCGAACGGCTTATATATGGTGTATGACCTGTCGCAGAATATATGCTATGCCTACATCTTTTATATCTGACGCTGGAAAGAAATATCGATATGGCACAAAGGCCCGCCTGTACGGCGGGCTTTTTTGCATCAAACAGGGTGCGGCAGAGAATTGCATTTTGTCTGCAAAAATTTTTTGGAAAACTATTGACAATGCGCTATCTGAGTGATACACTTAGTACAGGGAGAGGCAAGGGGGAAATATCAATGAGAAGACATGGAAAAATTGTGATCTGCACGGTTGCGCTTATCCTGACATTTGCGGCGTCTCTGTGCACGGGGTGTGGTATCTCATCGGATGTATATACAGAGGAACAACACCTGCAAAGGATAACGGAGCGGGCGGAAGCACGTTTTTTGGGGGAAGAAAGCGAGTACACGGGGCTGGAAGTATATCCGGTCTACAATGAATACGATGAGCTGAAGTATGCGCTGATTGAGTTTGAACCGCAGGGGTTTCTCTATGTAGCTATTGGCGATAGAGAATACCCATGGAAGGGTATGTACACTCTCAGTGATACAGAACCGTATTACTGGGTTCCCTATCGGGTCAAGGAGGGCTCACAAGACATTCTTACGGACGAAGACGGCTCTTTCCTTGAAGTAATGACTGATTGTGAATTGTTTCGCGATGAAAACGGAGATATCATCACCTATTATCAGAGTCATTTCAAAGTTGCGGGGATCGAAAATGAACGCCGGTATTTGTTGTCGATCATGTCAACAGCGGCTTGGAGTTATGGGGAAAGACGAATTCCTGCGGTAAAGCGTGGGGAACAGTATCTTAATCTCGTGGATGGAATGATGATTGACTATGAACCCGGAATGGAGTCCGCAACATATGCGGTTGGAAATATTGGATTTTTCTATAAGTCGTTTAATGATTTATAAGACAAGGGTGGAAAGTATGAAAAAGACATTAAAAATAGCAAGTATCATGCTGGGCGTGGCGATATTGTCGTTGGCGACAATGACGGGATGCGTTCCCGATCCGCTGCCGGAATACGAGAGCGGGTACTTCCGGTATGCGGTCAGCACAGAGGATGACGGCAGCAAAAAAGCATACCTGATCGGGTTGACGGAGCTCGGCGAGCAGCAAAAGATTCTCGTCTATCCCGAATATATCGACCAAATCAAGGTATATGGACTGGGGTATGAGATCCCCAAGCTGTTTTATAATGATCTTATCGGAGGGTTTGCAAATTCACAGTTGGAAAAGTTCTATTTCCCGGAAACACCGTTGGAAAGTGTTGTCGGAAATCTGAGTTTGTCTTTCCCCAATGCTTACCCCGTTTGGTGGGATTCGGCACGCAGGAATAACAAAATACTTTTCGGGAAAGGTGCTGTTTTTGGCTTCAATTATTATAGAGAGTATTTCAGCGAGCCGTTTCAGAATAGCCGCAGCTATATCGCGAACGTGTCGTATATGTACAATTATGCGGGAGCGGAAAATGACGGTTATTATTGGGTGGATAGCTATGATGAAGCGGTCATTACGTTCATTCCGCCCGATCCGGAGCGGCTTGGGTATCTGTTTGACGGGTGGTACAAAGAACCCGCATGTATCACTCCATGGAACTTTGAAACGGATAAGACGGGAGGATTGTTGAATATTCGAGAGGGAATGATCTACGAATCCTACGACGGGATATATCTGTATGCCAAGTGGGTCAGAAATTCATAGCAGGGGGAAGGTATGAAAAAGGTTTCAAAAGTCTTTGCGTGTATTGCGGCGGGGTTGTCGCTTGTCGCGGCGTCGCTGTGCACGGGCTGTACGGCGGGCAGTTATACGGAAGAGCAGCACATTCAGCGCGTCACGGCGCGTGCCGAGGAGCGCTTTTTGGGCGAGGGGAGCGAGTACACGGGGTTGGAAGTGTATCCGATCTACAACGAATACGATGAGCTGAACTATATGCTCATCGAACTGGAGCCGCAGGGCTTTGTGTATGTCCTCATCCGCGATGACGTCACGTTTGAATGGATCAGCGGCGTCGGAATGTATCTGTGCAGCGACATGGAGCCGGAGAGCTGGATCCCCTATCGGGTGCATGAGGGGATGCGAGAAGAGGTGGTAGACGAGGACGGACACACGTCGATTTATACCGATCGTGAATTGTTCCGCGATGAAAACGGAGATGTCATCGTCTATCATCAAAGTCATTTCAAAGTGGCAGGGATCGAAAACGAACGCCGATATCTGTTGTCAATTGTATCGGTGTCGCATGGTTCCGGGTCAGATGCTTTGATTCCTGCGGTCAAGCGCGGAGAGCAGTATCTCAACCTTGTGGACGGAACATTGATCGACTATGAGCCGGGAATGCAGTCTGCCACCTATGCCGTTGAATATCTGTATTTTATTCCCAAATATGATTTTTCGTTATAATGGGGGGCAATTATGAAAAAAACATTAAAAATAGCAAGTATTGTACTGGGCGTGGCGATATTATCGTTGTCAACAATGACGGGATGCGTTCCCGATCCGCTGCCGGAATACGAGAGCGGGTACTTCCGGTATGCGGTCAGCACAGAGGATGACGGCAGCAAAAAAGCATACCTGATCGGGTTGACGGAGCTCGGCGAGCAGCAAAAGATTCTCGTTTATCCCGAATATATCGACCAAATTAAGGTATATGGTCTGGGGTATCATCGGCAAAGTATTTGGTATCTCGAAGAAGTGCTTGACTTCGAAAGTGCAAATTTAGAGAAATTGTTCTTGCCTACAAATCCAAAGGAAAGCGATCACCCTAATGCATATTTGCCCAACGGCGTTGAAGTGACTTGGAATTTAGACAGAGATAATTACGGCGGAATCAGACAATGTAAAGCCGCCGTTTGGGGATACAATTATTACGTTCAATTTGTGAAGCCGTACGAAAGCAATTTAACAAATTATATCGCGAACGTGTCGTATATGTACAATTATGCGGGCGCAGAGAATGAAGGCTATTATTGGGTGGATAGCTATGATGAAGCGGTCATTACGTTCATTCCGCCCGATCCGGAGCGCCTTGGGTATCTGTTTGGCGGGTGGTACAAAGAACCCGCATGTATCACTCCATGGAACTTTGAAACGGATAAGACGGGAGAATTGATTGTTTTGGATGGCAGTCATGGCGATTACGATACATATGAGGGTACTTATCTTTATGCCAAGTGGGTCAGAAATTCATAGCAGGGGGAAAGTATGAAAAAGGTTTCAAAAGTCTTTGCGTGTATTGCGGCGGGGGTGTCGCTGATCGCGGCGTCCCTGTGCACGGGCTGCACGGGCATGTATTCGGAAGAACAGCACATTCAGCGCGTCACCGCGCGGGCAGAGGAGCGCTTTTTAGGAGAAGGCAGTGAGTACACGGGACTGGAAGTATATCCGCTCTACAATGAATACGATGAACTGGAATACATGCTCATCGAACTGCAGCCGCAGGGGTTTGTGTATGTATGTATCAATGATCAGCCTTGGCTGGATATGTACGCTGTGCCGATTGATTTTGAACCAAACAGACTTTGGCGGCCGTACGTCTTTGAGGAGGGCGTCGTGACGACAATCGTCAATGAGGAGACGGGGGAAATGGAGACATGGGAAGATAAGCGCGTGTTGCAGGATGAAAACGGCGCGTATTACGGGTTTCATGTCAGTCATTTTAGGGCGGCAAATATCCGGGACGAACGTCGCTACTTCATCCCGGTTTCCGACGGAAACATGATGCCCGCCGTCAAGCGGGGCGATATGTATCTCAATCTGGTGTCATGGCGGGAAGTTCCTTGCTCTGCCGATTTTGACAACGTTCTGGAATCGGACGAGACGCATTTTGCTCCAAAAGCAGGCTTTGCATTATAGAGGTTCTCTTTGCGCGCCCCGCAAATATTGCGGGGCGCGGATTTTTACGGTCCGTCAGAAAAATTCTGGAAATTTGATCAAACCTCTTGACAGAATCGTGAATGTATGATATTCTGTTATCAAGATTAAATCCTGATAAGGAGAAAGCCATGGCGGGAACGCAGCGCAAAACCAAACAGAAGCAGGCGATCTATGATGCGCTTGCCGCGCTCGATCATCCCACGGCGACGCAGGTCTACGAGCGGGTGCATGAAGAGCATCCCACGGTGTCGCGCGGGACGGTCTTTCGCGTGCTGGGCGGCTTTGCGGAGCGCGGATTGGTCAGAAAGCTGTCGCTTGCGGAGAGCGACGCGCGCTTTGACGTGACCACCGCGCCCCACGCGCACGGCGTCTGCCGCGTCTGCGGCAGGGTGTGCGATCTGCCCCTGCCCGCGCTCGCCCCGGTTGCCGCGGGCAGCATATTGGGCGGCTTTCATGTGGACGGCTGCGAGGTGCAGTTTACGGGAATTTGTCAGGATTGCAGCAAGATGAATATGCGCCAAAGCGCACAAATAAAATAAAAGAGGTGAAAACATGAAGGAACTCAAGGGAACCAAGACGATGGAGAACCTGCTCGCGGCATTTGCGGGCGAGAGCATGGCAACCAACAAGTACGCCTACTTTGCCTCCAAGGCGAAGAAGGACGGTTACAACCAGATCGCCGCGATCTTCGAGGAGACGTCGGGCAACGAGCGCGAGCACGCCAAGATGTGGTATAAGCTCATTGCGGGCGGCATCGGCACCACGGCGGAGAACCTGGCGCTTGCGGCGCAGGGCGAGAACGACGAGTGGACGGACATGTATCCCACCTTTGCCAAGGTCGCGCGCGAAGAGGGCTTTGAGGCGATCGCCGTCATGTTTGAAAAGGTCGCGTCCGTCGAGAAGGAGCACGAGGAGCGCTACAGAAAGCTGCTTGCAAACGTCGAAGAGGGCAGAGTGTTCGTGAAAGACGGCGAAGTGTACTGGCAGTGCCTCAACTGCGGCGCGATCGTCAAGGCGAGCGAGGCGCCCGAGGTCTGCCCCGTCTGCGCGCATCCCAAGGCGTATTTCCAGGTCAAGCCCGAGAACTATTAATTTTGCGGAAAACGCTTGCAATTTTTGTGCGAGTGTGCTATGATAGAAACAAGATAACGCTGTGAAGCGGACCAGTACGTCCCAAAGTCACCTTGCAGAGAGCCGCCGTTTGGTGCGAGGCGGCAGGCGGCAGGGGCGGAACTCCCCGCAGAGCGGTCTTCCTGAACGTTAAGTAGGGGAGAACGGAGTCCCACCGTTACGGGGGAAGGGCATGTTTGTGCCTGCAAAGTGGCGGAAAATTTCCGCAATAAGAGTGGTACCGCGCAAATCAATGCGTCTCTTACGTTCGCGTAAGGGGCGCATTTTTTTGAAGTCGCGCCATCGCCTGTGTCGGGCGAACAAGTGCGGCAAAATTCGGATGTAATCGTGAGGTGGAGAAATGGACGTTAACAAGTACCAAAAGCAGTTTATCCTGCCCCCCGAGCCCTGCATGGACTGGGCAATGAAGAACATGGTCGAGCGTGCACCCGTCTGGTGCAGCGTCGACCTGCGCGACGGCAATCAGGCGCTCATCGAGCCGATGGGGCTGGAGACCAAGCTGGAGTTTTTCAATCTGCTCGTCGAGATCGGGTTCAAGGAGATCGAAGTCGGCTTCCCCGCCGCAAGCGAGACGGAGTACGACTTTGTGCGCGCGCTCATCGACCGCAACCTCATTCCCGACGACGTCACCATCCAGGTGCTGACGCAGGCGCGCGAGCATATCATCAAAAAGACCTTTGAAGCCATCCGCGGCGCAAAGAACGTCATCGTGCACGTCTACAATTCGACCTCCGTCGCCCAGCGCGAACAAGTGTTCCGCAAGGATAAGGAGGCGATCAAGCAGATCGCCGTGGACGGCGCAAAACTCCTCAAAAAACTCACCGACGAGGCGGGGGCGAACTATCGATTTGAGTACTCGCCCGAGAGCTTCACGGGGACGGAGCCCGACTACGCCCTCGAGGTGTGCAACGCGGTGCTGGACGTCTGGCAGCCCACGGCGGAGCGAAAGGCGGTCATCAACCTGCCCGCCACGGTGGAGAACGCCATGCCGCATGTTTACGCGCAGCAGGTCGAATATATGTGCAAGCATTTGAAGTTCCGAGAGAACGTCGTCGTCTCGCTGCACCCGCACAACGACCGCGGCTGCGGCGTCGCGTCGGCGGAGTTCGGGCTTTTGGCGGGTGCGGACCGCGTCGAAGGCACGCTGTTCGGCAACGGCGAGCGCACGGGCAACTGCGACGTCGTCACGCTCGCGATGAACATGTACTCCCAGGGCGTCGATCCCGGGCTGGATTTTTCCAACATGCCCTATGTCGCGGCGCTCTATCAGAGCTATACGAACATGCGCATTTCGCCCCGCCAGCCCTATGCGGGCGAGCTGGTGTTCGCCGCGTTCTCCGGCTCGCACCAGGACGCCATCGCCAAGGGCATGAAGTTCCGCGAGGAGACGGGGCGCACCGTCTGGGACGTTCCCTACCTTCCCATCGACCCCAAGGACGTGGGCAGGGAGTACGATTCGGACGTCATCCGCATCAATTCCCAGTCCGGCAAGGGCGGCGTGGGGTATATTCTGGAGCACGTCTACGGCATCAAGCTGCCCGCCCGCATGAAGGAGGCGATGAGCTATGCCGTCAAGCACGAATCGGACGTTTTGCACAAGGAGCTCAAGGCGGACGAGATCTTCGAGGTGTTCGGCAGGAAGTTCCTGACGCCCCGCCCTGTGTTCGAGTTGGGCGAAGTCCACTACCGTCAGGAGAACGGCATCACCGCCATTGTCGAGATCAAGGAAAGGGGACAGAGCACCGTCGTCGAGGCAACGGGCAACGGCAGACTGGACGCCGTCTCCAACGCGCTCAAAAAGCACTTTCATATCTCCTACAATATCACGGGCTACGAACAGCACGCGCTCTCCTCCGGCTCCTTCGCGCAGGCGATCTCCTATCTGGGCGTGGAGATGCGTGAGCATGTCTACTGGGGCGCGGGCGAGAATTCGGACATCACGATCTCCTCGATGCAGGCGCTCGTCTCGGCGCTCAATAACCTCTTAAGCGCATGAACGCCGTCAATTACGATGCCCTCATGCAGAAGGAGCTTGCAGGCGCGGCGGGCAAACGGGTGCTTCTGCACAGCTGCTGTGCGCCCTGCTCCTCGTACTGCCTGACGGAGCTTGCAAAGTCCGTCCGCGTGACGGTGCTCTACTACAATCCCAACCTCGACTGCGCGGAGGAGTATGCAAAGCGCAAGTCCGAGCAGCTCCGCTTTTTGCAGGAGACGGGGCTTGCAGATTTTCTCGACTGCGACTATGCGCCCGAGGACTTTGCGGCGATTGCGGCGGGGTATGAAAGTGCGCCCGAGGGCGGCGCGCGCTGCGCCCGCTGCTTTACGCTGCGCCTTGAACGCACGGCGCAGGAGGCAAAGCGGGGCGGCTATGACTACTTCGGCACGACGCTCACCGTCTCGCCGCTCAAAAACGCCGCCGTCATCAACGAAATCGGCGCGGAACTGGCAGATAGGTACGGCGTGAAGTGGCTGCCCTCCGACTTCAAGAAGCGGGGCGGCTATCAGCAGTCCATCGTGCTCTCCCGTGAGCACGGATTGTATCGTCAGAACTACTGCGGGTGCGTCTATTCCAAGCAGAGGTTGCAGCAAGAATAGAGGGGAGAACAATAAGAAAGCGCGCGGCGCGGACATTTTGTCCGCGCCGCGCGCTTTGACATGGAAAAGTCTATTCTTCAAATTTGGTACGAAGTGCGGCGAACCATTCCGCGCGCAATTCCTCACGGGTCTTGCCGTAGATGGCTTGCTCGCCTCTGCCGGTCGTGCACAACTCCAGGAACGCATCTTTTCCGTATGTCTCCACAAGGTAATTACTGAGCGAAATACCGATCCATTCCGACAGGCAATCAGGCGTTCCGTTAATCACATTTACTTTGCCCGGATATAAAGTTTCAGAAACATAGGCATAGATGTCCCACATTTCCATAGCATTCTGCGGCGGGAAAATCTTCAAAAGCTGCAATGTCTGCTTCACCTGCTCATTTTCAACTTCGCTATTTTTGATATACATGTTCAAAATCCACTCGCTGTTGCCGTAGATACCGAATTTTGCGTCGCAGTATTCGGCAAATGCCTCTACCGTCCAGTAATTTCGGCGCATTCTGTCAAACATGGCAACATGAGCATATTCGTGAAGCATAAAACTAAGCGCGTCGACTTCCACCCTGTGATTCTTGAACCACGCAAAATTTTCAGGGTTTTCAAAGAAATAAAAATCAACGGGCGCCGGCGAAGTTTTGCCGATAAATTCATTAACCTGTTTAAACGGTTCTATGGTTCCGAGCAGACATTCCTTTAACTGGGCATAGTTATTGATGTGCGTTTCCCACTCAAAAGGTGCAAAATCTTTGGCGATAAATATCCGCATATCCAGTTCGGGATAGTCGGCTACTATGTACCTCTGCGTATGATAACATTCATAATCAGTCAGTCCGGAAGGGAGCAGCGGCACAATATCGTTGTCGTAGCAGACATATTTCACATAAAAATCTAAAATATTCTGCTTCTCAACTATACTCTCCGATTCCACCACCTCCTGTAACTTTTCAAAACCCGCCAATTCATATATTTTCACGGCCAATGTCTGCGCCGCAAGTTTTTCGGTCTCCGTAGTCAATGTGGAGAGAAATACAAATGTGTTCAGGTCGGTTATGTCCCTGTTCCCATTTACTGTTTCGGTCAGTTCCGCGTTTTTCAGTATTTCGGGCACTTCATATCCCGATTGAATACATTGCCCGTAGCTATATGCGTAGAGCAAGCCATAGGGCGTTGCCTCGCCGTACTTTTTTGCGTTGAGTTCCACGAGCAGGTTCAATTGCGACAGATCGCCGATGTTAAAATAAAGTTTATCGATCGTTCTTGTTGCGGTCTGGACGGCATTGTCGATTTTCCCGACATAGGCGGTATTGAAGGACGTGCCGACGACAAATTTCACGTTGTCCTGCGGATGATCGGCGAGCACCTCTTCTGCCATATCGATGAAGCCGTCCGTCTGTTCGGCGGTCAGCGTCGTCTCAAAGAAATACTCCGCCCGCCCGGTGGTATAGGTGTTGCCGATCGCCCACTCCGGCGCCTCGTCTGCGGCAGTATAGACTTCCGTTCGCCCTACCGGTTCGGTGAGCGTGTATTTTGGCTGATATGCCGTTTCCGTACAGCCCGCGCTGATCGCGAGCGTCAGAGCCAGGATGCAGCAAATAAGGGAGCCTCTGCGAAATAAATCAATTTTTTTCATATTTCTATCATACAGGATGGGCGGCGGAATGTCAAGGGGGGGGTACTTTTTTGAATTTTTTTCGAAAATCATCAAAAAAACAGACCGCTGCGGTCTGTTTTCATGTTGTATGGTTGTGCGGCAGAGATTATGCGATATGCTCGCCCGTCAACAGGTGCCTGTCAAACAGCTCTTTTTTCAGGGGCGCGCCCTGCAG
>CALVWM010000018.1 GCA_944367185.1 uncultured Clostridia bacterium | reverse complement strand
CCGTTATAACAACCGAGATATTTGACGATGCATATATCCTCTGCCGTTGTGTCGGAAAATGCCTCATTGTTTCGATATCTCTGTGCAACACATTCCCGAATCTTTTGCGCGGTGTTTTCGCTCAGTTCTCCGATCGGTTCCGGCGTAAAACCCTCCAACGCCTCCTGATTCCTTTCTATATCCCCGTTATAATACGCGATATTCAGCAGGTCGTCCCTGTCGATTTCCTGCGCATCGTAAACGTCCTGCAAGGAATACAACACGCCGTAATCTTGTGCACAACCGCTCATCGCACACAGTCCAATCAGTAAAACACACAATATCATTGCAAATCTTTTCATATAATTTCCTATAATCTTCTATCAAAAAATTCTCATTCCTTCTGCAAACATATCAAAAGCAAAAAGGCACAACATAACATATCCGCTCTGTTGCGCTGATCAAATACCCATTGGATTTTCCTCCTCTCATTCAAAATTTCAATCACTTTACGTTGCCCTAAATGTTAATCATATAATTGTTTATCATATTGTACAGCAGTTATCTTGCAATTAATATATAACTGTTTGTTATGTTCGTCAATAGCTTTCGGAAAATTCATAGTTAAATTCCGGTCGCCTGAATCCAGATAACTTCTCTTTGCTTACTACACGATTTACTCCGCCTTTAAGGGCTGCATCGCGAAAGAGGGGGCTGCTACGCAGCCCCCTCTTTCGCTTGATTTTTGTTTCTATATCCTATATACTTTTGTTATGATACTCCGCCGCTATAAGTCATCGGACTGCAATGCAATCATTTCCCTGTTCCGCGAGACCGTGCACACGGTCAACCGGAAAGACTATACCCGCGATCAATGCGACGCTTGGGCGCCCGCCGAAATCGACGTCGGCCCTTGGGATGCTCTGCTCTCCTCTCATAAGACGCTCGTCGCCGTTGAGGGCGAAACGATCGTCGGATTCGCCGATATGGACGAAACGGGATACCTCGATCATCTGTATGTTCGTGCGGGCTTCCTGCGACGCGGCATTGCGACTGCCCTCTGCGACGCGCTGGAATCGACGATCCCGCGAAAGCTCTATACAACGCATGCTTCGATCACGTCACGCCCCTTCTTTGAAGCGCGCGGATATACCGTCGTCAAAGAGCAGCAGGTCAGAAGACACGGCGTCCTGCTCACCAATTATGTCATGCAAAAACGTGCTCCGTAGCAGAAAGCCCCCGAACCAAATGAAAAAGGGAGAGGATTCTGCCGGAATCCTTTCCCTTTTTGGTGACTGTTCCATCAGGCATGTATTTTTTTGTTAAGTTTTCATGCAGTCTTCAAATCTCTGCTTCATCAATGTTATGTCATGATCGAGAAAATACTTTTGCAAAAGCGGGTAGAATTTTCTGAACTGACTTTTATCGAAAAACACGATGTCACATCCCCTTTCGTCATATACAGAAAAAATACAGTTGTTTTCAAAGGACACAAAATGGATCATCGGATCTTCCTGAAGACCGATCTGAGCGTTTATCACATCAATGGCATTCAATTTCTTATCAGGATAGCAGCATATCCGGTTTTTTCGGACTATGTTTTTGTTTGTTTCGTCATTCTCGTCGTACGGGATATGCCTGACGACCTTGTGTTGAAATTTTTGCTCATAGCTCAAACAAAATTTGAGCAGGTTGCTTTCCGTTTCGATAAGGTGATCGATATACACGGAAGTACCCGAGTCAAAATCATAGTCATACACACAATGATCAAAGAAGAACATATCAACGCCGTTTCTGAACAAGATCGTAAAGATCTCCGCAGCTCTTTTCCTGGCGACGGCATAAAATACCTCGTCGCTGTCACCAATGCCCAACTTACACCGCAGAGCCCAGGCGTTGCGATAAAAGTAGGGCGGATCGTAAATGAAATCTCCGCTAAGGATCTTTTCTTCAAGCGTAGCCATCGTTTTATCCTTTTATCCTTATAATCCTTACGGCGTTATCAAATCGAAGCCCAATGTCATGCATTTATCCCCAAAACATTTTCGGTGCGGGATACAACTTGCCATCGTATGCCGGGTCCGTCATGCTTTATAAGGGCGCATAGGAATAACAGAAGCGACCGTCTCCTGCAGGATACGGAAATTTTCCTCGCTGTTGGCGGCGAGCAAAATGACGGGAGAGTCGTGGCGCAGGCGCTCGTCCGGCACGGTGCCGACAACGCCGCCCGCCTCTCGGACGACGACCGCTGCCGCCGACCAGTCCCACGGAAAGAGCCTGATCTCAAAGTACAATTCCGCCCTGCCCGCCGCAAGATAGCACAGTTCCAATGATGCCGTCCCGATCCTGCGGAAATCATCGCACTGCGGATAGATACGGCGCATCACCTCCATGCACTGCGGCGCAAACCGCTTTTCGTACACGCTGAACGCGGTAAAGAAAAGGGCATGTTGAAAATCACGGTCGGAAACGTGCAATCGTGTGCCGTTCCAATAGGCGCCCTGCCCTTTGACGGCAGAAAACATATCCTCGGTAAACGGATTATAGACGACGCCTAAGACCTCCTCGCCGTCCTCGACCAGCGCGACGGAGATCGCCGAAAGCCGCATCCCGCGCACAAAGTTGGACGTCCCGTCGATGGGATCGACCACCCACATGAGCTCCTCATGCACTTCCGACACCGATTCTTCGCCCAAGAATGCCGCCTGCGGCAGAAGCTCGCCCAGTCTTTCCTTCAGCATTTCCTGCACGGCGGTGTCGGACGTCGTCACAAGATTGGACGCCGTACCCTTTTCCGCGACCGTAAATGTCCGCGTCATGATCGGCTTTCCGGAGCATACGATGTCCTTGACCCGCTGCAAAAATTCCTGTGTGATTTCCATGATGTTTCCCTCAAAAAAGGACAAGCCCGGGCTTGTCCTTTCTCAATTTGTTTATTTCTTGCCAAGCATCCTGCGAATGAAAGGCGGCAGCTTGTTGTCGTGATCGTCCTCTTCGTCATAATCGGAAGCTCTGGGATCATCCGGCACGGGCTGCGGCGCAGGCTGCGGCGCAGGCTGCGGCACGGGCTGCACGGGAGGCACAGGGGCAGTAGGATAATAGGGCGTCGGATTAGGCGCATAATTGCCTGGCATCTGCTGATAGGGATTGTTCGACTGCTGCCCATAGGGATTCTGCGAAGGATTGGGCTGAGGCGGCACGTTCAGCGTCACTCTCTGCGCGGGAGCAGAGGGCTCCGAGCTACCCGCAGGGGGGAAGCCCGTCGCAATGACGGTGACCTCGACCTCATCCTGCACGCTCTCGTCAATGCACGCGCCGAAAATGATGTTTGCAGAGTAATCGACGACGCCGTGAATGAGGTTGGCAGCCTTTGTGACCTCATCCAGCGTCAGGTCGGGACCGCCGACGATGTTGAGCACGACGCCCGTCGCACCCTCGATGGTCGTCTCCAGAAGGGGCGAATTGACGGCAAGGCGGACTGCATCGATGATACGGTTTTCGCCCTTCGCAACGCCGACGCCCATGTGCGCAAGCCCCCTGTCCTTGAGCGTCGTTCTGACATCCGCAAAGTCGAGGTTGATGAGCGCAGGCGTGACGATCAGATCTGCAATGCCGCGGATACCCTGCTTTAAGACTTCGTCCGCAACGCGAAGCGCATCCGTCATCGTCGCATTCTTGGGCACGACTTCGCGGATCTTCTCATTGGGGATGATGATGATGGTGTCTACATATTTTCTGAGGTTATCGATGCCTTTGATCGCGTTGTCCATCCTGCGCTTGCCTTCAAACTCGAAGGGCTTTGTGACAACGGCGACCGTGAGGATCTTCTTGTCCTTTGCGATCTTGGCGATGACAGGAGCCGCGCCGGTACCCGTACCGCCGCCCATTCCTGCCGTGATGAACAGAAGGTCCACGCCTTCGACCGCCTTTGCAAGCGCTTCCTTGCTCTCCTCTGCGGCCTCTCTGCCGATCTCGGGTTCCGCGCCCGCACCAAGCCCCTTGGTACGCTGCGCGCCGATCTGGATCTTCTTCTGCGCCTTGTTGCATGCAAGGATCTGTGCATCGGTATTGACGGCAACATAATCCGCGCTCGTGATCCCCGCATCGATCATGCGGTTGACTGCATTATTTCCTGCGCCGCCGACGCCGACGACACAAATCTTGGCAACGCCGCTGTTGACGAGACCGTTGGGAAGGATCGTGTTCTCCCTCGACGTTCCGTCTTCTCTGCCGACAAAGGGAATATTATCGTTGAACATTTTCAACCTCCGAATTTCTTAGCGAATTTATAAAAAAAACTTTGTTTTAAGTGGTCTTCATAGGCAAGATCGACAAGCGCGATCCTGGAACTCATGGCAGGCTTGTTGTAGTAGGGCAAGTCGGGCGCAAGCTGCTCGCACACGCGGCTGATGCGCTTGGAGATGTGCTCGAGCGCGCCGCGGATATCCGCAAGCCCCTCCCCCGTCACATACAGGGGTTTGAAGTCCAGTTCCTTGCCGGAACATTCGTCCAAAAAGGCGCCGATCTTCTCGCAGATCTCATCCAGCCCTTCCTTGACGGTGTCGACGAGAGCATCCATATCGATCTCATGCGTCACATCCCCTTCCGTGATCTCCATTTTCGCGCCGTTGTTCTTGGAAAACAAGTTTGATTTGGAGAGCAGAGAAAGCGCAGACTCATACGAGACCGAGAACCGCTGCATCACATGATATGCGATCTGCCCTTTGCCGACAAAATACGTGCGCTGGGCAAGGATGCCGTTGCCGAGCAGGACGCATAACGTCGTGGACATGAATCCGACATCGAGGAAGAGCGCATACTCGTCGCGCGTTTCGGACGGGATGAGATAGGTCGCCATCGCAAGCTGCGTCGGAAGATACCTGAGCGAGATCTGCATGTCCGCAAAGATATGCTCCATCCTCCCCGCAAAGTAGTCGCTGCAATAAAAGTACGAAAGCACGCCGCTCAGCGAAGTGGAGGACAGCCCGACGGGATCGACCACGCGCCTGTCATCCGCGGTGACATAGATCATGCTCGTTGCACGGATGAAACGATATCCTTTCGGCGCCTTCTGTCCGCTCGCAAAGAGCGCGTCCAGTTCTTTCTGTCCGATGATGCGGTTTTTGGGGAATCCGACAAGCTGTTCCTTGGGGACAACGCGCGTAAACGCACCGGGAACGCCGACATAAAGTCCACGGATCCGCTCGCCGCAGATCCGTTCCACCGCCGTGACCGAAGAGACGATCGCACTTGCCAGCCCTGCTTCGTCCAAAAAGACGCTTTCGTCGTAGCCGTCATATTCCTCCGTATGGATCGCCTTGAAAACGAACGTATTATTGACGCCCCTTTCCCCGACGATGACAGACACTTCCGACGAGCGGATGTCCAATACGGCTACGCTTTTTCGTCCCATACAGCTCCGACTGTGACTCCTTTTCCGACCATGCAAACTTATATTACTATTATATACGCAAGCGCGAAAGTTGTCAAGAAATTGAGAGCAGGTTTCCCATTTTTTGCGGCCCAAAATCGCCTGCGGAACAGATCGGGACACAGCAAAATGCGCACCCCGCCCCGGGTGCGCATCCGATCAGTTTTCGGGGAAATATTCGGCGTTGACCTCGCCCGACGCGCTCACGATCTGCACGACGATGCTCCCACGGACACGCTGCACTTCGGTCAGATCGAGATACTTCTGCACCGCCGCCAGCCCGGTATCAGACGGGCGATCGGAGGGGTTCCAGATCACGATCTCCACCCCTTCACGTGTCTGAAAGCGCAGGCTGTCGAACCGTGCCGAAGCGCCGCTCGACCCAAGCGAGACGGAGAGCAGATTGGCCCGCGGTTCCCCGAGCGCTTCCAGAAAGGAAGCATACACGGCAAGCAGTTCCGGCATGTATTCCCCCTCTGCGCGCCCGTCCGAAAAGGAGACGGAAAAATCGCCCGTCAGTTCGATGTAGTCCTGCGCGGACGATGTTTCACCGATACGCACGCCCTCGTTGTCGACGAGCGCGTAACCGGTTCCCGTCCGCACGGCAAACGCAGCCTGCCTCTCCTCGATCTCCAGCGCAACGGAAGAGGGAAAGCGCTTCTCCAGCGAGACGACCCTGAAGCGCGGATCGCTCTCCGCCGTGGCGCGCACCTCTTCCAGATCGAGAAAGGTCGTACTTCTGCCGAGATAGGCGTTCAGAGCTTCTTTGAGCTGCTGCGCGGCGACTTCGCCTTCCTGCGTCAGGGTAGAAAAGGACGCCTGTACGTACGCTACCGTAAATACGGCATGAAGTCCTGCGGCAATGACTGCGGCAAGGAGCAAGATCGCGATCAGCGTCGTCACAAACGTCCTGTTTTTCATTGGTATTCCTCCATGTGTTCCCGACGGCAGGCTTTCAGACGCGGACGCGGCGGATCTCCGCGCCCAATGCCCGGAATTTTTCGCGAAGGTCTGCATATCCTCTGTCGATATGCGAAAGATCGAGCACTTCCGTGGTGCCTTCCGCCCCGAGCGCCGCTATGACGAGCGCGGCTCCGCCGCGCAGATCGCCAGCGACGACCCGCGCGCCGTGCAGACGTTTTACGCCGCGCACGAACGCCGTCCTGCCCTTGACCTCGATGTCCGCACCCATCTTCTGCAATTCGGGAACGTATTTGAAGCGCGTTTCAAAGAGATTTTCCACGATCAGCGCGCACCCTTCGCAGGAGGCGTTGAGCGCCGTCGCCTGCGCCTGCAGATCGGTCGGGAACCCCGGAAAGGGCATCGTCTCGATCCGTCGGTTGCATCTAAGCCGTCCGTTGCTTTCCACTCTTATTTTATCATTTTTCACATGAACTTTGCAACCGTTTTCGCGCAATTTGTGCAGGAGCAGCCGAATATTCTCGGGCGTTACGCCGATCGTCTCCACTTCGCCGCCGCACGCAGCCCCCGCAAACAGATATGTACCCGCCTCGATCCTGTCTCTGATCGGGCGGTAGGTCACGCCGTGCAATTCTTTCACGCCCTCAATCTCGATGACGTCCGTCCCCGCCCCCGCGACTCTGGCACCCATGGCATTGAGAAAGTTTTGCAGATCGACGATCTCCGGCTCTTTCGCCGCGCCCGTCAACACCGTCCTTCCCTCCGCCTTGACGGCGGCAAGCAAAATGTTTTCGGTCGCGCCGACGCTGGGGAAATCGAGCAGGATCTCCGCGCCGCGCAGCCTGTCGCACGCGCAGAAGATGAAGCCGTCCCGCTCGGAGATGGTCACGCCCAGCCGCTTTAAGGCATTGAGATGCAGGTCGATGGGCCGCAGACCGATATCGCAACCGCCCGGATAGGCGATAAGCGCGCGGCGGAAGCGCGTCAAGAGCGAACCGAGCATAAAGACGGAGGAACGCAGTTCCTTGGTGAGCGCAGAGGAGATCTCGTGACAGGAGGCGTTTGCGCTGTCGATCGTGACGTTGCCGTCAGAGAAACTGACCTCCGCACCCAGTTCGCGCAAAATCTGCGCCATGCAAGTAACGTCGGAGATATTGGGCGCATCGCGGATGACGACCCGCTTTTCGGTCAGAATGGACGCGGCAAACAGGGGGAGAACGGCGTTCTTTGCCGATTGCAGCATAACGCTGCCATGCAGCTGCTTCCCCCCGTCGATAACGTATTTATCCATAAGTCCTCTCCTATCGTATTTCAAAAGGCGGGCGTCCGCCCGCTCATTCCCATTGTATGACAGATCAGCTCCGCGTGTGCCTGGACACGCCGTACACGATGCCCATGCCCGTCATCGTGACGATGAGAGAGGTGTTCCCCGCCGATACAAGAGGAAGAGGCAGCCCCGTCGGCGGGATGCAGCCGCTCACGACGAGCGCGTTGAGCGCGCTCTGCACGGCAAAGGCGAGCGTAATGCCGCCCGCAAGCAAAAATCCGTACACGTTCCCGCAGCGGCGTGCGATGCGAAACCCTCGCCACACGATGAATCCGATGAGCACAAACAGCGCAAGCACGCCGAAAAAGCCCGTCTCCTCCGCGATGACGGAGAGAATAAAGTCACTCTCCGCAAAGGGCAGAAAGCGGTACTTCTGGCGGGAGTTGAACAGTCCCACGCCGAACGCTCCGCCGTTAGACAGCCCGTACAGGGACTGAATGAGCTGGTAGCCCTCGTCCTTGGGCGACGCCCACGGGTCCATAAACGCCGAAAGCCGCTGCAAACGGTACGGTTCCGCCATGATGAGCACGGGCACGGCGAGCAGGACGGGAAAGCAGATGACGGCAATCGCCTTTTTGGAGATGCCGCCCAAAAAGAGCATGCCGATCATGATCGCGCCTACGCACATCGTAACCGACATGTTTGGTTCCAGCATGATGAGCACGCAGATCGCAAGCCCCGCCCCCAGAACGGGCAGGCAGCCTTTGAACGTACGCATACGAGCGGGATCTTTGACGAAGTACCCCGCCGTAAAGATGACAAACCCGAGCTTTGCGATCTCGGAGGGCTGGATGGTAAAAGATCCGAAACCGATCCAGCGCGTTGCGCCGTAGTTACTCTTGCCAAGCCCAGGGACAAAGACCAAAGCGAGCAGGACGAGCGAAATGATCAGCGCGGGAATCCCGATGCGCCGCAGCTTTTCGTACGGCAGAAAGCTGATGCCGATCATCGCCGCCGCGCCGAGCAGAAATCCGACGAGCTGCTTGCGAAAAAAGTACATGGAGTCACCGTACTGTACTTCGGCATTGTAGCAGCTCGCCGACCAGACACAAATAACCCCGTACGCCGCGAGCACGAGCACCGCGGCAAGAAAGAGCACGTCCCCCTTACTAGCTCTGTTCGTCCGGTTCGTTTGCACCCTCCCCCTCCGCCGCAAGCACCTCGCGCTCTTTTTTCAGCTCCTCCATGACCGCGGCAAAGCGCTCCCCCCGCTCTTCATAGCTCTTGAACGCGTCATAGCTCGCCGACGCGGGGCTCAACAGCACGTTCTGCCCCCTCTGCGCCGTGAGGAATGCAACGCGCACCGCGAGGTCGAAAGGACGGCACAGCGTTACCTGCGTAAAGCCCTCTTTGACGGCGGCGTCCAACAGGCGGAATGCATTCTCCCCGCAAAGCACCGCATGCACGACGCCCGAGTGTTTGATCGCAGCAAAGAGCGGCGCATAGGAATACCCCTTATCCTTGCCGCCAAGAAGGATGACGCTCTCCCCCTTGACGCTCTCGACCGCCTTGATCGCCGCGTCGACGTTGGTCGCCTTGCTGTCGTCAAGAAAGGTGACTCCGTCCACTTCGCCCAATTTTTGCAGGCGGTGTCTGATCCCATGAAAGGTCTTGAGTGCCGCCGCGATATAGGCGCCGTTGATCCCCATGAGCGCGCAGGCACACACCGCGGCGAGCGCATTTGCCTCGTTGTGCTTGCCTTCGAGCGGAAGATCGGCAAGAGAGGCGATCTTTTCCTCCCGCCACCAGATCGCGCCGTCCTGTATGTATGCCCCGTTGACGCGCTCCTCCGTCGAAAACCATACGATCTGCGCACGCGTCTTTTCCGCAAAAGTACGCACGATCGCATCGTCATGGTTGAGCACGACGTATTCGCTCTCCGCACAGTTTTTCATCAGCCGCTGTTTGAGGTAGATATAATTCTCCATCGTATAGTGGCGGTTGAGGTGATCTTCGGCGATATTGAGAAAGACGGCGACGTGCGGGCGGAGCGAGGCGAGCGTCTCCAGCTGGAAGGAGGAGATCTCCGCAACGGCGATCCCGTCCTCGCCCAGTTCTTCGAGGCAATCGAGCATGGGTCGCCCGACGTTGCCGCACGCCACGGCGCGCTTATGACAGCGATCGAGGACATGTTCGATCATGGAGACGGTAGTCGTCTTGCCGTTAGTTCCCGTCACGGCAATGATAGGACAGCGCATCTCGCGCGCAGCAAGTTCCGTCTCTCCGACGATCGCCTTCCGTTTTTTGCGAAAGAGGACGGGCAGCGCCTGGTCGATGGGAATGCCCGGGCTCAGGACAAGCACGTCGCATTCGTCTGCGCGCGCCGCAAGCTCATCCTTTGAGAGGGCGCGGCATCCGAGCTCCGTCAGCCGTGCAATGTTGTTGCGCACTCCATCGTCGGGAATGTCGTCGTAGAGATACACGGCACGGGCATGTCTTTTGATGAGAAATTCCGCGGCGGCAGCGCCAGAACGGGAAATGCCCGCCACGAGAAAGGTCTGCATGGAATAGTACATTCGTCCTCCTTACGGGGCAAGCGGCAAAAAGAGCGTAAATGCCATGACGGCAGTCACAGCCGCATAGCAATAGGCGATCTTTGCCTCCGAATAGCCCTTCATCTGGAAATGATGATGAAGGGGCGCCATCAGAAAGATGCGCTTGCCCGTTTTTTTGTAGTATATGACCTGAAGGATGACGGATATGCTCGAAAGGACAAACATAATGCCGAGAATGGGAATAACGAGCGCATTTCCCGAGAGCAGCGCCGTCGCCGCGGCAAACCCGCCGAGGGAAAGCGAGCCGGTGTCCCCCATAAACAGACTCGCTTTGCTCGTATTGAACACGAGATACCCCGCAAGCGCGGCGGCAAGGCACAGACATAGCGTGCCGAGCGCGCCGCCGTCCTGCACAAAGAGAAGCAGAGAAAGCGCCAGGAAGAACACCGCGCACGTCCCGCCCGCAAGCCCATCCAGTCCGTCCGTTAAATTGACGCCGTTGACCGTCGCCACAAACACGAATACGCCGAGCGGGAGCATCCACCAGCCGATGTCAAAGGAAAGCTGCGTATAGGGAATGCGCAATACCGTAAGCCCTTCCAGGCAACAAAACAGGGATGCCATCACGGCGACGGCGAGCTGGAATACGATCTTCTGATAGGCGCGCAGCCCCAGATTCTTCCCCCGCCGCTGTTTGAGAAAGTCATCCAAAAACCCCACGACGAGATAGCCAAGCCCGACGGCGAGCGTCACCCAAAAGGGTTTGTCCGCACCGCGCGCAAAGGCGAGCGCGACAAGCACGGCGGCAGGAAGAAAGGCGAGCCCGCCCATGGACGGCGTGCCCTCCTTTCCCGCGTGTTCCTTGACATAGGAGAGAATGTGCTGTCCCGTGCCTGCCCGCCTGAGCAGCGGGATCGCGAGTGCACAGAGCGCAAGCGACGCAGTAAATGCGCACAGCGCCGCCAACAGGATATGCTGCATATTATGACTTCCCGATGATCGATCTTACTACAGCTTTGTCCTCGTAATCATATTTTATCCCCATGATCTCCTGATATTTTTCTCCGCCCTTGCCGGCGATCAGCAAAACATCCCCGTCGGAGAGCAGCCCAATGGCATAGGCGATCGCGTGCTCGCGCTCTTCCACGACGACATACTCCTCACTTACCCTGCGATACCCCGCCTCGATCTGCGAAATGATCGCATAGGGATCCTCATAGCGCGGATTATCCGATGTGAGGACGGAAAAGTCCGCAAACTTTGCCGCAGTCTCCCCCATTGCGGCGCGCTTGCCTGCGTCGCGGTTGCCGCCGCAACCGAAGAGCGCAATGAGCCTCCCCGCACAGTGCTCCCGCAGCGCCGTGAGCGATTTTTCCAGTCCGTCGGGCGTATGTGCGAAATCCACAAACACGTCGCCTCCCCGATAGGCGCCGGCCCATTCCAATCTGCCGTCCACTACGGTCTTTGCAAGCCCTTTTGCGATCGCCTCCATGCCCGCGCCCAGCCTTCGCGCCGCACACGCCGCGGCGAGCGCGTTGGAGAGATTATGCCGTCCCGTCATGGGGATCTCCGCTTCGCACAATTCGTCCTGCAAATTGAGAATGGCGCAGCAGCCGCGCAGAGAATCGCGCCGTACGACGGCAAAAGCGTCAGCAGGCGTCTCCAGGCCGTACGTCACGCGGCGCACGCCTTTGGCGAGCGTGCGGGAAAACGCGTCGTCCGCATTGAGAACGGCAAAGCGGCACTTGCCCTTGCAAAACAGGGCGCGCTTTGCGTTCCCGTACTGCTCCATATCGCCGAAGTCGTCCAGATGATCGCGCGTCAGATTGGTAAAGACGGCGACGTCATAGCACACGGGCGCCTCCTTTTTCAACGCAAGGGCGTGCGCAGAGACTTCCATGACGACCGCCTGCGTCCCCGCGCGCGCCATATCGGCGAGCAGGGAAAAAAGTCCGATCGGATCTGGTGTGGTCAGCGACGGAGCGACCTTCACCGCGGCGTACGATGCGCCGAGCGTCCCGATCAGTCCCGTGCGTATCCCGGCTTCGTTGAGGATGTTGGCAATCATCGTCGCCGTCGTCGTCTTGCCGTTGGTGCCCGTCACGCCGATCATCTTCATCGTGCGCTCGGGGTGATGATAATACGCCGCGGAGATGCGCGCCATCGCCTCCCGCCCGTCCGGAACGATGAGCTGCGCACAGGAGAGGGCAAGCGCATGCTCACAGACGACCGCGGCACACCCGCGCGCCTGCGCCTCTGCCGCACAAACATGGGAATCGACGTGCTTTCCTTGAAAGCAAAAGAACAGGTCTCCCTCCCCGACGACGCGGCTGTCCGCAGTCAGCCCGCGCACCTCGGCATCCCCTTTGAGCACCCCACCCGCGATCTCCTTTGCAAGTTCGGATAATTTCATTCAACCCTCCACCGGCGGGATCTGCAAAATGTCGATGATCCCCTCAAAAATTTGTTTTGCACAGGGCGCTGCGACCGTGCTGCCGTAATACGCACCCTGCGGTTCGTCCACAATGACGAGCGCGAGGTATTTTGGACTGTTCGCAGGAAAACAGCCGACAAAGGAAGAGACATACTTTCCCTGTGCGATGCGCCCGTCCTCATACTTTTGCGCCGTGCCCGTCTTACCCGCAACTCGGTAGCCCTCGATAAACGCCTTCTTTCCGCTTCCGTCCCGCACGACGCCCTCCAGCATGGCGGTAAGCATTCGGGACGCCTCCTCACTGACAGGCTGCGACAAAAGAACGGGCGAGGTGCGTTCGACGACCGCGCCGCTCGCATCCGAAATTTCTTTGACCAGCCGCGGCGCATAGTAGTTGCCGCCGTTGACCGCCGCAGCGCTTGCGCAAGCGAGCTGCAAGGGCGTAACGGCGATCGTCTGCCCAAATCCGATGCGCGCAAAGTCGCAGTCCCGCAATGTGCTCTCGGGCAGCAGCATGCCGATCGCCTCGCCTGAGAAGTCCAGCCCCGTCGCGCGTCCGAAATTGAACGCGGCAAGATAGTCGTAGAAGGTCTCTTTGCCGAGCGAGAGCGCGATATCCACAAAACAGGGGTTGCAGCTGTTGTTGAGCGCCTCGGCGAGCGTCTGATTGGAATGCTTGCCGTTCGCGTGATCGCTCCAGCAGCGGATGGTCGTGCCGTCCACCGTGCGCGTCCGTGCAGAGGAAAAGACGCGGTTGGGGGCATACGCGGCGGTATTGCCCTGCAAATACTCCTCGATATTGGCTGCCGCCGTGACGATCTTAAAGGTAGAGCCCGGCTCATATACGTCGCTCACAAGCGCATTTCTTGAGAGCGCATTGAGCGCGGAGAGATCGTCGCGCGGGATGTCGTTGAGGTCATAGGAGGGCAGATTGACCATTGCAAGCACGGAAAAGTCGGTCACGTCCAGCACGATCGCGCGTGCCGCCTTGGCGGAGTACTCCACAAGAACCGCTTCCATGACCTGCTCCGCGACCGCCTGGATGCGATAGTCAAGGGTGAGCGTCAGGCTCATGCCGTCCGTTGCGGGGATATACGCCGCCGTTGCGCCCTCCAGATCGACGCCGACAAGGTCGGTCTCAAACAAGATCTCCCCGTTTTCCCCCGCCAGAAAGCTGTTATAGTACTGCTCGATCCCCGTGGAGCCGGAGCCGTCATAGGAGGTAAAGCCCAGCACCTGACAGGCGAGCGCACCGTGCGGATAAAAGCGCGTATCGTCCCGCGCGTAGTAGACGCCCGCGATGTCCGCGCCCTCGATTCGCTCCACGGCCGACTTCTCCACCCGCTTTGCGATCACGATCTCCGAACGGCTCTTATCGGTCAGCTTTTCAAGAACGGCGTCATAAGAAAGCCCCAGCGCCGCAGAGAGCAGCTGCGCACCCCCCTCCGCATCGGATACGGCGCTCGCCCGTGCGTAAACGGAATAAGCGGCAACGCTTCCCGCAAGCAATTCCCCGTTTGCGTCATAGATATTCCCCCTTCCTGCCGAAACGGGGATCTCGCGCGTCCACTGGTCGAGCGCGCGGGCATTGAGGTCGTCCTGCCAGATGACCTGGATATAGAAGAACCGCGCAAGAAAAAGGCAAAAAAGAAAGGTTATCGCCACAGACATGGCAAATAACCTCTTTCGTAGGACAGACAAGGAAAAGTCCCCCTGTTTGATATGCAATTCCTCCCGGGAGTCAGTTTCCTCTGACCATCCCGTTCTGTTCAGCCCAGCTGTCGATGTACTCGTCAGACATGAGGTAGTCGATCTCTTCCTGCATCTGCGAATACGTCTGCTGCAAATTCTGAAGCTCTGCTTCTTTTACGGATATTTCCGCATTTGCCGCGTTCAAAATGCCCGTATTGACGCAGATGAGCACGATGGCGAGGACGACCGCCGCCGCGATCGCACACATCACGACCTTTGCCCGCGTCGAGAGCATGGAGAGCAATCCGGCCCCGGGCTCCTCAACAAGCCCGGCACGCGCCGTGGCATGGCGCAGCGTATCCATCGTGCGCTGTGTGGGCAGCGCGTCCTCCTCTGCGGGCGCGTGGGCAGGCACCGCAGGTGCGACGGGCGCATAGACCGGCGTTGCAACAGGCGCATAGGCGGGCGCAGCAGGACGGGCAGGCGCAGCGACCGCAGCCGATGCCGTCGGCTTCTCGACGATCTCGTAATCCTTGTAGGTGATGTTGTCAAAGAGCACGCGCTTTCCCGTCTTTGCCGGCTCATACGCGACATAATCCGCAAGCCGCCGCGCCGTATTGGACGAATAGTCCTGTGCGGGCGTGACAGGCTCGGAGATATGCGCAGGTCTGACGACGGGCTGCGATGCAGGCTGATAGACAGGCTGCGCTTGATGCGCAGACTGATAGGCAGGCTGCTGATGCACGGGCTGATAGACAGGCTGTGCCTGCGGCGCAGGCGCTACGGTGCGCTCGATCGTCGCTGCAGAAGACGCATGGATGGTCGGATAGGAAGGATGCGTATAATGATCGGTCACTTTTTGCGCATCCTCTTCATCGAACAACAGCTTACGGTAATTTTCGGGAATGTTTTTGGCATGTTCCCTTTCTTCTTGCGTGACGCGGCGCTCTTCGCGGCGGGTATCGTCTGCAACTACTGCGTATGCCATTGTCGTGCTCCTTAAATTTTATTCTCGTTTTTGTCCGCTCATTCGACTTTTTGGACAATTCTTAGTTTTGCGCTCTTACTGCGCGAATTTTCCCTCTGTTCCGCTTCGCCTGCCGTGCGCGGTTTATTGCCGACCAACGTCACTTCCTGTTTCTTTCCGCAGACGCAGACGGGAAAGGACTTCGGACAGGTGCAGCCCTGGCTCATCGATCGGAAGACATTCTTGACGATCCTGTCCTCCAGCGAATGAAAGGTGAGAATGCACCCCCTGCCGCCCGGCTTTAATCGCCGGGTCAGACCCTGTACGCACTCTTCCAGCCCTTCCATCTCGCCGTTGACCTCGATGCGGATCGCCTGGAACGTCTTTCTTGCGCAGGCGTTGTAGCGGTACCTTGCGGGAACGCTTGCCTCCACGATCGCGCGCAGCGCCCCGCATGTTGTAATTCTTCCCTGCTGCCTCGCCGTCACGATGCGGCGTACGATCGAGGGAGCAAAGGTCTCTTCTCCGTAGTCTCTGAGGATGCGAAGGAGAGCATCCTCAGAATACTCGTTGACGACGGCTTCCGCCGTCAGTGACGCTCTGTTATCCATGCGCATATCGAGCGGAGCGTCGTCGCTCATATATGCGAAGCCGCGGGAGCTTGTGTCTATCTGGTGCGAAGATATGCCCAGGTCGAGCAAATACCCATCAATTTGCCCGACACCCGCGTCGGAAAAAACCTCTTGGTAGTTTTTGAAGTCCGTCCTGTAGAGCTTGAACCTTCCCGCATAGGGAGAGAGCCGCTGCGTGACTTCTTTGATCGCGTCCTCGTCTTTGTCCGTTGCGATCAGGTGTACGGTCGGATCGGAAGCGAGGATCGCGAAGGAGTGGCCGCCTCCGCCGGCAGTGCCGTCAAAGTAGATCCCGCCGGGTCGGATGTCCAGCCCTTCCAGCACTTCCTCTACCATGATCGGACGATGATATTCGCTCATCTCACTGCTCCGCTTTTTTCTTATACGCCAGCGTATTTGCCTGCTGAATGGACATGCCGTTCATCTGCTCTTCGAATTTTTCCAGAGACCAGATCTCGACGTAATTGCCCATGCCGACGGTCACGACATCCTTGGTGAGCTTGGCGTAGTCACGGAAGGACTTTGGGATCTGCGTTCTGCCCTGCCCGTCCTCGGATACCTCGTCAATGGAGCTGAGGATGCGGCGCTTTGCGATCATCATGTCGGGATCGCCGGGGTTGACTTCGTCAAAGGATGCGAGCTTTGTGCTGAGCACCGACTCGGGCATCACCGTGATGCAGTCGGGCGCATATTCGACAAAGTACAGCTTCTCGCGATCGGGAAACGCGTTCTTATACTTCGCGGGAATGCGTATTCTGTTTTTAGCGTCCATCTGATGGACAACTTTTCCGCTCAGCAATGTGGTCCCCGTCCAAGATCATAGAATTTCCGTACTACGGTCTCTATTATAACACCACTTGCGTCTACTGTCAACCACCTTCGACCACTTTTTTCCACCCAAGGGGGAATTTTTTTAGTTTGAAGTAAAACAAATGTTTGAGAAAAATGTCTTTTTATTGATATTTTTGCTGTTTCCCAAAAATATTACCCTGTTTTTTTGACATTTTATGTACTTTTTTGTCAAACAATTGTTTGGATTCCAGGTGGGACAATGGTGGTCATCCGTCCCAATTTTCTGTTCTTCGAGCACTTCCGACAGCACGGCCGCAAGCCGATTTGCCGTACCTTGCACGCCGTCAAAGACCGGACAGCCGTAAAAGCGTGCGATCTCGCGCCGGAAAAAGACGTAGTGAGTGCATCCGAGGACCACGCCGTCGGGGGAAACGTCGGGCAGGTGGTCAGAAAGGGTCAGCGGTGTTCCGCAGGTCAGACAGCGTTCGATCTCCCCTGCCAGGTCGGGCAGAGCCGCCAACGTAAAACGGCAGGCGGGAGCGCGCAGAATAAGCGAGCGCAGCCTTTCGCTTGCAATGGTATGCGGCGTTGCAAGCACGAGCACGTCGCGGCAGGACGCTGCAGCAGGCCGTAGCGCGGGTTCCATGCCGACGACGGGAAAGGAAAATTCCGAACGCATCTCCTCCACGCAGACTGCCGTTGCAGTATTGCAGGCAAGGACGGCGGCGTCCACACGCATTGATGCAAACACACGCATCGCGTGCCGCGTAAAGCGTACGATCTCCTCTTTGGGCCTGGCGCCATAGGGCGCGTGGACGTTATCTCCGTAATAGTAAAAACGACAGCCGGGCAGACGCTGCATGCACGCGGCAAGCACGTTCAGCCCTCCGATCCCGCTGTCAAACACGCCGACACACGCCATCCCCCTGTCGCGATGATTTGAAACTTTTTGAAAAATTTTGTATATTCCCCCATAAAAAACAGTTTACAATCGGTCTATTTTATGCTAAAATAGCTGAGGTTATCAAGAGAAAAGCCATTGAAGGAGTAAATACTGTGCCCAACATTAAATCTGCGAAAAAGCGCGTGCTGGTTACCGAGAAGAAGACGAAAGAGAACAAGATGATCAAGTCCGCGCTCAAGACGAGTATCAAGAAGTTCCTTGCGGCTGTCAATGCCGGTGACAAAGAGACCGCGACCGCGCTCTATCCCGAGACCGTTTCGGCGATCGATTCCGCGGCAAGCAAGGGCATTCTGCACAAGAACAACGCCGCAAACAAGAAGGCAAAGCTTGCAAAGAAGCTTGCGGCAATTGCGTAACGGCAGCAATTTATAAAGCGTCTGTCTTTTGACAGGCGTTTTTTTCATGCTCCGAAGGACTTTCAGCGCAGCAAGCAAAAAGGACGGCCGTTCAAACCCGACGACCGTCCGATCAACAACTGTAAAAATCCCTATTCCCCAATGAGAGGAAGCAACCTGACTGAGGCATTGGCCGAAAGCTCCCGCGCCATTTTCTGATACTCCTCGTTGCACGCAGGAACAGCGATCCCCATCGCATATCTCATATAATCCGCGATCACGTTCAGAACAACGTCAACCGGTATTTCATCGGCAATGCCGTTCGATGCAGACACTGTCAGCCACAGCCCATGCACGGGCTTTTGTACGCCTGACAATGCAGGCTGGATATACTGCATGTCGATGCGCCTGAACTTATATTTCTCCCAGAAATGAAGGTACTTTTTGACAGGCACCTGATTGACGGCAGGATCTTCTATTTCACAGAAAACATAGTCCAGCTTCTTCTTGCCGTTTTTGAATGAATCGCCGGACAGAACCGAAAACATATGGCGAAATACCGCCGATCCTATGCCGCCTGATTGCAGACTTTGCCTGACGGCAATAAACTCGATGACCCCGCAATTGGAATGTTTGAAATAATCAAAGATCCCGCCCGCGATGATGGTCCCGTCTCCGTCTTTTGCGAGGACGATATGGTAGGAGTATGCCTTCTCACCCTCAGCCTTTTTCAGATATCTGAGCAGATTATCAAACGATTCACGTTCATCAGGGTCAGGAAAACATTCCATATATATTTCAGTATAAAAAGTAGCAAGATCTGTGATCGTTCCCCTGTCCGCCAAATTCACCTCAGTATAATGATATTGTGACTTGCGAGAAAAGAATGCGTCATACGCGGCAAATGCGTCGGCGGGAAGGCGCTTCGGATGCAGGATGACACGCTCTGCAAAGGCAGATGCAAGCTCATCGCCTGCTTCCGCACGGCGTTGATAGGCTTCGACAAATTTTCGCTCAATATCTTTATTAAATGCACAGACAAACCTGTATTTACGCTGCGCATATTTGGGATCGGAAAATACGCGCTCAAAATGCAGAATACTCTTATTGAGCAAAGTATCCGTCAGAAATTGATAGACGGACATATCGGTCAGATTGGCATGCTCAAAAAACGCAAGGCTGTTTTCGGGCTGAAAATCATACCGTTCCTCATCTTCCAGCTCAAACAAAATCCACACATATGCCGTGCAATAGTATTTTTTTGCCTTATAGCCCTCACGAGGCGCAAATGCGTCAATTTGCAGCACAAAGGGAACCTGCTCCTTGATTTTTTCATAGAAATACACTTCCTCCGGCAGGATCCCCGCACGAAGTTCTTTCAGATATTCCTCCCCTTCATAGACGGTAAGATCCGTCGTCATCAGCTCGCCGTATCTGCGTCCGACATTTGCTTGAAACCGCTCAGCAACCGCGGGCGCAACAGATGGCGCCGCAATGGCGGGTACGGAGTTGCTTTCATCTCCGAAAGAGAGCTGGCACAACCCAGACCAGTACCTGATGTATTCAAGTTCATAGCTGGGTCCCCAAAGCAACCAGGCAAACGTCATATACAGTTCGTTAGAAAGAATGCGCGTTTCACCACTCTCATCCGTGTCCGTGATATACGCCGTTGAAACATACCGCCCGATAAAATCCTCCCAGTTCTCTTCATAGCGCGCAAGCAAACCCGTCAGCAAGCAGGTCGGCGTTGCATATGCCTCCTCTATCCTGAGTTTCGTTACCCAATGCAGCACATCGCCTTCCTGCATGCCGAACGCTTTCCGGACTTTTGCATTATCAAAAAATCGGAAATAAGCCCGTACCGCCTCCGCAAACGGCTCGCCCAGCAGCGGCATACAGTTTTCCAACACATATACCAGCCCCTTTCCGTCCTCCGTGTAATGCGTTTTGAATTCGTTGATCAACGTCTGCCATTGCGAAGACGATATACCTCGCCCTCCCGTTTTGAGCAAGGCAAACTCAAGAAATGCACGTTTTTTCAACGGCGAACGGCGACAAAGAACGAGTACGCGAATCCGCGTCCAGAATCCCAATCGATATGGGGCAAGTAATTTTTTCAAAGCTCTGTAAAACTGATTCAACATAAGAACAAAGAACGTAATAATCGACGCGATCAATGCAAGAAATTCCAGGATATTCAGCAGCGCTTCCAGGATATCCAGCGACAACCCTATTTCTTCCGGCATGGTCCCTCCGTCCGCGCCTCATCGGACGCGATCATACTTTCGCTCGGCAAACTCTTTCCGTTATGCACCAGTAGCATTATAGCGCCTCTTACGGAACTTGTCAATGCCTGTCAGAACAGACCGCCAACAAAAAAGTGTTCTCCAAACAATGAAGAACACTTTTTATGCAGCTTCAAAATAATATCTGCTTCTTTCGAGCCAATTTCTGCGCGCGGCGATAGTGATACCTGACGCGGCGCATCGCATACTTGGGCTTTCCTTCCCGCCATAAAAACTGCCACTTCTTATCCGAAATGACACCGTCCTGTTTGACGCGAAAGCGCACCGATGTCAGCATTGGAGAGGCCTTTTCCACCCATGCAAGCAGCCCCATTTGCACAATAAGAATTTCATCAAAAATATCGCCCGTCTCTTTGAGCGCGTCGGGGAGCACTCGCATCGCCTCCCCTTCCCGCTCCAGCCACATTTCGTATTCATTGGGCCGCACGCTGCGGTAATCGGAATAAAACGTGACGACCCCGTTCTCCACCCGCCAGCCGTCCGAAAACGCCTCCCGCGCGTACAGCCAGAGAGCAATCAGATACGCGGGGCGCGTGTTACCGTTGTCGTCCCGCTTGGTGTAGCGCGCGCCGAACACGCACAGCACGACCATGAATACAAACCCGACGCCGCACAGGCAAAGAGCCAGGATATTCTGCCAGTCCCAGATCCCTGCTTCATTCTTTTCCTCATCGAACAACAGATATCCGACCCCCATGGCGCCAATAAACAGACCAAGGAGCAGCCATATCCACTTCTGCATCCGCTTGGATTCGCGCAGGTTGCCGTCCAGCTTTTTAAAGTATTCCGTCTGAAGATACTCGTGGAACGTCATACGATAAGATTGACCTTATTGCGCAGGATATAGCGCACCAGCAGGAAGCAGGCGACATCCACTGCCAGCGAAATGATGATCTGAATACATAAGTACACATGGATCGACTCGATCAATTCCAATGCCGGCGCAACGATGCAGACATTGAGAATAGACACGCCCATATAGAAGGCAAACCCATACAAAAACGCCATGCCGACGCGGTGCCGCGTGCTCAATTGCGCAATCGACAGGATGAGGTAGAACACGAGCAACCCCGTGGGCAGAGAGACAATAAACTGCAGGACAAGCTCCACCACGAGGAGCGGGTCGTTCCGCAGGTACAATCCCAACTGAGAGAGCATCGGCCCGATCGCTTCAAAGATCTCAACAAAGACGCTCCAGTCAAATCCGATGAGCAAGATCAGGACCGCGATCACGCACATGACCGTGGAGAACAACTCCGCAATGAGCGCGGAGAGCAGTTTTGACCAGATGAGCTGATCGGCAGAGACGGGCATGGAGAGCGTCAGATAACCCTCCCCCGTAAATAGCGGCTTGGAAAAGCGCGAGATCGTAAGACAGAACGTGCAGACCGACATCGCAAGGATCGCATAGAAGAAAAAGAGCATCACAAGTACGGTCAACGATCCGTACACCTCAACGGCGAGCAGGATGCGCAGAATGATCGCAAAACCCAAAAGCGCGATCGCAAAGAAAATGAGCACGCGGCCGATCGCATACAGCTCGTGCTTGATGAGTTTTCCTACCATCGGAACACCTCCCGGAACAATTCATCCAGCGTCTTGCGGTCATAGCTGTAGACCTCCTTGACATCCTTATCGAGCACGATCTGCCCGCGGTTCAAAAAGATCGCGTGTGAAAGGACGGGCTCGATGTCTGCGATCAGATGCGTACACAGGAGGATCGTCGAGCCTTCCGGCTTGTTGCAGATGATCGTCTCGAGAATAAAATCGCGCGCCGCGGGATCGACGCCCGCAATGGGCTCGTCGAGGATGTACAGCTTTGCATCGCGCGCCATCGTTGCGATAAGGCATACCTTCTCCAGATTGCCTTTGGAGAGCGCCTTCAAATGCGTCTTGGGCGCGACCCCGAGACGCGAGAGCAGTTCATCTGCGCGGTCCATCCGAAAATCGGGAAAAAAGTCCGCCACATACTTGAACGCCTGATCTACCCGCATCCAGCGCGGCAAATGCGGCGTATCGGGCAGATATGCCGTAATCGCCTTGGTCTTAGGCGAGGGCTTTCCGCCGCCGATCAGGATCTCCCCCATCGACGGCTGCAGCATGCCCATCGCAAGCTTGATGAGCGTGGACTTCCCGCTCCCGTTGGGGCCGAGCAATCCCACGACGCCGCCCGTACGCACCGTCAGGTTGATATTATAGAGCGCGAGCGTCCCGCCGTAGGACTTGTTCAGTCCGCGGCACTCCAGAATCGGAGTGTCCGTCTCTTTATAGCTCGCCGCCGTCGGCATCTTCCGTTCCTCCGGCTCCTGCTTGGGCGCAGACTGCTGCAAAACGGGGACAGGAAAGGGCATTCCATCATGCCATTTCCACCCTTCGGGCAGCTTCCAGCCATCGGGAAACTTCCAGCCCGCCGGCAGTTGCGGCGCGGGCGGCGCCTCGCTCGTCTGTTGCGCCGCATCCGATGCACCGTCTTGCCCGGGCGACGGTTCGGGCGATGTCCCCGCAGCCGAAGCAGACGCTTCTCCTGCGGACGCCTCCTGCGCCGGCGAATCCGCAGGCGCGGGCGCCAGCGCGGCGTTCGCCTCTCTTTCTTCCTTTTCTCCCATAATTTCCTCCTTTTCTCTTTTCGTTCGTACAAATATATGCCATTGCCGAAGCTCTTACGCCATGTCGGCGCACGGCAATGTACGGTCAAACGGCATGCGCCGCGGCAGAGACACCGCGCCCCTGCCGAGCTTATTCTATCACACTTGCCCGTATAAAACAAGCCCTCATTTTACTTTTCTTCAGAAGCATCGCCGCGCGATGCTTCCCCGCTCTTGTTCCGCCGCTTTCTGACGCATTCGGTGAGGAGATACTCGATCTGTCCGTTGAGCGAGCGAAAATCCGCCTCCGCCCATTGCATGAGCTCGGCATAGAGCGACGGCGAGAGGCGAAGAGGCACCTGCTTCTTCGCCGTATTGCGCTGCTTCTTTTCCTCGTCCATAGGCTCCTCCATTGTGCGGGCTGTGCGCGGACTCATACTCCCTTCTCCGTTGCGCTCATTTCGCTCAAACGCTTTTCCATGGGTGCAACGCGCCTGCGGCACATTGCATACATGACCGCCCAAATGACAAATGCAGCGACCGCAAACACGAGCAACAAAAGGAACGCCGTGCCCGCAAAGTTTTCCCAAAGGGAGGCAGCGTCCACCTCGCCCAGCCCGTAGCCGACTGCCGTCAGTACAATTGCACCGATGACGGCGAGCGCGATCGCGCTCAAAAACAAGAGATTCCCCCGCCGCTGCAATCGAAGATAGGCATTTTGCAGGCTCCTGCGCAGTTCATCAATTTCCGACTCCGTAAACGAGCGCTCGTTTGCCTTCCACAGCGCGTTGATCCGCCGCTGCAGCTGCACCATGCGCACGATGAGAAAAAGGACGAGCGCCGCGAAAATGCAGCCGAGCACCAACGCCGCAGTCGGCGCCATATCGTTCAGCCCACTTGCAAACAAGAGCACGAATGCGATCATCCAGCCGATCATAGAGACATCGCTCCTCTTTTGCAGCAGACGGTATTCCACGCGCAGATCGTCCGTAAGAAAATGGTCGACGGGCAGGACGGACGCAGTACTCTGCGATACTTTGACGCCCTCACGGGTCGCACGCGCACGGTAGAAGGCGATCTCGCGGCGCATCTCCACGCGGAACAGACTGCACGCGCTCTCCATTTGCATGGCGAGCACGATGCGCAAAACAAACCCCAAAAAGACCGCCGCAGTAACGCCGAGCAGGCAGAAAATATATCCTTCACTGCCGATAACATCGTATAGATACAGCGCAGAGCCGACGCTCCCCGCGATCAGGGCGGCGTATTGCAGGAAGGCAGAAATCCATTGAAGCGGCCCGCTCTCCTCCCCTTTGAGAACGAGCAGGCGGCGATAGTACCGCTCGGAAACGGCGCGCGCCTCCTCGGACGCAGTGCTCTGATCGTCGGCATACTGCGCGTCACACAGCGTGAACGTGTAGCGCCTTTGCAGGGCAACGGAAACCATGCTCGCAATGCTCGCCGCCGTCGAAAGCGCAAGCAGGACGATGCCGCCCACGCTTCCCATGTGTTCCAGAAATACAACAGCAAGGCACAGTCCGCCGAACGCAAGCAGAACCAGCCCCGCCTGAACGAGCGAATCACGGCGGAAGCGCTCGAGCCTGCCTGCGTTCAGATACAGTCTGACAAGTTCGGTCATGACTTGCCTCCCTGTTATTTCCCAGAATAATCGACGAACGGCTTGAACTTTTGCGGCTCGTTCAGGCGCAGATCAAACACCGCGCCGCAGTCCGTACACGCCCGGCCCGTCATATAGGAATATTTCGGAAACAATTTTTTGCGCTGGACCTTTGGAACGGCGACCAGCCCGCCGCTCGTCGAAAAAACGATCTCCACCGTCGCAGCGGAGCCGCACTTTTCACAACGCGGCATCAATAGATGCTCCCGCTGTTGACGATGGGCTGCGCGTCCTTATTGCCGCACAGGACGACGAGGAGATTACTCACCATCTGCGCCTTGCGCTCGTCGTCAAGAACGACGATCTGCTCGTCGGAGAGCTTATCGAGCGCCATTTTGACCATGGAGACGGCGCCTTCGACGATTTTCTGCCGCGCCGCAATGATCGCCGACGCCTGCTGACGCTGCAGCATCGCCGCCGCGATCTCGGGCGCATAGGCAAGGTGGGAAATACGTGCTTCCAGGATCTCGATGCCCGCCATGTCGGCGCGCTCCTGGATCTCGCCGCGCAAAATGTCCGCGACTTCCTGCGCAGAGCCGCGCAGCGACTTTTCGTCGCCGTTGCTGGAGACGTCATAGGGATACTGCCTTGCGACCTGACGGATCGCCGCGTCGCACTGCGTGGAGAGATACGACATGTAATTGTCCACGTTGAACACCGCGCGCGCCGTGTTGACGATGCGCCAGATAACGACGACGGAAATCTCAATGGGATTGCCCTCCTCGTCGTTGACCTTCTGCTTTTCATTGTTGAGCGTCATCGCCTTCAAGGAGAGCTTGCGATTTGTTCCCATCATGGCGCGGGCAGGGTTGACCGTCGAGCAGAAGGGATTGACCCAGAAAAAGCCGTCCCGCTTCAAAGAGCCGTAATACTTACCGAACAGCGTAAAGACGTAGGACTCATTGGGCTGCAGCGTCTTAAACCCGCATGCAAGCACGAGGGAGACCAAAAACAGCACGATTCCGCCTGCAATCAGGGCGATAAAAGCGCCGTTCGACTCCACACCGGCCGCACCGACGGCAAACACGGCGATCGCAGCGACAAAGCACAAAATAACGACGGCGAGCATACCCCAGCCGCTCTTTTCATGCGCGCTCCGCTCCTCCACTTCTTTCAAAATCTTCTCGCTTTCCATTTTACCCTCCAAATCAGAGTTATTTTGATATCATTATGATACCACTCAATGCGTATATTGTCAAGAGCTTGAAACAAAATTTTTTTCGCAAAGATGATGACAAGGTACTTGACCGCAAGGATAAAATCGGCTATACTGGATGTAATATCTTTTTATGACAGGAGTTGCGATGTCAGAGATCATTGCACGCAGGCAATTTGACCCGCTCTATATCTGGCTGGATATTGCCTTTCTCATTGTATTTGCAGGATTGTTGCTTTGGCGGAAAAAATATATGACGGTACTTGTCGGCATATGTATGGGAATTGTCTATTTCGCCGTGGACTATGGGCTTTTTCACCTCGTCTTTCATGCGAGAAGCATTCAGGGAGGCGATATGTTCCCGGTTTTGCTTTGGATGTCGATGAGCTACGGCTTTACGAACTTTGCATGGATCTGGCTATGGATCTCCAAAGACAAATACCTTTTGGAATGGTCTTTATTCATTCTTGCATGGTGGCTGTGCTGCCCCATGCTGGCGGCGACATTCGGCAACGGTACGCCAATCGTCATCCAGCGCACGACGGGCGCATATCACGGCTGGATGGCCGCGATCTTATTTGTCGGCTACGGTGCCGCCATTGTGTGGAACTTCGCCCAAAAGGATAAGGCGCTGCATGTACCTTTGCTTTGGATCCTCGCGATCGGCATCCTTGTCCAATTCGGATGGGAAGCAGGACTGCTGTTGGGCGGCATCCGAAGCGCGGGATTTGAAAATTTTTCCGACAAACTCCTGACCCTCATCACAAATTCTCTGCTGGAAACCAACCTCGGCATGCCATACATTTATCTCATCTTCATTGCTTATTCCGCAAAATTTACGGAACGGCTGCAAAAGCGTCCGACCAGACTTACATTCACCGCGCGGATCGCGGAAAACAATGCGGAGCGCGTACGCAGCCAAGAAGCCGGAGAATATCTCGCATAAAACAGCACATGAAAAAGTGCGTTGGAGAATACCAACGCACTTTTTCATGCTTTTAGGCAAATAAAAATATATCACCTTATGAAACAACTGAAACATTTTGTCACAAGATTCATAGAAATGACAGAGGGTCGCTTCATGTATCGCAACCGACGTATTTAACTGCGTTCACCGCAAAGCCTCTCCGCCTCCATGCGAATGCGATAAAAGGTCTGAACAGTCTCGGGCTCCTGCGGCATTTGCTCTTTCATTGCAAGCAGCCTTCTTTTTCCGACGCGTCGATCGAGAAGCGCAAAAATACGAATGAGCAAATTGCTGCTCTTTAAGCTCTCTTCGATGCTCTGATTGTCAAAATCATGGAACGCCGC
>CALVWM010000017.1 GCA_944367185.1 uncultured Clostridia bacterium | reverse complement strand
GCGACCTTCTTGAGCTGACCCTGCAGGGTTGCGCTGTCCTCAAAGGTGTTGGACGAGCGGATCTTCTTGAGACCGAGCGCCGCGACGGTCGCCTTGACGGAATCGACCTCGCCGATCGTGCTCTTGACAAGCGTTACTTTGATCATTTCCCTGCCTCCTTCAGCCCACGATCTCTTCGACGGCCTTACCGCGCAGCGCCGCGATCTCTTCCGCCGTCTTGAGTGCGGAGAGCCCTGCGATCGTTGCCTTGATGCAGTTGCCTGCGTTCTGGCTGCCGTGAGACTTCGTGCGGATGTTCTTGATGCCTGCCGCTTCCATGACCGCACGGACGGGACCGCCCGCGATCACGCCGGTACCGGCTTCGGCGGGAAGCATCAGGACGGCGCCCCTGCCGAACTTGCCCAGCACTTCGTGGGGGATGGTGGTATCCACGACGGGCACGCTGATCATGTTCTTCTTTGCGGCCTGGGTCGCCTTCTCGATCGCTTCGGGCACTTCCTTGGACTTGCCCTGACCGTAGCCGACCTTGCCGTTGCCGTCGCCGACGACGACCAGCGCCGCAAAGCGCATATTCTTACCGCCCTTGACGGTCTTGCTGACGCGGTTGATCTCGATGGTCTTTTTGATGAGGCCGTCGTTCTCTTCCTGTCTTCTCTGAGGTCTGTTTTCTCTTGCCATGTTCTTCTTCCTCCTCAGAAGTTGAGTCCGGCTTCACGCGCGCCGTCTGCAACTGCCTTTACGCGGCCCGTGTACAGATAGCCGCCGCGATCGAATACGACCGTCTCGATGCCCTTTTCCTTGGCGCGCTCGCCCGCCATCTGACCGACGAGCTTTGCAGCCTCCGTCTTGGTCTTGCCTGCGAGCTGCTCGCGGATCGCCTTCTCCATCGTAGAGGCGGATGCGATCGTCACGCCCTTCACGTCGTCGATGACCTGCACATAGATGTGGTTGAGGCTTCTGTAGACATTGAGACGGGGCGTCTCCGCCGTGCCCGAGATCTGCTTGCGGACGCGAGCGTGACGACGCTGACGAACCGCGTTCTTATCGATTTTCGTAATCATACTTCACGCTCCTTTACTTCTTGCCCTTACCGGAAGTCTTACCTTCCTTGTGCTCGACGTGCTCGCCCTTGTAACGGATCCCATATCCGTGATAAGGCTCGGGAACGCGGATGGCGCGCAGGTCTGCCGCGACCTGTCCGACAAGCACCTTGTCAATACCGGAGATGGTGATCTCCGTCTGAGAAGGACACTCGATCTTGATGCCCTCGGGCGCAACGAACTCGACGGGATGGGAAAAACCGACGTTCAGAACAAGCTTGTTGCCCTGCACTGCCGCCTTCCAACCGACGCCCTTGACTTCAAGGCCCTTCACATAACCTTCCGAAACGCCCTTCACCATGTTTGCGATGAGCGCACGGTACAGACCGTGAAGCGCATTTGTCTGCTGAAGGTCGTCAAGCGCTACAACGTGCACATGACCGGCCTCAGTCTTGATATCGATCGCACCGGTGATCTTCTGCGTAAGCGTACCCTTCGCACCTTTGACGGTGACGACGGAATCCTTGAACTCCACGCTCACGCCTGCGGGAATTGCGATACTCAGTTTACCGATTCTCGACATGATTCCCTCCTTAATAGACGGAGCAGAGCACTTCGCCGCCGACATTTGCGGCTTTCGCCTGCTTATCCGTCATAATTCCCTTATTGGTGGAGACGATCGCGATACCGTAGCCGCCCAGGACCTTGGGCATCTTCTGCGCACCGGTATAGCTGCGCAGACCGGGCTTGGAAACGCGGGTAAGTCCGCTGATGACCGATTGTCCGTCCGCGGTATACTTGAGGGTGATGACGATATTCGCCTTGTAGCCTTCACCCGTCTCCTTGACATCCTTGACATAGCCCTCTTCGAGAAGAATGCGTGCGATCTCGCGCTTCATGTTGGACGCGGGAATTTCGACGGTCTCCTTTCTTACGGTGAGAGCGTTTCTGATTCTGGTGAGCATATCTGCAATGGGATCTGTCATTTTCTCAGCCTCCTTACCAGCTCGACTTCTTCACGCCGGGGATCTGCCCCTTGTACGCGAGTTCTCTGAAGCAGATACGGCAGATCCCGTACTTGCGCAGCACCGCGTGCGGTCTGCCGCAAATCGAGCAGCGGGTGTACGCTCTCGTGGAGAACTTGGGCGTCTTTTGCTGTTTATTGATCATTGACTTCTTTGCCATATCCGTACTCCTTACTTCTTGAAGGGCATGCCGAGCAGTCTTAAGAGCTCTCTTGCCTCTTCATCCGTCTGTGCCGTGGTCACGATGCAGACGTCCATGCCTCTGATCTTCTCGACCTGATCATAGGTGATCTCGGGGAAGATGAGCTGCTCCTTGAGCCCGAGCGAATAATTGCCCCTGCCGTCGAACGCCTTATCCGGCACGCCGCGGAAGTCGCGGACGCGGGGAAGCGCGATGGAGACCAGCTTATCGAAGAAGTCATACATTCTGCCGCCGCGCAGCGTGACCTTCAGACCGATATTCATTCCCTCTCTGACCTTGAAGTTTGCAACCGACTTGGTCGCCTTGCGGTAGATGGGCTTCTGACCGGTGATGAGCTTGAGCTCGTTCTCGGTGATCTGCATGGACTTCTGATTGTCCTTGATGTCGCCGAGACCGGTGTTGATGACGATCTTGTCGATCTTGGGGACCTGCATCACCGACTTGTACCCGAACTTCTTCATGAGTGCGGGGACGACTTCGGTATCGTAATAGACCTTGACTCTGTTGACGGTTTTCTCAGCCGTGGTCGCAGCGGGAGCTGCTTTCTTCTTTTCTGCCATGACTTAATTCCTCCGCCTCAATTCTCTTCGCCCGCGGGCGCGGTCTCTTCTGCCTTCTTGCTGCGCTTTCTGGTGCGCTTCTTGGGCGCTTCCTCTTCTGCCGCAGCGGCTGCTTTTGCCTTCTTGACGTATGCCTTGTCGAGGGACGCGCCGCACTTCTTGCAGACGCGGACCTTCTTGCCGTCGATCACCGTGTGCGCGACGCGGGTCGCCTTGCCGCACTTGTCGCAGACGACTTCGACGTTGGAGACGTCGATCGCGCCCTCTTCGGTGACGATGCGGCTGGTCTCGGTCGCCTTTCTCGCCTTCTCGTGCTTGTGCACGATGTTGACGCCTTCGACGATGACCTTGCCGGCATCGGGATAGGTCTTCAAGACCTTGCCCTGCTTGCCCTTGTATTTGCCCGTAAGAACGAGCACGGTATCATTGACTTTAACGTTCATATCGGCTCCTCCTTACAGCACCTCGGGAGCAAGGGAGATGATCCTCATGTAATCCTTCTCTCTCAGCTCACGCGCGATGGGTCCAAAGATACGGGTGCCTCTGGGCTGCTTCTGGCTGTCGATGATGACTGCCGCGTTGTCGTCGAACCGGATATACGTCCCGTCCTGACGGCGGATGCCCTTGGCGCTCCTGACGATGACCGCCTTGACGACGTCGCCCTTCTTGACGGCGCCGCCGGGCGTTGCGGTCTTGACGGATGCGACGATGACGTCGCCGATGTTGCCGCTCCTTCTGAAGGAGCCGCCGAGCACGCGGATGCACATGAGCTCTTTTGCGCCCGAATTATCCGCTGCCTTAAGTCTCGTTTGAGGTTGAATCATTTCTGCTTTCCTCCGTCATTACTTCGCCTTTTCGACGATCTCGGCGACACGCCAGTTCTTGTCCTTGCTGAGCTTGCGCGTTTCCACGATACGGACGGTATCGCCGATGCCGCACTCATTCGCCTCGTCGTGCGCCTTGAAGCGGCGGGTATAGGTGATCGTCTTCTTATAGACGGGATGTTTTCTCTTTTCGGAGACCATGACGACGACCGTCTTATCCATCTTATCGGAGACGACGATGCCGACGATTTCCTTTCTCAGATTTCTTTCCATACTGTCCTCCTCACTTCGCCTGACGCGCACGGAGCTCCGTGTTGACGCGCGCGATGTCGCGCTTGCACGTTCTGATCGAGACGGGGTTTTCCAGCTGTCCCGATGCGTGGCGGAAGCGAAGATTGAAGAGTTCGCTCTTCAGATCCTGCAGCTTCTGCGTGAGTTCAGCGTCGGTCATATTGTGAAATTCGTTCCCTTTCATCAGACTTCACCGCCTTCTGCTTGATTCTCGGCGTCATCCGCCTTCTTGATAAACTTGCACTTGACGGGCAGCTTGTGCGCAGCCAGGCGCATTGCCTCGCGCGCCGTCTCTTCGGGCACGCCCGCCATTTCGAACATGACTCTGCCCGGTTTCACGGGTGCGACCCAGTACTCGACGCCGCCCTTACCGGAACCCATACGGGCTTCAGCGGGGTGACGGGTGATGGGCTTGTGGGGGAAGATATCGATCCAGACCTGACCGCCACGCTTGATGAAACGGGTCATTGCGATACGCGCCGCCTCGATCTGGTTGGACTTGATCCACCCCTGCTCTTCCGCAACGAGGCCGTATTCGCCGTACGCGATGAAGTTGCCCTTCTGCGCGCTGCCCTTCATGTTGGGGCGGTGCTGCTTTCTTCTCTTGACTCTCTTGGGGATTAACATTATCTGCCTCCTTCCGCCTTCTTTGCGGCTTTCAGGACTTCACCCTTGTAGATCCAGCACTTGACGCCGATCATGCCGAACGTCGTGTGCGCTTCCGCAAAGCCGTAGTCGATGTCGGCACGGAGCGTCTGAAGGGGAATGCTGCCCTCGTGATAGTGCTCGCAGCCCGCGATCTCGCGTCCGTCGAGACGGCCGCTGACCTGCATCTTGACGCCCTTGACGCCTGCACGCATCGTCCTGCCGATCGCCTGCTTCAACGCACGGCGGAAGCCGATACGCTTTTCAAGCTGCGCCGCGACACCCTCGGCGACCAGCTGTGCGTCTGCATCGGGCTTGCGGACCTCGGTGATGTTGATGCCGATCTGCTTGCCCTTCGTGAGCTTTGTAAGATCCTTCTTGATGACCTCGATCTCACTGCCGGCCTTGCCGATGAGCACACCGGGACGGCCCGTGTAGATGGTGACGGTGATCCTGCCCGCGGCGCGCTCGATGAGGATGCGCGAGACCGCTGCGGCATAGTACTTCTTCTTCAGGAAGGTGCGGATGGTGTGGTCCTCTTTGAGATACGCCGCGAACTCCTTCTTATCGGCATACCACTGCGTATCCCAACCCTTAATGACACCTACTCTAAGACCGTGAGGATTGACTTTCTGACCCATGTTAGATTTCTCCCTCCGCTTTCTTGACGTCCAGAATGACCGTGATGTGACTCGTTCTCTTGAGGATCGCGTGCCCTCTGCCCTTGGAAACGGGCTGCATTCTCTTGAGCATCATACCGCCGTTCGCATAGCACTCCGCGACGTAAAGATCGCCTCTGTCCATGCCCTGGTTGTGCTCCGCGTTCGCGACCGCGCTCATGAGCACCTTCTTGGTGGGCGCTGCGCCGCCGTTGACGCTGTTCTCGAGGATCGCCTGCGCCTCTCTCACGCTCTTGCCGCGGATGAGATCGAGCACCGTGCGCACCTTGTAGGGAGAAACGCGAACATACTTTGCGACGGCGTAAGGACGCTTTTCTCTCTTTTCCTCGACGCGCGCCGCCTTCTTCTTCATATTCGTCGCCATATTCTGTCTCCTTACTTCTTACCGGGCGCGCTCGTCTTGGCCGCGTGCCCCTTGAACGTTCTCGTGGGAGCGAACTCGCCGAGCTTGCAGCCCACCATGTCCTCCGTCACATAGACCGGAACGTGCTTGCGTCCGTCGTAGACGGCGATCGTGTGACCGACCATTTGGGGGAAGATCGTCGATGCTCTCGACCAGGTCTTTAACACCTTCTTCTCGTTTGCCTCGTTCATCGCCTCGATGCGTGCAAGCAGCTTCGCTTCGACGTAAGGCCCTTTCTTAACGCTTCTCGACATGATTGCTTCCTCCCTTAATTGATCCTCTTCAGGATGAACTTGCTCGTCGGATTCTTCTTCTTTCTCGTCTTGTAACCGAGAGCGGGCTTGCCCCAAGGCGTCTGAGGACCTGCGTGACCGACAGGCGACTTGCCTTCACCACCGCCGTGAGGGTGATCGTTGGGGTTCATGACCGAACCGCGGACCGTGGGACGGACGCCGAGGTGACGGGTCTTGCCTGCCTTGCCGACGCTGATGATCTCGTGCTCGAGGTTGCCGACCTGACCGATGGTCGCGCGGCATCCGACGGGGATGAGACGCATCTCGCCCGAAGGCATCTTGACGGTCGCATAGTCGCCCTCGCGTGCCATGATCTGCGCGGAGATGCCTGCGCTTCTCGCGACCTGACCGCCGCGGCCGGGCTTCATCTCGATGTTGTGGATGGTCGTACCGACGGGGATGTCCGAAAGGGGCAGGGCGTTGCCGACTTTGATGTCTGCGCCCGCGCCGCTCATGACCTTATCGCCCACATTGAGGCCGACAGGCGCTAAGATATAGCGCTTTTCGCCGTCCGCGTACGCCAGGAGCGCGATGTACGCACTGCGGTTGGGATCGTACTGGATGCTCTTTACCGTTGCGGGGATGCCGTCCTTGTTGCGCTTGAAGTCGATGATGCGGTACTTTCTCTTGTTGCCGCCGCCGATGTGACGGACGGTGATCTTGCCCGCGTTGTTTCTGCCGCCCGACTTACGCTGATCCTCAAGGAGCGCTCTTTCGGGCTTCTGCTTGGAGATCTCGCCGTAAACGGGGACCGTCATCTGACGGCGCGCGGGAGAGGTGGGTTTATATCTCTTGACTGCCATTTTCCTATCCTCCGCTGTTACGATAACGAGTTGAAGAACTCGATGGGCTTGCTGTCCTCAGCGAGCTGGATGACCGCCTTCTTGGTCGTAGGCGTGTAGCCGCTGTTTCTGCCCATTCTCTTGAGCTTGCCGCGGCAGGTGACCGTGTTGACGTAGTCCACCTTGACGCCGAACATCTGCTCGACCGCGATCTTGATCTGCGTCTTGTTTGCCGACTTTGCGACGACGAAGGTGTACTTCTTGCCGTAGGTCCTTCTGTCCGTCTTGGTATCAGCGACTTCCTGGATGCCGTCATACCCCTTCTCGGTGAGGACGGGCTTTAAGATGATATCCTCGGGTAACATTATGCGTACACCTCCTCGAGTTTCTTGACCGAGCCTTTCGTGAGCACGACGACGGCGTTTGCAACGATCTCATAGGTGTTGATCTCGTTGACGGAGATCGTCGTGAGGGTGGGCAGGTTGCGCGCCGCGAGGATGACGTTCTCGTCGTTCTCGTCCATGACGACGACGGTGCGCTTCTCCAGCTTGAGTGCCTTGCGGAACGCCTCCATCTCCTTGGTCTTGGGTGCGCTGACCTTGAGCTCGTCCACGACGAGCAGTTCGCCGTCCGCGACCTTCTTGGAGAGCGCGGAGACAAGTGCGCCGCGCTTTGCGGTCGCGTTCATCTTCTTGGAGAAGTCGCGGCTCTTGGGTGCGAACACGACGCCGCCCTTCGTCCACTGGGGTGCGCGGATGGAACCCTGACGCGCACGGCCGGTGCCCTTCTGTCTCCAGGGCTTCGCGCCGCCGCCGCGGACTTCCGTGCGGGTGAGCGTGGACTTCGTGCCCTGTCTCTGGTTGCAGAGATAGGTGACGACCGCCTGGTGGATGAGGGGCTCGTTGTAGTCGGCGCCGAACACGTTATCGGAAAGCTCGAGCGTTTCGACTTCCTCTCCCTTCATGTTATATACTTTCACGTTTGCCATGACCGTTCTCCTTATGCCTTGACGCTCGTCTTCAGCGTGACGACGCTGCCCTTGACCCCGGGGATGGCGCCCTTGACGAGGATGCAGTTTCTTGCGACATCCACGCGGACGACTTCGAGGTTCTGGATGGTGACGTTCTCGACACCGTACTGACCTGCGAGGTGCTTGTGCTTGAACACGCGGGAAGGCGTGCTGTTCGCGCCCATGGAACCGGGCTCCCTGTGCACAGGGCCGACGCCGTGCGTTTCCTTGAGGCGGTGCTGGTTCCAGCGCTTGATGACGCCCGTATAGCCGTGGCCCTTGGTGACGCCGGAAGCGTCCACCTTATCGCCCGCGGCAAAGACGTCCGCCTTGACTTCGTCGCCCACGCTGTAGCCCTCCGTGCTGTCCACGCGGACTTCCTTGAGGACCTTGCAGGGGCTGACGCCTGCCTTCTTGAACTGACCGAGGTCGGGCTTGTTGAGCGCCTTCTCCTTGGCGGGAAGGAAGCCGAGCTTGAGTGCCGTGTAGCCGTCCGTCTCGACCGTCTTGACCTGCACGATGGGGCAGGGACCTGCCTCGATGACCGTGACGGGGATAACTCTCCCGTCCTCCGCAAAGATCTGGGTCATACCCACCTTGCGGCCGATGATTGCTTTACCCATTTTGTAAAGTTCACTCCTTTTTCTTTATTTTCCGATACCTTGATTTTAATAAAGTATCCGGTATTACAGCTTTACCTTGATGTCAACGCCTGCGGGCAGGTGAATGCTGTCCAGCAGCTTGGCGTTGGGCGAGTAGATATCGATGATGCGCTTGTAGGTACGCAGCTCGAACTGCTCGCGGGAGTCCTTGTCCTTGTGAGGGCTCCTCAAGATCGTGACGATCTCGCGCTCCGTGGGAAGCGGGATGGGCCCGGAGATCTTCGCGCCGCCCTTCTGCATCGTCTCAACGATGCGGCTTGCAGCCTGATCCACCAGCTCGTGATCGTACGCCGAAAGTTTGATTCTGATCTTCTGACTTGCCATTGCTTACTCCTTCCTTTTTATACTAACTTGGATTTTGCTTGTCAACGCCTCCGTGCGTATCGAGGACCCCCATGAAAAAAACACGCGTGTTTTGCGGTGTTTTCTCGCAAAAGCCTTCGGTTAGTCGCAGGAGTCTTGCTCCCACATTTGTCCGCGGAAATTATCTGCCGAGGGGCTTTCTCGCCTCGCTTTTTCAGTAACTTCCCGCTTCAACCCTATACGCGTCGGCGCGGCAAAAGACCTGCCGCTTTGACACAGCTCGTCTAATATACCATCTTTTGCAAACGAAGTCAACTGTTTGAACACATTTTTTCCGAGAAATTTTGCTTTTTTTCGGCGAAATTTTTTGTGCTACAAGATATGGCAATTGTTCCCCCTTTGCTTACAAGATATACTCTCTATACTATATAATATATATGGAACGAACTGCGCACAATCGTTTGACAACGCCCCGCCCGCAGGGTACAATAATGCCATGACGTATTATCGCAAAAAATTTGCGCAGTACCCCGTGTACGAATGGCTGGAGATAGGCGTTCTACTATGCCTTGCGGGCGGATTCATGGACGCATACACCTATGTGACGCGGGGCGGCGTGTTCGCCAACGCGCAGACGGCGAACCTCATTCTGATGTCCATCGGGCTCGCCACGGGTGGCGGACTGGACGCACTGCGCTACCTGGTGCCCATCTTCCTCTTTTTCTGCGGCGTGTTTCTCTCCGAGCTGTTTATCCACCTCGGCAGGAAAAAGAGCAGCGACTTCCGCGCGCACGGGCTGGTGCTCATCGGGGAGATCGTCGTGCTCTCTATCGTCGGCGTGCTTCCCGCCGAGACGCCGGACATGCTCGTCAACGCCGTCGTCTCCTTTGTGGCGGCGCTGCAATTTGACAACTTCCGAAAACTCGAGGGCAACGCGTTTGCGACGGCGTTCTGCACGGGAAACCTGCGCGCCGCGACGCAGAACCTTTTTTACGCGACTGTAGAAAAGAAAAAAGGCGCGCTGCAGGTGGCGGGCAAGTACTTCGCCTGCATCCTCGCCTTTGTTGCGGGCGTGCTGGCGGGATACTTCGCTTCCCTGGCAATGGGCAGCTTCTCCATCTTTCTCGCCGCAGTCATCCTCGCCGTTGCCGCGGCAGGCGTCTACTTCGGGGCGTCCGTCCGCAGGCGGCGCGTGCGCATCCGCCGCATCGCCGCAGAGGAGCTTCCCGCCATGCGCGCCCTCATCTGGGAGAGCTTTGAGCGCAGCGTTGCACCCTCTTTCACGCCCGAGGGCATCGAGCGCTTCCGCTTCTTCCTCTGTGACGAGGAGATCGGCACGCGCCGGGACTGCTTCGGTGTGTTCGCGGGCGGCATGCTCAAGGGCGCGCTGATCGCAGAGAAGGACGGCTCGCACATCTGCGCCTTCTTCGTCAGAAGCGGCGAGCAAAAACAGGGCTACGGCAGCAGGCTCATGTACAAATTTTTGGAGAACGTACCCGCAAAATGCGTGACGGTCAACGCCGCGCCCGATGCGGTGAACGCCTATAAAAAACTGGGGTTCCGCACCAAAGGCGATCTGCAGCACAAGGACGGCATGGCGTTCGTCCCGATGCAGTACGAGAAAAGCGGAGAAGGAGGAAATCCATGAAACGAACGATCACCGTGACGGGACGAGGCGAGATCACGCTCTGCCCCGACACCGCAAAACTCACGATGGAACTGCGCGAGGAGGGCGCGGAGCACGCCGCCGTGACCGCCGCCTGCGGCGCGCGCGCCGAGCTGCTGCTCGCCGCGCTGGAAAAGGCAGGCATCGACCGCAAAGAGGTCAGGACGCTCTCCCTGCGCGTGGACGCGCGCTATGAGACGACGGGCGGGACGCGTACCTTTGCAGGCTATACGGCGGTACAGCGGCTGCAGCTCCTGTGCGGCGCAGCCGCAGACACGCTGACGCCCATCCTCGAAGCGGCGCGCACGAGCGGCGCCGATCCCCTGCTCTCGCTCGACTATACCGTACGCGATCTGCAAAGCTGTCGGGCAAAACTTCTGTCCCTCGCCGTCGAGGACGCGGCGGAAAGGGCGGCGATCATTGCCGGAGCGGCAGGCGTCAAACTGGAAAAACTGCTGAGCGTGACCTACGCCCAGCCCGTCGCCATGCCCATGCGCACGCTGAGAATGGCGGCGCGCGGCGACTTCGGCGCCGACCTCACGCCCGAGGACGTGACGCTCTCCGACGAAGTCACCGCCGTCTACGAGATCGAATAACGCGCCTCGCGATCAACAACCGCCCCGCCCGCCGCATTCTGCGGCGGGCGGGGCGGTTGTTTTTCTGAAATTTATTCCGAATGGGACGCATTTTCAAGGGACGTCCCCTCGTTTTTTGCACCATGCGCCCGATCGACGGCGCGGTTGCAAAGCTCCGTCATGACGAAAAGAAGCACCAGGAACGCGCCCAGCCAGAGCGGCAGCCATGCGAGGGAAACAAACTGTGCGAGCACGCCGAACAGCGGCGGCATGAAGGTCGTACCGAGATAGGCGAACGCCATTTCCACGCCGATGACCGACTGGGAATTCTCCGCGCCGAAGTTGGCGGGTGTCGCGTGGATGATGGATGGATAGACGGGCGCACAGCCAAAGCCGATGATGAGGAAGCCCGCCACGGCGGCATATGTTCCGAGCGGCAGCGCGAGCAGGACAAGCCCGACGGCGATGACGCCCGCGCCGATACGGATGAGCATCCGATCGCCCAGTTTTTCCGAAACAAACCCGCTTAACAGCCGCCCCGCCGTCAGCCCGATATAGAAGAGAGAGCCGAGCATCGCGGCAAGGTCGGAACTCGCGCCCTTGTAGCCGGCGAAATAACTGCTCGCCCAGTACATGGACGTCGCCTCCAGCGCGCTGTAGGCAAAGAAGGAGATCAGCAAAAAGACGACCCCCTTCAGGCGGAAGGTCTGCGGGAGCGTAATAGGCTTCGCGCGCACCTGTGTCGCCTGCGGCTTTTTCCAGAGCGGCAGGGAGAGAAATAAGAGCGCCGTCAGCCCGATCTGCACATAGGAAGTGACGCGGTAGCCCCCTTCCCAGCCCGCCGCGCCCGTCAGACAGGCGCCCATGATAAAGGGACTGACCAGCGCGCCCAGCCCCCAGAAGCAATGCAGCCAGCTCATGTGGCGGGACTTGTAGTGCAGCGCCACATAGTTGTTGAGCGCCGCGTCCACGCCGCCCGCACCCAGCCCGTAGGGCACGGCGATGAGCAGGAGCATCCAGTAAGACGTTGCAAAGGAAAAGCCAAGCATCGCCGCCGCCGTCATGAGGACGCTGACCGCCGTCACGACGCCCGTTCCGAACTTTTTGGTGAGGAAATCGGAGGCAAGGCTGGAGACGATCGTCCCCGCCGAGATGATCATGGTGACGATGCCCATCGCCGAGAGCGGCGCGCCCAGATCCTGGTGCATGACGGGCCACGCGGATCCAAGGAGAGAATCAGGCAAACCGAGGCTGATAAAGGCAAGATAGATGATCGCAAGCAAAAGTGCAGCCATAAATTGTTTTGGCGCAGAAAGCGCAGTTACTCCTCCGTCAGAAGAATGAGTTTATGAGAAAATTCCGTCAGCCAACCGCCCGAAAGATTGAGACCGACCCGCATATAGTACTCGCCCGTGTGGACGCAGCCGTCCAGCGTGTTGTGATAGCGCTTCCCCGCGTCCAGTCCGCGCAGTTTGAGAAAGCGGAACTGTTCCAGCTCCTTTAGCTTGTTCATAAACAGCACGAGGGAGGCCGACTTATCCTGCGAGACGCACTGCATGCACATATAGTTGCCCTCGTGCGGGGCGCGAAGGTGATAGAGCGTCCCCCCTTCGATGATGTCTCGGTGGTACTTTCGGTAGAGCTCGGCATGCGCGGCGAGATCGGAGATCTCCGTCTCGGTCAAAACATTGGGGTTCATCTCATACCCGTATGTACCGAACAGGGCGAGCGCCGCCTTTGCAGCATAGGGCGCGACCTTGCTGTCGTTGACGTGCGAACCGATCGCGGAGAGCGGATAGCCAAGCGACGTGTTGAACTGGATGTCCATGCGCTGGGCGGGATCGGACTCGTCGCTGCACCAGATCTGCGGGCAATAATAGAGCGTGCCCATGTCAAACCTGCCGCCGCCCGAGGAACAGCCCTCGAACATGATATCGGGGTATTCGCGCGTCAGCCGCCCGAGGAGAGAATAATATCCCAAGACCAGCCTGTGATAGATCTCACCCTGCCGTTCAGGCGGGTAGGCGCGCGAGACGTGCTCGGCGACCGTGCGGTTGTAGTCCCACTTGATATAGTCGACGGAATACTCCTGCAAGAAGTCGCTCATCTGCGCGTAGATCGCCTCGACGACGGCGGGATTGGCAAAATCGAGGTGCAGCTGATGGCGCATGAGCGAGAGCTCGTCCTCCCCCCAGCCGAGCACATATTCGGGATGCGCGCGGAACAGATCGCTGTCCGGATTGACCATCTCCGGCTCAAACCAGATGCCGAACCTGACGCCCTTTGCGTGGCAGGCGTCGATAACACGCTTTAAATCGATCTTTTTCCCGTTGACCTGCCAGTCGCCCAACCCGGCGGCATCATTGTCTCTTGCTCCGAACCAGCCGTCATCGAGGACAAAGAGTTCCGCCCCGATTTCGCACGCATCCTCTAAGTAGGAGAGGATGAGATCGGTATCAAAGTTGAAGTAGCACCCCTCCCAGGAATTGAACAGGACGGGCTTATAGTCCTCATTTTTGGCATACGTCATCAGATTTTCGCGGATAAAGCGGTGGAAGGTCTGCGACATCTTGTCTACGCCCTCCGCGGAATAGGCGATGACCGCCTGCGGTGTCTGAAAATCATCGCCCGGCTCCAGAAGCCACTCGAAGTCCTCATCGTTGATGCCGTAGGTGATATGCAGTCCGCGAAAGGGGCCGACAAAGGTGCGGAACTTGAAGTTTCCGCTGTAGATTAAATTGAAGCCGATGACCTCACCATGCTCCATGGTGGCGTGGCGCTCTTTTAAGTAGACGAAGGGATTTTCCTCCGCCGAGGAGCGCCCCAGGTTGGAGGAGACCTCCTGCACGCCGTCCACGACGATATTCTCCGTGTAGTCGCGCTCCTTCCCCCACCTGCCCCTGAAATGCACGAGGTCGTAGTCCGCGCGGGGCAGGTCGAGCTGCATGGACATGGCGCGCGTCAGACGCACCGCCTCATCCGTACCGTTCTCGACGGAAAAGCTCTTGACGAGCACGTCCTTATCTGCAAAGATGGTGAGCACGAGGTGCGCCCACAACTCGCGCGTGCGGTCCTTGAGAAGAATGTCCAGCGTCTCGGCATTCTCCCCGTGCGCGTGCGGCAGCTCTTCCAGATCGGGCGCGCCCTCCTCGATGGTGTAGCTGTCATAGCGGAAGTCGGTGACGTACGAGCCGGAGCCGTCGCGCACGATGAGCGGTGCGCCGCGTTTATCGGAAAGAGCATGCGGCGAGCACTCCAGGGGCGCGCAGTCCGCCTTGAAGCCGTCCGCATACCCGACGTCCGCGCCGCTTTTTACGAGATAGCGCGCCGTCGCGTACCCGCCCGCATCGCGCATGCAGGAGACGTCGGTATAGTCCTCCATATGTCTGCCGAAATAGACCGTCTCCAAATAGCCCGCGTCATTGACATAGATCGCATAGCCCATGCTGCCGTTCTCCAATACAAACATGCGCGCGTCCTTGTGATAGGTGATCATCGCCGCCCTCCCAATATTTTTCTCATTATAGCGCATTTTCTTTTGCTTGGCAAGCGGGTGATCGCAACAAATCTCCATCTTGACAGACTTTGCGATCGGTGGTACAATAAACATGCGGAAACAACGCACGATAAGGAGGAAAGAGTATGGATGCACGTTATGAACCCCTGTTCACGCCGTGGAAGATCGGCAACGTGGAGATCAAGAACAGGATCGTTCTCTGTCCGATGGGCGGGACATCGCTGTTCGGCTGGATGGAACATCAACACTTCGACGAAGATGCGGCAAACTTTTTTCTGGAGCGAGCAAAGAACAACGTCGGGCTGATCATCCCCGGCATTGCGCCGCTGCGCGGCATCATGTTCGGCGAATGGCTGTACAAGGATAAGAAAATGTTTCGCCGGCTGAAAGATTATATGGTCAAGATCCACGCGACGGGCGCAAAGCTCTTTGTCCAGCTCACGGCGGGGTTCGGCAGGTCGTTTGCGATCACAAATCCCCTCGTCCCCTTCCTGAAACATCCTGCACTCGGCGTATTGCTCAAACCTTTTATCGACGTCTCCTATATCTGCGCGTCTCCTTCAAAGTTGCCTTCGCGTTGGGCGGAGGACGTCAAGGTGCGCGCGCTCAGAAAGAAAGAAATCGAGCATATGGTCTACGCCTTTGCCCAGACGGCGCGTCTTTGCAAAGAGGCGGGCGTGGATGGCGTGGAGGTCCACGCCGTACATGAAGGGTATCTGATGGACCAGTTCACGACGCCCTACACCAATCAGCGCACGGACGAATACGGCGGAAGTTTTGAAAACCGCTATCGGTTTGCAACGGATGTCGTGAAGGCGATCAAAGCCAAATGCGGGAAAGAATACCCCGTGTCGCTGCGCTATTCGGTCGTCAGTAAGACCATCGGCTTCGGCGTTGGCGCAATGCCCGGCGAGGACTATGTCGAAGCCGGGCGGGATATGGCGGAGAGTGAAAAGGCTGCAAAATATCTGCAGGATGCGGGCTACGACATGCTCAACGCGGACAACGGCACATACGACGCCTGGTACTGGGCGCACCCGCCGGCATACATGCCCAAGAACTGCAACCTGGACGATGTGGCACACATCAAAAAGTTTGTGGATATCCCGGTCGTCTGTGCGGGCCGCATGGAGCCGGAAGTCGGCGCGGATGCGGTACGCGACGGAAAGATCGACGCCGTGGGCGTCGCGCGGCAGTTCCTGACGGACGGCGCGTGGGTCACCAAACTCATGGAAGGGCGTACCGAGGACATTCAGCCCTGTATCTGCTGCCACAATGCCTGCTTTGCAATGGCGCACTACAAGGGCGCGGCAAACGACGAGCCGCTCTCCGACGCCAAGCATATGGCGCGCTGTGCGCTCAACCCGCAGACCATGCACGGCGGCAAATACGCCATCACGCCCGCAAAGAAGGCAAAGAAGATCGCGGTCATCGGCGGCGGCATCGGCGGCATCGAAACCGCGCGCATCGCCGCGCTGCGCGGGCATACCGTCACGATCTATGAAAAGACGGACAGATTAGGCGGCGTCTTTATCCCCGCCGCGGCGCCCTCCTTCAAGGAGAAGGACAGAGAGCTCATCCAATGGTACCGCCGCCAGATCGCCGCGCTGCCCGTTACCGTCCATTACAATACCGAAATCAGAGATCTCTCCGCGCTGGATGCAGACGAGATCGTCATCGCGACGGGTGCAACGGCAAAGCGGCTGCGCATCCCGGGCATCGAGCGCAGCATAGAGGCGATCGACTACTTAAACGGCAGACAGGTCGGGCAGGACGTCGTCATCATCGGCGGCGGGCTGACGGGCTGCGAGATCGCGTACGATCTGTATCTGCAGGGCAAAAAGCCCGTCATCGTCGAGGCAAAGAGCGACGTCATGGCGGTACGCGGGCTGTGCCTTGCCAACTCCTCCTATTTGAGAGACTTCTTCCGCTGCAACAAGATCCCCGTCTACCTGGAAAGCACCGTGCCGAGCATCGGGCAAAACAGCGTGACCGTCCGCTATAAGGACGGTAGCACACGGGAGGTCAGAGCGGACGACGTCATCGTGTCCGTCGGCTACGCGCCCGCGCCGATCGCAAAAAAATCGGCGCACGTCCACATTGTGGGCGACGCCTGCAAAGTCGGGAACCTGCGCACGGTCATCTGGCAGGCATGGGACGTAGCGCTCAGACTCTGACACTTTTGCCGCGGCATTCGGCGTGCGGCAAGATAGCGCTGATTTGCGCAAAAAACTCTGACGGCTCCGAAAATTGTAACCAAATGAAAGCGGCGGCGACCCGAACGGGTCGCCGCCGCATCTCAGTGTCACCATTATCCCGGATAACCGATCATATACCCCCACTCGTCGACGACATACTGACGCCGTCGATGACGGTGGTCGTCATGGGATCGTAATCTCTGGGATAGACGGCGAGGATGACGAGAAACACAGCCGCCGCCAACACCGCCGCGAGCAGGACGGAGAGCAACGCGATGATGACGTTTTTCTGCCTGACCATCTTCTGATTTTTATAGACGAACACTGTCTCCGTCTCGGGATCGCCGATGAGCGAGGCGCGCTCCACCCCGAAAAAGTCGGCAAGCGCCGTGAGCGACGCTTCCCCGGGCAGCCCCAACCCGTTCTCCCACTTGGCGACCGCACTGCGGCTCGCGTAAATCTTTTTGGCAAGTTCCGCCTGCGAGAGCCCCTGTTCCTCGCGCAGCTTTCTGAGCTTATCTTTGAATTCCATGTTTTCGCCTCCGCGATATTCTTGCATTGATTATAGAATACGCCTCGTCTTTTTTCAAGCCCGCACGCCCGTTCCGTCCGTTACTTCCCCGTTACTTCCGGGTAACAGCCCGCCTTGGGTACAATTTTTTCCATACGTACCTAAAAAATCGCGCCAAGTGTGAAAGGCGGCGTCCGCACCTTGGCACGGACGCCGCCTCAATCCCAGACCAATTACAACTCCTATCCTCACAGTGCAAGCAAGGCTTTTTCAAATTCTTCCAATGCACCCAAAAACAAATTGATTTGGCGTTCCACATCTTCGCGCACTTCGTCAAAATCCAGTTCACGTCTTTCCGAATTGAGCAAAACGCAATTTTTCAAAGTGGCATATTTCCCCGCAACTTCTTTTGACGGCATCAATTTTTGTAAAATCAAATGCTGAACATTGCTCCAATCAAGTTCTTTGTTGCCCTTCTGTAATCCAAAATTGATTGCGATATCAGGTTTTTGCGCTGACAGACATACGCGCAGTTTCAAAAGTCCCCCATCTCTGATCTGCTCGCCATGTCTCGCAAACACCTCTTCCATGGCGGGCGTATAGAATTCAAAATATTTATCGCTGTCCTTCCATGTTACGACTGCCTGTAGCTTCTCGATCAACGTATCCTTGCAATACTTGATAACAGCATTGGCATTGTCAGAATTATACCTTAACAAGAGTGATATTTCTGCTTCATAGGCTCTATATATCTCACGGCATTTTGCTCTGACCTGCTCATCCTCTTTCAAAATATTCTTCTTCACCATTGCGACATAGTCCTCCATCAAAAACAATACTCTCTGTTCCGTGCAATCCTTCTTGATTTTTTCTATCATGCGCAAAATTGTCCTGTAGCTGAACAGACAATACCTTTCGTGTGCGTCGCTATGCTCCTGCCTATTGTCAGGAACCGTGCCCTGCGGAGTGAGATAGACAAAAATTTTTCTGTCGATCAAATTATGATTTGCGCGGCTGTATGTTTTTAATTGTTCGATATATCTGTATAATTGGTCATCGTGATTGTCTGTAAAGACTTTGTTTTCAATGACAATTGCCGTCTTTGTAGCCTTTGATTCGATATAAATATCGATACGACTTTCACTATCAACAAGGACGCGCTCACGATATATTTCAACTTTTTTATCGTTTATAAAGTCCGATAAATCATCCTCGGAACGGATCCCCGCCGCCACAAGCGCATTGCGATTCCGCGCCTGAACACTTACGCTTTCATTCCGGAATAGCTGTTTGCAAAATTCCGACAAAAATTTATTGCCAAGTCCATGGGGCTTACCTGGATCAAGCAGCCATGCAATGAACGCCGAGTGCTTGACTTCTTGCCGTTCCATCCCCACAGCGTCAAATATGTTCGCTTTTACATTTTCGATTGCTTTGATCTTTTCAAGCTCGGCTTGCAGACTTTCCAGTTTGTCGAGAATAGTCACATTTTGCTTTTGCATAGATGATAAAACCTGAAATTAATTTGATACCATCATTGTAACGCTGCCAAACGAAAAAGTCAAGAGGAGAATTGAATTCGCCTATATCAATCCATAAAAGTAAAGGGCATTTCAGCGATTCGCCAAAATGCCCTTATTATTCTTATATTTACTTGCTCATGCCTTCCTGCACGGCGACCGCGACTGCGACCGTTGCGCCGACCATGGGGTTGTTGCCCATGCCGATGAGCCCCATCATCTCGACGTGCGCGGGAACAGACGAGGAACCCGCGAACTGCGCATCCGAGTGCATTCTGCCCATCGTGTCCGTCATACCGTAGGACGAAGGACCTGCCGCCATGTTGTCGGGGTGCAGCGTTCTGCCCGTGCCGCCGCCCGATGCGACGGAGAAGTACTTGAAGCCGACCTCATTGCACCACTTCTTATAGGTGCCTGCGACGGGGTGCTGGAAGCGCGTGGGGTTGGTGGAGTTGCCCGTGATGGAGACGCCCACCTTCTCCAGCTTCATGATCGCAACGCCTTCGGGGACGTTGTCCGCGCCATAGCACTTGACCTTTGCGCGGGGACCGTCCGAATAGGCGACCTCGTTGGTGACGGTAACCGTCTCCGTATAGGGATCAAACACCGTTTCGCAATAGGTGAAGCCGTTGATGCGGGAGATGATGAACGCCGCGTCCTTGCCAAGGCCGTTGAGGATGACGCGCAGCGGGTTCTTACGGACCTTATTCGCGTTCATGGCAATGGAAATCGCGCCCTCTGCCGCCGCGAAGGACTCGTGTCCCGCGAGGAAGCAGAAGCAGTCCGTCTCCTCGGAAAGGAGCATCTTGCCCAGATTGCCGTGGCCGAGACCGACCTTTCTGTTCTCGGCGACCGAGCCGGGGATGCAGAACGCCTGCAGACCGATGCCGATGGCAGCAGCCGCATCCGCCGCGTTGGTGCAGCCCGACTTGATAGCGATCGCCGCGCCGACGGTGTATGCCCAAACCGCATTCTCAAAGCAGATGGGCTGAGTGCCGCGCACGATCTTGTCGCAGTCTACGCCCTTTGCAAGGCAGATGTCCCTGCACTCTTCGATCGAGGAGATGCCGTACTCTTTGAGGACGCCGTTGATCTTATCGATTCTTCTCTCATATCCTTCAAACAAAGCCATACCGCTCACCTCCTTACTCTTTGCGAGGGTCGATGTACTTCACCGCACCCTGCTCTTCGGCGAATCTGCCATAGTGGCCCATCGCCTTCGTCCATGCCTCATTGGGCTCCAGACCCTTCTTGATGAAGTCGGTCATTTTGCCCAGGGACACGAACTCATAGCCGATGACCTGGTTGTCCTTATCCAGCGCGAGGCGGGTGACATAGCCCTCCGCCATCTCAAGGTATCTCACGCCCTTCAATGCCGTGCCGTACATCGTGCCGACCTGCGAGCGAAGCCCCTTGCCGAGGTCCTCGAGCCCTGCGCCGATGGTAAGGCCGTCATCCGAGAACGCCGACTGCGTTCTGCCGTAGACGATCTGCAGGAACAGCTCGCGCATTGCGGTGTTGATCGCATCGCAGACGAGGTCGGTGTTGAGCGCTTCGAGGATGGTCTTGTGGGGCAGGATCTCTGCCGCCATTGCAGCCGAATGCGTCATGCCCGAGCAGCCGATCGTCTCGACGAGTGCCTCCTGAATGACGCCTTCCTTGACGTTGAGCGAGAGCTTGCACGCGCCCTGCTGGGGTGCGCACCAGCCCACGCCGTGGGTGAAGCCGCTGATGTCCGTGATCTGCTTCGCGCAAATCCACTTGCCCTCTTCGGGGATGGGAGCGGGGTCGTGCTTGGGCCCCTTTGCGACGCAAATCATCTCTTCCACTTCGCGTGAATATTGCATCTGATATCCTCCATAAAATTCTATTGACCCTGTACGGGAACCATTCTGCATTATTCTACCATATTTCCCGCGAAAATACAAGGGTTTGTCCGAAATTTTTCCGACGAAATGCAGCCGCGCCGCGCTTCAACCGACGCCGTCCTTTTTTCCGGCAAAATCTTGACATGCTATCCGTAAGATAGTATAATTGAATTAGGATATTTAGGTCAGCAACCCGGGCGTCAAGCGCCCGCAAAGGAGATGTATGAAGAAACTATCACCTGTCCTATGCGCCATGCTTCTGGGGGGATGTATTTCGCTTGCCGCATGCAGCGGCGCCGTTGTATCGGGCAACTACCGGGAGCCCACCGCCTCCGAGCTGGACGACGCGCTCTCCTCCATTGACGACGCACACCTGTTCGGCGATCCGCTTGACAGCGCGCGCTCCTACGGCATCACGGTAAGCGGCGAGGTCTCCGGCTCATTCAACAGCATTGCACAGTCGTCGACAAGCGAGGAAAAACTCGATTACAGCATCTCTGCATCCGGAAACACGCTCGCGGGCGAGGGGACGTATTCCCGCAGCGAAGAAAGCCTCGGAGTGACGACCGACATCCAGGCAAAACTTTACAACGACAGCGACTATTTTTACTTTGATTACCAGACCGGCGATCAGACGCAGGATGCCAAATACATCTACCCCGTATTCGTTCAGGTCCATCTTCCCAAGCTGCTCCAAACCCTCGGCTGCGGGATCTTTTCGGCCGGTCTTGCATCTACGGACGAGGACATGAGCGTCAGAGGGTTTATTTCGGCGCTGTATGACATCGGCATGAAGATAGAGATGGACGACGGGGACGGCGTCAAGCTCAAATGCACGGCTTCCGGCGAATGCCTGGAACAACTTGTCAGCCTGGCTCTGGACGGCGTCTATGACCTTTCCTTCGAGAAATCGACGCTGGAGCTCTATCTCTACATCGATCGGGACGGCATATTCGAACAATGCTCCGTCCTTCAGGATCTGCAATACGACGGCTACTATATCGGGGTCAGCTTTACCGGAAGTTCCAAGGGCGAATTTATCGCCCGGCGCTCCGACCGGGAAGTCACGCTCCCCGCAGAGCTGACCGATGACGAAAAGTTCCCCACACGCGAGGAGACCAACGGACAGGGCGAGCTGATCGAGCTGCCCGTCACCAAGCCGCAGAGTACCTCGGACGGCGTCGTAACGGCGCTCGATTATTCCGCCGAAGAACCCGTTGACATCCTCTACGACACAGAGACCGACAGCATCATCGTCGTCGGCCCTGATACCGCCACGATTTATGACGCCCAGACGGGCGAACGCATCTTGCAAAAGCGCTCGCAACTCGGCTTCACCTGTGCAGACGTCGACCAAGGCATCCTGTGCATCGGGACGGGAACGGCAAAACAGATCTGCGTCATCGACCTGAAAACAGGGAGCGACGTACAATTCCCCGTATCGGTCAATGTATCTGAACTGGCAGTCATACAGGAGCGCATCGCCTATTGTGACGACGACCAGTGGTGCGAGATCTATACCTGTTCCCTTGACGGAAACGAAGTGCGCTACGTCTGTACTGCATGGCGTCCCCTCTTTACCGCCAACCGCGGCGCAGGCGTCATCTATGCCGCATCCGATGACGGCCGGATCGCATGTATCGACCCTGTGAACGGAACGATCGTGTGGGAGACATCCGTGGAACTCCCCACCGTGATCGAGCGTGCGCCGGCAATCTATGACGGCGAGCGCCTGCACTTCTACCACTACACCTTGGATCCTGCGACCGGAGCGCGGCTCTCCGAGGACGCAGGCGACGGCGCGTATCCGCCCCAGGTCGGCTATCATCCCGAAACAACGCTGCTGATCACGAACAGCCATTCTTACGTCAGGAGCACGACGGGCGATCTTCTCATCTTCGACCGCGGAGATAATGCATTCGTCTACCGCGCCGACTTTACGGTGGACCGGCTGTACGAATGCGCAGACGGCACGCTCCTCGTCATCGGAGCCGCCGCCGGCTACGCCGCGATCGTCGACCCCGCCCGGATCTGAACATCGGGAGCGCGGCGCTGCCCTGCCAAGTCTGACCGTAGGCCTCCGGGCCAAGCATCCATGAAACGGACGATCGAACAATTTCTGCGGGCGGGCGCGCCGCGCTGTCTGCCGCCCGGGATTTTTTCGTAAAACGCTTGACAGCCACGGGGGGGGGGGTGTATAATATAACCATAAACTATGGCATAACCATAAACTATGGCGAAGAAAAAGCCATCGGAGGGAAATTATGAAGAAATATCTTGCGATCTGTGCGGCCATGTTGCTCGGCGCGAGCCTTGCCCTTGCGGCTTGCACGCCGACGCAGAATGACGGACCGGAACAGGACGAAACGCCGGAAGAAAGGCCCGGCGGGGAAATCGAACAAGAACTTACTCCCGTCATCCCGGGCGACTATCATGCGCCGACGGCGGCGGAACTGGGGTATGCGCTCTCGCTCCTGGAAGAGAACGGCGAATACATCGACGGTCAGCCGGTCGGCATCGAGGTAGACGGGCTTGCCGTGGAGGCAAGGCTGGATCTTGCAATGCAGTCGGCGGAAGACAAACTCACCATGGAGGGCGCGGGAAGCTACGATCTCTACATAGAGAACGCACGCACGGGCGCCGCCGTGGGGGCGGGCGACGTGCGGCTGGACGCAGCGTACACCGCAGGCGAAGAACAGGAGAGCGTTGCCGTTTCGGGCAGCATCTATCATGACGACGCCTTCCTCTACTGTGACGTGACGGAAAACGGCGAAGTGCAACGGGGCAAGGTCTCCTACGAGCTTCTCCCCTTCCTGCTGGAGGAGATCTCCTCCGACATGCCGTTTGAAGGCGGAGTCCTGCCGCTGCGCGGCATGCGGCAGGCGAACGGCGCACAGACGCTCATCGCGCCTTTGCCGGAGGCACAACCGCTCATTGCTCCCTCTGAGGAGGCGCAGGCGGCGGAAAAACTGCTCGAGACGCTTGCGGCGGCCGGGCTGTCGCTGGAAATGGACGACAGCGCAGGGCTCAAGCTCAGGATCTACGCCAACGACGACTACTTTCAAATGCTCGGCGATGCCGTAACGGAGGAACTGCCGGGTGCAGAAGTGACCTTCCCGACAAAGACGGCGGAAGTATATTACCATATCAATGAGGCTTGCGAGCTCGAACAGCTTTCCGCCGACATCGACCTTGATTACAACGTCTCCTATGCGGGCGAGGAGGTAACGGTTTCCGCCGGGATGCAGCTGGTCGCGAAAAACAGCGATGCGCGGGTCACGCTGCCCGATGATCTCTCCGATCGGGAGAAATATCCCGAATATATCCCCTCTGTCCCTTCCGCCGACGGCGTGATCACGACCTTCTATTACACGTCCGCACCCGTGACGGAGACGGTCTATGACGCCGCCACGGATACCGTGACCGTCGCCGCCGGAGACACCTTCGTCGTCCGCGACGCTGCAACGGGAGCGGAACTTGACAGGACGCAACTGGACAGCGCGATCGCCTGTGCGGATGCGTACGACGGGATGCTTTGCCTGGGCCTCGGGGATGCGGAGCAGATCTACGTCTTTGACCTGACGGCGATGCAGGGCAGACTGCTGACGGTCAACACGTCCGTGGATGACCTCGTCGTCATGGAAGGCGGCATCGTATATTGTGAACGTGCCATTTTTAGCGAAGTCTACCGCTGCGATTTTGACGGAGAAAACCGCTCAGCCACCTGCCCCAACACCTTCCAATATCCCTACCTCGCCGCCAACCGCGACGACAATATCGTCTATGCCGCGGAGACGGGGAACGGATTTACCAAATTGTTTTATATCTACCTCGACACGCAGTCCGCGCTTTCCACGTTTGATTTTACGTCGCATATGAACAACATGAGCGCCGCGTGGTATGACGGTGTGTACGTGCATTTCGACGGTGCGACCTACGATCCATCGTCGGGCGAAAAGATCTCCGAAACGCCCCTTGCCGAGCAGTACCCCGCCTCGGAAGCGCCCGCGGCGACGCTGTACATCTCAGACAAATACTCTTTTGTGATCGACCAGACGGGCGGGCTGCTCATCTTCGACCGTCAAGCAAACCAATTTATTTATCGCAGCGATGTTGTCCCCGGTGCGGTATTTGAACGCGACGACGGCACATTCTTCCTCACGGGCATCCTGTACGGCTATGCCGCGATCATCGACCCCGCTCAGATCTGACGATCCGGCGGCTTGCCGAACGAGTCAAAGCATTCAAAAGACATGAACGCCGCGGCAGCTGAAGCTGCCGCGGCGTTCTGTTCCGTTCGCGCGGCGGCGGGCGTTTGCCCGCCGCCGCGCGCGTCAGTTTGTCTTTCGATGCCGATCACTATGCCCGGCGGATGCCGCCGGAAAGGCTTACAGCTCGATATGCTCCACGTCCTCGCGCGAGGAGCGGCGGTAGAAGATCGCCTTCCTGCCGATGACCGCCACGACCTCCGCGCCCAAAAGGTCCGCCGCGTTCTGTGCCATGGTGTCCGCGTCCGCTTCGGCGGTCGGCAGCACATTGACCTTGATGATCTCACGCGCTTCCAGCGCCTCGGAGAGCGTTTTTAACAGGTTGTCCGAGATCCCGCCCTTGCCGATCTGCGTGACGGGCGAGAGGTTCGCCGCAATGGATTTGAGTTTGCTTCTCTGTTTGCTTGTCATATTCTTTCCGGGCAATGCCCGCTCCTTTTCAGTTCAATCCGCCCGCAGGGAGGAAGTCATAGCCGCACTCGTACGCCACCGCGCCATGCTCGTTGACGATGACCGCCTTCGCGCCGTAGGCTTGCAGCATGGGCGCGAGCATTCTGAGCATACGCAGGAACCGCTTTTCGTCCATGACCATCATATCCAGGAAAAATCCGCGCTCGGCGCCGTAACCGAATCCGAGGTTGACTGCCGTAATGCCGCTCTCCTCCTGTTCGTACAGGGGCGCCTCCTTGAGATTGCCCAGATACCATGCGATGACGGAAACAAGGTCCTCCCCTGCATGCACGTTGGGAAAGTACAGATAACCGAAGGCATACACGCGCAGCCACCAGGGCAGCTCCTCCTTCGCTCCGTCCAGCACGCCTCGGTCGATGAGCGCGATATCGGGCGCCTGCGTGAAGCCCTCGGCGAGCTTCTCGCGATAGGGAAGCTGCTTTTCGTCCGCGCCGCCGTCATAGCCGTAGCCCGCCGCAAAGGGCGAGATGAGCGCATGCTCGTCCTCGGCGTCCATCGAGGCAAGGAACGCATTCGCCGCAGCCTTGAGCTGACGCGCGAATTTCTTGCGGGGGAGCATGCCCACGCGCGAAGGCGTCGGCTCCACCCAGGCAAAGGCGCACAGCGCCGCGTATTCGCCGACGTCCTCCGCCATACATTCGAACACATCGTTTGCACGCGCAGTCGAATCCTCTCCCTCGGGGACATACAAATAGACGGTCGTGCCCGTTTCCGTCATCTCCACCCGTCCCATGCAGCGTTCATCATACGCGCTCTTGTGACTGACGACGCCCTCTGGCAGCAAATAGTCCACCGTCCAGCCCGCCGCGACGAGGGGTGACGTCGCAAGCGCGCCGCACTCGGCAAGGTAGCGCTCCGTCATATACGCGGAAGGTGAGTTACGCCAGTCGCCGCGCAAATACAGACAGTACCTGCCTCCGCGCACCGCACCGTAAAACCTGAGCGGAAGATAGAAGTGCTCCAGCTCCTCGTTGATGAGGCTGTTCAGCTTCTCCTGATCGCCCGCATCGATGCACGCCGCAAGATCGTTGAGCTTGTCCGCGATGCGGAGCCAGAACACAAACGTACAGTACCCGAAGCTCCACGGCTCTTCTTCGCCGTTGCGCAGATAGCACACGCCGTCCAGCGACATCTCTTCATGATGCCCTTCAAGATCGTCGGTACCGTCGTCCTCATAGCGCTCGCATCCGGGACAGACGCGCTCAACGTGCTGCTTTAAGATCGCATCATACTCCGCGCCCGTGTAAAGGTTGACCTCCACTTCAAAGATGCGCTCGGGCGCTTCGATCGTCAGCTCCTCCTCGACAACGCTCTCATAGACGAAATCCGGCGCCATGCAGCGCTCCTCTTTGAGGTGTTTGACGCACACCTTGTCCGCCGCCCTGAGTTCCTCCAGCGTCATGCCGTCGGGAAACAAGTAATAATGGTAATCATAAAAGAATGCACGAAGTCCGCGTTCCATAAGTCTCCTCTTAAGGTATGAATTCAAATTCGACGTCGCCGACAACGACCGTGTCCCCTTCCTTGCACCCCATGCTCTGAAGTGCCTTAAAAACGCCGCGAGTCTTGAGCATGCGCTGAAAATACTGCATGGAGTCGGGATTGTTCAGAACGACGTTGCGGCAGAGAAGGTCGACCAGTCCCCCAACGACAACATACGCGCCCTCCTCGTCGCGGAAGATCTCAAACTGCCAGGTATCCTCTTCCTCAAACGCAAACTCATCCGAGGGAATGCGCTCGGCAGGCGGAAGAGTCTGAAGCAGCGCCCAGACCTTATCTAAAAGCTCCTTTGTCCCCTCGCCGCTGAGCGCCGTAACGGGACAGGCGGTAAGATCGGGATGCGCCGCATGAAAACGGGCGATATTATCCTGCGCGCCGGGACAGTCGCACTTATTCAGCACAACGATCTGCGGGAGCGCGGCGAGCTTTTCGGAATATGCCGCAAGCTCTGCATTGATCTTTTCAAAATCCTCCAAGGGATCGCGTCCCTCTGTGCCAGCGATGTCCAGGACGTGGCAGATCATGCGCGTGCGCTCGATATGACGCAGAAACCCGTGTCCCAGCCCCGCACCCTGCGCCGCGCCCTCGATAAGCCCGGGGATATCCGCCGCGACAAAGGAATTTTCATAGTACTGCACGACGCCAAGGTTGGGAGAAAGGGTCGTGAAATGGTAGTCCGCAATTTTGGGACGGGCGGCAGAAATTTTGGAAAGCAGCGTGCTCTTGCCCACGTTGGG
>CALVWM010000016.1 GCA_944367185.1 uncultured Clostridia bacterium | reverse complement strand
GCGGAACTGGCAGACGCGCAAGACTAAGGATCTTGTGGTTCACACCATGCAGGTTCAATTCCTGTCGACCGCACCAAGCATCAGGCGCTCTTTCCGGAGCGCTTTTTTCATGCTGTCGGAAAAAATCTTTCCAGTCTTATGAGAGCGGGGATCCTACGGAACATGCCGGAACGACGGAAGATCCTGCCTGTTGATATCGTTTTTATGTGTTGCGGATGTGCTGATACTGAAAAAGGGTCCGGAAGGTGTTTTTTGCAAGCTCTCGCCGATATTCGGGTGTTCATTTCTTGCATTTTTGTAAGAATTGTGATAGAATTGAACCATGGATGATTCATTACAGACAAACGGTGCATTTCTGAGGGATCTGCGGATCGCACACGGAGAGAGACAGGTCGATCTTGCCAAAGTCCTGCACGTTTCCCGCCAGCTGCTCTCCATGTGGGAGTGCGACAAAGCAAGAGTCGGTATGGAGTTTCTGATTCAGATCGCCGAGCATTATCAGATGGATCTCAAGTCTGTGACGCTTGGATACTATAATCAGGATATTGATCACGGAGGATCGGAACAGGATCAGAAGAATGCGATCGCATCTGTTGCCGAGCGGAAACAATGTGGCGTCAGATTGTCGCCCGTTGTGAAGACGGGGCTGATCACGGCGTTCGTCATAGTGATTCTCTATCTGTTATTATTTACTGTAATACTTGCTGTATTGCAGTCTATTCCAAAAGAGAATTTCACTGAAAATACTATCATTGTTATAAGATATTCCGTTCTTATTCCGATCTTGCTGAGTTTTCTGTGTGTTATGACTGCCTTGACGATGGCTGTCCATAAGGTCGTCCTTGTTGTTCGTCGGGCACGCTCCGTGGAAGAGGATCCTGAGGCAGAAGCTTGTGACACGGGATCGGCGGAACTCGACGTCGGTACTGCCGCCATCTTGCGGGAAGATGGGATTGTCGATCGGTAAGCGTTTTTTAGAGGAATTTGTTGCTCATAAATCAGGCAGCGCTGCGGCGTGATTCCCGACCTTGCGGGTATGGCAAGATCGTTGGCGGCGGGAGACCATACGGTGGCATTCGCGCGTTATTTTGGCGCAATGCTAAACGCAGGACAGTACGATGCGCCCTCGCAGTTTGAGGCAATGTTCGTCTTTGCCGTCCATGCGAAGGGGCATGAGACATCGTCTGCGATCGCCGCGGCCGTCAAAGCGACGCGCGAAGCGGAGCTAACCGCTTAGACACGCACAGGAGGAGATCATGCGGACGCGCTATCCGGTCGATCGGAGTTTTGGTATCTTTTCAAGATTTTCCCCGCCGTTCGGGCGGGGAATCTTTGTGCTTGCGCGCGCGGCGCTCTCCCTTGTGCCGAAGGGCAGCAGAGGCGTTTCGGTGCGCCGCGTCACGGTCGCGGGAAAAGTGCCCGTGCGTGCCTTTCTCATCTCGCCAAAAGGGGAGAAGAGAAAACTGCCCTGCCTTGTCTATTTTCACGGCGGCGGATTTGTGTTCAAGGCGGCGAGGTATCACTATCGGAACGCCGCGGCATATGCGCGGACGGGGTGTCGCGTGCTCTTGGTCGACTACCGCCTCGCGCCAAAATATGCCTATCCCGTGCCCAACGAGGACTGTTTTGCGGCGTATGCGTGGGCGGCGGAGCATGCCGCAGAGCTTGCCATTGACCCCGCGCGCCTTGCGGTGGGCGGGGACTCGGCGGGCGGCTGTCTGGCGGCGGACGTTATTTTTCGCGCGCATCGGGCAGGGCTTCCCGCGCCGCGCTTTTTCATGCTGGTCTATCCCGTGCTCGATCGGCGCATGCAGATGCAGTCGATGCAGGCTTTTTCCGATACGCCCATGTGGAACGCGCGGCTGAACAAAAAAATGTGGCAGTACTATCTTGCGGACGGGCAGTATCGTTCCCCCGCGGAAGAGGGGGACTTCAGCTTTTTTCCGCCGACCTATCTGGAGACGGCGGAGTATGACTGTCTGCACGACGAAGGCGTCGCCTTTGCAGAGAAGCTGCGTGAACAGCATGTACCCGTGACGGTGCGGGAGACATCCGGCACGATGCACGGGTATGACATTGTGCGCAGAAGCGCGATCACGCAGGAGAGCATCATGGCACGGTGCGCGGCGCTCGCTACTGCACTCGGGACATCTGCACAGACGAATCAATAGCGACGCAAATAAATCACGACAGCAAAAACGGGGCGCTCGTTCAAAGCGCCCCGTTTTTTTGAAGAAACGATTTAATATCTCGTGCGAATGCTCCCGCGCGGGCAGGATTCGGCGCACTTGCCGCAGTTTACGCACTTATCGTAGTCGATGACGGGCAGATTGTCCTGCATCGTGATCGCACCCTGCGGACATACACGCGCGCACTTGCCGCAGGCGATGCAGCCCACTTTGCAGGCGTCCATGACCGCTTTGCCCTTCGCGTGCGAGGAGCAGGCGATATAGACCTTGGCGTCGGCGGGAATGCGCGAGAACAGCTTTTTGGGGCAGGCGAGCATGCACGCGCCGCAGGAGATGCACTTGTCGTCCGCCTGCGCACAGCCGCCGGGAAGGGAGATGGCGCCCTCGGGACAGACGCGGGAGCAGTTGCCGTCCCCCAGGCACCCGTATTTGCAAGATTTATGTCCGCCCGCGTGCTTGTTTTCCTCGGCGCAGTCCTTTGCGCCGTTGTAGGTGAACGCGTCCGCGGCATTTTGCCCGCCCGCGCAGTGGCAGATACTCACGGTCGGCTTGCCCGCAGAGAAGGGGACGCCGAGGATCTCGGCGATCGCCGCCTTCTGCGATGATTCCGTGACATGGCAGTCGGAGAGGGTTGCCTCGCCCCGGGCGAGTTTTTCGGCAAAGCCGGAACATCCCGTACAGCCGCACCCGCCGCAGTTGGCGCCGGCGAGGTGGGAGAGAATGCTTTCCACCTTCTCGTCCGCATTGGTCTTGCAGAATTTTGCAACTAACAGAATGCAGACGGTGAGTAAAACGGCGATCGCGGCAAAGATGCCGATGACGATGCCGACCTGACCCCATTGGATTTGGGCAAGAAGATTTGTTTGCATAGTCCCTCCTTACAGCAGGGCAAAGACGTAGAAAGCCATTGCCATAAAGCACGCTGCGACCATCGTGATCGGAAAACCCTTCATGCACTTTGCAACGGGCAGTTTTTCCATCTTTTCCCGAACGCCGCCCATGAGGAGCATGGCGAGCGTAAATCCGAGTCCCGAGCAGAGCGCATACAAAAGCGCAAAGCCGAGATTCATGGAGATGCCCGCCGCCACGCCGCTGACGATCTCGGAGACGTCGTTGACGAGCAGCAGTTCCGCAACGCCCAAAATGGCGCAGTTGGTCGTGATGAGGGGCAGATAGATACCCATCGAGCGATAGAGCGCGGGGGAGATCTTTTCAATGATCTTTTCCAGCATCTGAACGAGCGCCGCAATGACAAAGATGAAGAAGATGATCTCCAGATATTCGATATGAAGCGGCACCATGATATACATGTACAACGGGTAGGTGACGAGGGTCGCCAAAAGCATGACAAGAGTCACCGCAACGCCCATCGAGAGCGCGCTGTTGGTCTTTTTGGAGACGCCGAGAAAGGGGCAGATGCCGAGGAACTTGACGAGAATGAAGTTCTGCGAAAAGACGGCGGATATGACGATGAGCAAAATTGTCGTAGCCATTCAGTTGCCCTCCTTGGTCGTTTCGCTCACGGGCGGGAGCGGTCCGTCCCCCGCAGGCATGCGCAGCGTGCGCATCTTTTTGACGCGCCGCGCCTGTTCCATCTTGTTGGTGACGAACACAAAGAGCGCGATGCAGATGCCGTACACGAAGAATGCGCCCGCGGAGTTGGTGAAGAATCCGATTTTGAAGTCCATCACCTGAATGCCGAAGAAGGAGCCGCTGCCCAAAAATTCGCGGATGATGCCGATAAACGTGAGCGCAAATGTCAGTCCTAAACCCGTTGCAATGCCGTCGATCGCGCTGTCAAGCACGGGATGTTTGCTCGCAAACGCCTCCGCGCGCCCCAGGATGACGCAGTTGACGACGATGAGAGGCAGGAACACGCCCATGGCGTCGTACAAATCGGGGATAAACTTGTCCAGCACCATTCTAAGAAGCGTGACCATCGTCGCGATGATGACGACAAAGGCGGGGATGCGCACCGTGTTGGGGATGACCTTGCGCAGCAGGGAGATGAGCACGTTGCTTAAAAGCAAAACAACAGTGACAGAGAGTCCCATGCCGAAGCTGTTGATTGCGGAAGTGGACATGGCGAGCGTCGCACAGGTGCCCAGCACCAGTTTGAACGTCGCATTGTTGGTGATGAGACCGTCGTATGCGATCTTGCCGTATTTCTTTGCGTTCATGCCTGACCTCCCGAAATGACGTTGCGGAAGCACGCGAGCGCCGTATTCACGGCGTTGACCATCGCGTTGGACGTCTGGCTTGCGCCTGCCACAATATTGTTGAGCGCATCGGACGAATTTTTGATCGCCGTAAAGTAGCCGCCCGCCGCGATCGCCTCGTTCTGCGAAGTGAAATAGTGGTAGTAGCTGTTTGAAAAATTGGAGATGAGCGTCTGTCCGTCGTTGGTGTCGTAGACGACCTTCTCGATGCCGGTAAGGGTAGGCATGCCGTCCGCGGAAGTTTCGCAGCCGATGACCACCCATAGCGTCACCGTGCCCGAACCGCCCGAATAGCCGCCGTAGCCCGTCGTGTGCAGGAGATAGTTCCCGTCGTCCAGGACGAGATACGCTTCCTCCACCCGGCCGTTGTTGTAGGACTTCTGCTCGTCGGTGAGCGCGACTTCCTGCGTCTCGACCTCTGCGCCGTAGATCTTGGCAATGGAGCGGGCAAAGCGCTCCTCGTCGGAGACAAAGAAGATATCGTTGCAGATAGCAAGCAGAACGCCCGCGACGAGTACGATCGCGATAAGCACCGCAAGGCTCTTGAAGGCGTTGCTCTTAAAGAATTGCTTGACCGTCATTGTTTCGCCCTCCTTGTTTTAACGGAGCCGAAGGGGCGGGGTTTGATGACGAGGTCGAGCAGGAACACGACGAAGTTCATCAGAAAGATCGCGAAGGAGACGACCTCGATGCCGACCGCCTTCCGCAGTCCCGCCGTCAAGAGCCCGAGCGTGATGAAGTAGATGATATTGCCGAGCGTCGTCTTGGGGGTGGTCACATAGTCGGTCGCCATAAAGATTGCGCCCAGGAACAGCCCGCCCGAGAAGATCGCCTCCGCAAACAGGTTGATGCCGAACCCGCCCTCCAATGCCATTGCGAACAGTCCCGTGGCGGCGATATACAAAAGGGGCAGATACCATTTGATGACGCCGCGTACGCACAGGTAGAGATACCCGACGAGGAGCGCGAGCTTGCACGTCTCGCCGATGCAGCCCGCAACGCCCGTGCCGAGGAAGAGATCGAGTGCCGAGAGCATGGGCTGCCCGCTCAGAAAGTTCCCGAGCTGCGTTGAACCTGCCGAAGGGTCAAAGTCCGCCGCAGTACTCGCAATGGGGCCGAAGTTGGCGGCGGGATACATGGTCATCGCCGTAAAGGAGATGAACAGCATGATCCTGCCAGCGAGCGCGGGGTTGACGATATTCTTGCCCGTACCGCCGAACAGCATTTTGGCAACGCCGACGGCAAAGATGCTGCCCAAAAGAGGCATGTACCAAGCTTCGATCTGCACGGGCAGGCAAAGCGCAAGAAGTAGCCCCGTGACGAGAGAAGTGAGGTCAAACTGACGGAAGAAGTCTTTGAGCATGCCGCTGTCCGTCCAGACCTTGTGCTGGATGAGGTACCACACAAGCTCGGTGAGGAAGGCGCCCGCCAGGGAGATCGCGATGAATACCGCCGCTTCCCAGCCGAAGAACACGATGCCCGCCGCGCTTGCGGGGAGCAGGGCGATAAGGACGTCCAGCATGATCGTCCGTGTGGTGCGCCGTGTCTTGATGTGCGGTGCCGGGGATACGATGAGATTCATGCCTTCCTCCTGAGTTCGGATTTTGCCGTCTTGATCGCCTGTGCGAGCGGTCTGTGCGCGGGACAGATATATGAACACGCGCCGCATTCGATGCAGGCGAGCACGCCGCCATACTTCGCCGCGTTGTCATATTCCTTTGCGTCGGTGTAGAACTCCGTCTGCATGGGCAGCAGCTTCATGGGACACACGTCCGCGCACCTGCCGCAGTTGATGCAGGGCGTGGGGTCGTAGACTGAGGCCTCGCAGCCCGACAAAAAGAGGAATCCGCCCGTCGTCTTGGTGACGATGGCGTCCGTGCCCGTGAGCGCCGTGCCCGTCATGGGGCCGCCCTCCACGAGTTTGACGGTGTCCTCCGCCGCGCCGCACGCCTGCGCGAGGACGGAGAGGGGGGTGCCGATCGGGCAGAGCAGGTTTTTAGGGGCTTTCGCACCCTCGCCCGTGACGGTCACGACGCGCTCGATGAGCGGTTTGCCCAGTTCCACCGCCTCACAGACGGCAAACGCGGTGGCGACGTTCTGCACAATGACGCCGATGTCCGCGGGGAGCTTGCCGAGCGGCACTTTGCGCCGCGTACAGCAGTAAATGAGCTGCTTTTCCGCGCCCATCGGGTACTGCTTTTTGAGCGGCACGACGGGCAGCTCTGTCTGTTTGAACGCCGCAATGGCTTCGGGCTTGTTCTTTTCAATTGCGATGAGCACCTGACTGACGCCGAGCGCCGCGGCGAGATACTTTGCGCCGCGCACGATTTCATCGGTCTTTGTGCGCATCAGAGCGTCGTCGCAGGTGAGGTAGGGCTCGCACTCCGCGCCGTTCAGAATGAGCGTATCTACGGGGGCAGACGGGCGGAGCTTAACGTGCGTCGGGAAGCCCGCGCCGCCCATGCCGATGATGCCGCATTCCTCAATGCGTTCGGTGATCGTCGCCGGAGTGAGGTCGGAAAGGGGCGGCAGATATGCCGTCTCCTGCACCTCGCTTGGCGCGATGACGACGCAGGGGATGGTTCCGCCTCGTCCGTCGGGCATCTCGCCGACGCTCGTCACCGTGCCCGCGACGCTCGCGTGCACGTTAGCGGAGACGGCGCCGCTCGCTCTTCCGATGCATTGTCCCTTTTTGACGAGATCTCCCGCCGCGACGATTGCCTGCGCGGGCGCGCCGATATGGCGGGACAGGGGGATATGTACTTCGCCCGTCACGGAAAGCGACTCAATGGGCAGATGCGCTGTGCGGGATTTATGTCCCGCGAGCCGCACGCCGCGGAAAAAGGGCGCAGCTTTGCGTTTCACTTGATTCCTCCTTTGTCTCTGTCCTGCGGCAGGATGCGCACAGGAAGTGATTTTAATGTGTATGTCACCGCAAGCCCGACGATCGCGCCCGAGACCGCGCCCAAAAGGCACAGATAGGGGGCATAGCCGAAGAGCTGCGCTGTTCCCGCAAGGGCGCAGTAGACGGACAGCTGGACGAGGTTGTGGAGCACCGCGCCCGTGACGCTGACGGCGACAAAGCTGATGCGCGGTATAAGCAGCAGCATCAGCCTGCATGCACATACGGAAAGCAGCCCCGCCGTCGTGCTGTAGAGCATCATGGAGATGTTCCCTGCGAACAGGCTGCCCAAAAAGGTGCGCACGAGCACCACGACGAGGGCGTTGGGCAGCCCGTACAGCACGAGCGCGAGCATGGAAAAGATGTTGGAAAATCCAAGCTTCGCGCCAGGAAGATAGGGGATGGGGATGAGGCTCTCCAGTAAAAATGCGACCAGCCCCAGTCCCGTGAGGATGCCGAGCACCGCGATGCGTCGTCCTGTTCCCGTTGTGCGTTTTGTGACCATATGCGTCTATTATAATTTTGATTGCCTGAAATGTCAATACTTGAATGAATTTCTGTAATATTTTTCCGCATATGCGCTTACTTGACAGGATCGTCGGGCTGTGTTATACTGAGATCATGCAAACTGTTTATGACGTCATCGTCGTGGGCGGCGGCATTGCAGGGTACTCTGCCGCGCTCACGCTGCACAGTCTCAAACGAAATACGCTTTGGCTGGGCGCCGATTTGCTCGGTGAAAAATTGCGCGCGGCGGAATATGTGCGCAACTATCCCGCCCTGCTCGGCAACGGCGCGCTGTTTGCCTCCCGCATCGAGGAGCAGATGGCACGCGAGGGCATCTCGCTCACCAAGGCGCGCGTGGACGGCATCTACGCGGGCGAGCCCTTCACGCTCACGGCGGGCGAGCAGGTCTTTTCCGCGCGTGCGGTCATTCTGGCGACGGGCGTGGAGACGGCTGGCGCGGTCAGGGGGGAGGAAAACTTTCTCGGGCGGGGCGTGAGCTACTGCGCCGTGTGCGACGGCGCGCTCTACCGCGGCAAGACGATCGCCGCCGTTCTCTCCGACGGGAAATTTGCGGAGGAGGCGGAGTATCTTGCGGGCTTTGCCAAGGAGGTGCACGCCTTCTGTCTCTATCCCGATGCGTCCTTCCATGCCCCGAACATTGTCGTGCACAAGGAAAAGCCGCTCGCCGTCGAGGGCGGCATGCGCGTGGAAAAGCTCCTCTTAAAGGGGGGCGAACTCCCCGTGGACGGCGTGTTCTTCCTGAAGAACGCGGCGCCCCCTGCCGCACTCGTCGGCGGTCTGGAAGCGGAGGGCGGCGCGGTGAAGGTCGGGCGGGACATGTCCACTAACCTGCGCGGACTGTTCGCCGCGGGCGACGTCACGGGCAGACCCTATCAGTACGCCAAGGCGGCGGGCGAGGGGTTGGTCGCTGCCTATTCTGCGCATGCATTTTTACAGGAAAACAGGGCATGAGCGTCGCAGAGATCGAGCGTTCCATCATCAAAAAATTCCGCAAGGAGATCTGGTGTCCCTTTGTAAAGAGCGTCAAGCAGTATGAGCTGCTGCAGGAGGGGGACAGGGTCGCGGTGTGTATTTCGGGCGGAAAGGATTCCTTTCTGCTCGCTAAGTGCATGCAGGAGCTGTGCCGCCATGGCAAATACCAATTCTGGCTGGAGTTCATTGTCATGGATCCCGGCTACGCGCCGCAGAACAGGCAGCGGATCGAGGAGAATGCACAAAAGCTCGGCGTTCCCGTGCGTATCTTCGCAAGCGACATCTTCGCCGTGGTGGACAGCGTACAGACGGGCTCCGCGTGCTATCTCTGCGCGCGCATGCGCCGCGGGTATCTCTATGAATTTGCCAAGAAGTGCGGCTGCAACAAGATCGCTCTGGGACATCACTTTGACGATGTCGTCGGCACGACCCTTCTGAGCATGCTGTACGGCGCGGAGATCAAGACGATGATGCCAAAGCTCCGTTCGACCGGGCATCCGGGCATGGAGCTCATCCGCCCGCTGTATGCCGTCCGCGAGCGCGATGTCGTGCGCTGGGCGCAGGACAACGATCTGCACTTTCTCAACTGCGCCTGTCGCTTTACCGAGCGCGTGGCAAACAAAGAAGAGGAGAGCAAGCGGCGGGAGATGAAGCAGCTGCTTGCGCACATGGAGCAAACCAACCCCGAGGCTGCAAATAATGTATTCCGCAGCATGCATAATGTTGCGCTGGATTGTATCGTCGGTTGGAGAAAGGACGGAAAACGCGGGAGCTTTCTCGATGAATATTGACGGGTCAAAGATAAATAGCATAAGATGCTTGCATTTTCCAGGAATGTATCGTATAATAACTGCAACAGGAGGCGCGGTGTGACCGAACGGCAGCTTCAGGAGTATCTGGAAGTTGAAAAGTGGAAGGACAGCGAAAAGCATTGTTCTGATATGTGCGGGCGCTATCGGCGTTGCCGCTATTGCGTGCGCACGGAGGAAATGCCATGTGCCCGCGCGTATTCCAGGCTGGTCGCCATGCGCGCATCTCCTGTGCCGGATATTATTCCCGAGTGGCTGCATCCCGATCCGCCCGTTGCCGAGGTGTTCGGGACGGAGCTTGTGTCCGAGGAAGAATCGCCCGCCCTTCCGGCATCGGAGCCGGAGCACCGCGTCCTTGTGCGCGGGAAGGGGAGTATTCGCCTGCTTAAGTTGGTCAGAAAGCAACCGGAGGATGAGACGGCGGAAGGCGCCGTTTCGATATAAAAATTTTTTTTGGAAGGAGGATTCAGGGTTTTTCCCATGGACAGTAGAACGATCGGACTATTGATCGCTCTTGTCGTGCTTGTCATCCTGTCGGGCTTATTCAGCGCCACAGAGACGGCATACACAAGTTTTTCTGCGGTGCGTATGCGACGCTTTGCTAAGCGAAAACGTACCGCGCGCATGGCGTTCCGCCTGAGTGCAAATTACAACCGGATCCTGACGACGCTGCTCATTGCCGATAATATCGTCAATATTGCGTCGGCAACGATCGGCACGCTCATCTTTACCTCGCTCTTGGGTGAGGAGGTCGGCTCTGTCGTTTCGACGGTCACGGTTACGGTTATATTGCTCATCTTCGGCGAGATCACGCCCAAACTGCTTGCCAAGCGTTTGCCCGAGGCGTTCGCTTGCGCGGCTGCATATCCTTTGTCTGTGTTGATCTGCCTTTTCCTGCCGCTCGTATGGCTGTTCGAGCTATGGAAGAAGGTCGTTTTTTATGTTTTCGGACTTGGAAAGAAGGAGCCCCGGCTCACCGAGGAGGAATTCAAGATGCTCGTCTCGGACGTAAAGGAGGAGGGGGTACTCAACGATACCGAGCAGGAACTCATTCACAGGACGCTGCGCTACGATGAACTCACAGTCGCCGACTGCATGGTCCCGTTGGAGCGCGTCGTTGCGGTGGACGTGCGCGAGAATGACCGCGTCGTCTTTCGCGTTTTCCGTGAGACCAATTTCTCCCGCCTTCCCGTCTATAAAGGCACCAAGGGCAATATCGAGGGGATATTGTACCGCGCAGACTTTTATGAAAACATGCTGGCAGGCAGAAGGGACTTTGACAATATCATTCGTCCCATTTCCGCTGTCTCGCCCGATGAAAAGGTCTCCGATCTGATGGAGCGACTGCGCACGATGCGCGAGCATATGCTGCTCGTCGGTTCGGAGGATGATGCGCTCGGCATCATCACGCGTGAAGATATGATCGAAGAACTGCTCGGAGATATGGACGATAAATACGACTTAACGCCCGTTACGTCGCTCCCCACGCCCGAGCCGGGGCCGCAGGAAGAGGGGGTGGACGAATGACGCCTGCTATGGTCGGAATGCTGATCGCGCTTGTCATATTGGTAGCATTTTCTGCCTTTTTCAGCGCGACGGAGACTGCATATACGAGTTTCTCAGAGATACGCATGCGCCGCTTTGCCAAGAAAAAACATACCGCGCGCATTGCGCTCTCCCTGAGTGAAAGTTATAACCGCGTCCTGACGACGCTGCTCATCGGCAACAATATCGTCAATGTCACGGCATCTACGGTCGCGACGTTGCTCTTTGTCGGGCTTTGGGGAGAGGATCTTGGAGCTGTGCTCTCCACCGTGATCGTCACCGTCGTCGTGCTTATCTTCGGCGAGGTCACGCCCAAGACGGTCGCAAAGGCGATGCCGGAGAGTTTTGCGTGTTTTGCCGCATACCCCCTCTGGCTGCTCACAAAGCTGTTTTTCCCGCTGTCGTGGCTGTTCGGGAAGTGGGAGAAGCTCATTTTCCACATCTTCCGCCTTGGCAAGGAGGAGCCGAAATATACGGAGACAGAGTTCAGAATGCTCGTTTCCGACGTCAAAGAGGACGGGGTGCTCAACGATACCGAGCATGAGCTGATCAACAAGACGCTCCGCTTTGATGAATTACACGTCGGGTCATGTATGATCCCGCTGGACAGGGTCGCCGCCGTGAGCCTTAGCGAACAGGAGCGGCGTATTTATAACATGTTCCGCGATACCAACTTTTCGCGCATCCCCGTCTACGAGGGAGAGAAGCGCAATATCGTGGGGATCTTATACCGTGCCGACTTTTATGAGCATTTGCTGCTCAAGACAAAGGGGTTTGCCGATCTGATCTGGCCGGTCACATACACAACGACAGATAACAAAGTTTCCGCGCTTCTCAAACAGATGCAGGCAGACCGCGTGCATATGGTCATCGTCGGTGAAGCCGGAAACGCGTGCGGTCTGATCACGCGTGAGGATATGATCGAAGAGCTGCTCGGCGATCTGGACGATAAATACGATATGACGCCAGTCACGTCGCCGCTGCATCCTGTCGTTCCGGAAGCGGCTGCGGAGGAAGAGGAATGAAATTGTCTGTGCCCGTCGCGTCTGGCGTAGAGGCGTCTGTAAAACGGCAGTTGAAACAGCTCGGATACGGATCCTGCCCCGCCCTGCAGGGCAGGATCCGTCTGGAGGGAGACTGGCGGGATGTCGCGCGTCTCAATGTCAACCTGCGCGCAGGCGAGCGTGTTCTCATCGAGCTTGCGGAGTTTTCCGCGCCCGACTTTGACGCGCTCTATGAGGGTGTTTCTGCCATTGCATGGGAAGACTATCTCGGTGCGCACGACCGTATTCTGATGGACGGCAAGTGTGTTGACAGCAAACTGATGGCGATCAAAGCTTCCGGCGGCGTCACCAAAAAGGCGGTTGTCGAGCGATTGCGCGCAAAGCTCGGCGTCAATACGCTGGACGAGCGCGGACCGCGCGCCGTTGTCGGTGTGTATATTGTCGGAGATCGGGCGAGCGTCACGCTGGATACAACGGGCGACGGTCTGCACAAGCGCGGATACCGGGTCAGAACATATTCTGCGCCGCTGCGGGAGACGACGGCCGCCGCAATGGTGGAGAGCTCTTTTTTCCGCGCGGGAAAGCCGTTTGCCGATGTATTCTGCGGCAGCGGCACCATTCCCATCGAGGCTGTATTGTATATGCGCAACATTGCTCCGGGGAAGGAGCGCTCGTTTGATTTTACGCGGTGGAAGTGCTCCCCCGAAGTCCTGGAGCAGGCGCGCGAAGAGGCGCGGGATCTGGAAGATCATGCGCCGATGCCGCCCGTTTTTGCAAGCGATATATCCCCTGGGGCTGTGGAGATCGCGAAATTCCACGCCAAGCGCGCAGGCGTTGTCCGCGACATTCGATTTTCGGCCGGCGACATGCGCAGCTTTTCAAGCAGCGAACCTTGCGGCGTGCTCATTTCCAATCCGCCATATGGTGAGCGTCTGAAAGCAGCCGATTTACAGGGATTGTACCGCGATTTTGGCAAAATGTACCGATCGTTGCCCGATTGGAGCTGTTACTTTCTTTCAGGATACGATGGGGCACAGCGTGCGTTCGGCGGCAGACCGGATAAAATGCGCAGACTTTGGAATGCGGGGATCGCATGCACATTTTACTCGTACTTCGGCGCTAAGCCCGCGCATTCCTGAGCCGGTAATGTACTTTTTGTCCCGCTGTGTAAAGAGCGGGAGATTGTTAAGTGAGAAGATTGTGAATTTGTAAAAAATCGTAATTTTTGGGTTGACAAGCCCTGCATTGTGTCATATAATAAAATTGTTCAGAATCCTACAATTTAAGGAGCGTCCCTATGGAAATCAACGAATATCTTATCAAGAGCTTTGAATTGATGCGCACGCTGGAAAACATAGACTTTTTTGCAGGCGTCACCAATCTGTCCCGCACGGAATTTCACTTGCTGCGGGAAGTTATTCTGGAGTCGGAAAAGGGGAAGCACATCATCTCCTCCGAGCTTGCACGCCGGCTCGGCATCACCCGTTCCGCGGTCTCGCAGATCGTGACGAAAATGGAGCAGCGCGGGATCGTCAATCGCGTTGCGTCTCCCACGGACAGAAAGATCGCCTATATCTGTCTTTCGGAGCAGTCAATGGCTGTTTTTGAAGAGCAGTGCAAGCGGGCAAATGAGACGATGCAACGCATTGTCGATATCTATGGGGAAGACAAGATCAAGACGTTCTTTGCGGAGTACGATGCGCTGCGTAAGGTCGTCGATCAGGTCATGAAGGAACGCGAAAAAGAGCGCGAGGCGGAGCACGACGGTGCAGGAAAGTAATTTTCCGTCCTGTTCCCGTATGGTTTGCCTATGTTAAAGCTTTCAGGGATCACAAAGGAATATAAGATCGCGTCGGGAACGGTTCACGCTCTCAAGCGCATCAGCCTTGCATTCCGTGAGAGCGAGTTTGTCTGTGTGCTCGGCCCTTCGGGCTGCGGCAAGACGACGCTTCTCAATATCATCGGCGGTCTTGACCACTATACGACGGGTGACCTTGTCATTCAGGGTCGTTCGACCAAAAATTTCAGGGACAGGGACTGGGATATCTACCGCAATCATCGTATCGGATTTATCTTTCAGTCCTATAACCTCATCCCACACCAGACGGTACTCGGGAATGTAGAGCTTGCGCTCACCATCGCGGGCGTGGGCAGAGAGGAGCGCAAGGCGCGTGCAAAACAGGCGCTTGAGCGTGTCGGGCTCGGAAACGAGCTGGATAAGAAACCCAACCAACTCTCGGGCGGGCAGATGCAGCGCGTTGCCATTGCGCGTGCGCTCGTCAACAACCCGGATATCCTGCTTGCAGACGAACCGACCGGCGCGCTGGACTCCGAGACGAGCGTTCAGATCATGGAGCTGATCAAGGAAATTGCGGGGGAGCGGCTCGTCATCATGGTCACGCATAACCCGGAGCTTGCCTATCAGTATGCGTCCCGTATCGTGCGCCTGAAAGACGGTTTGGTTGAATCGGATTCCGCGCCCTATTACGGGGAAGAGGACGTCGCACGCGATGTCAACGTTGAAGGATCCGTAAAGGCGCAGTCGGTTTCCGACAAAGCGGAAGAAATGCAGACGTCTGCAGCGGAAGTCGGGCCCCAATCGAAGACCGTATCAAAGGGCAAAAAGCAGAAGAAGCTGCGTGCCCGCATGAGCTTTTTCACATCGCTTGCTCTCAGCGCAAGAAATCTGCTCACCAAAAAAGGACGCACGATTTTGACGTCGGTTGCGGGCAGTATCGGCATTATCAGCGTTTGCCTCGTGCTGGCGCTCTCCAACGGGTTCAACAACTATATCCGTCAGACGGAAGAGGATATGCTTTCCTATTACCCTGTTACGATTTCGGAGAGCTCTTTCGATCTTGCCTCGGTGATGACCTCCTTTACCTCGCCGCAGGATATGCCCGATGTGTCGCAGCTGGACGATAAGGTCTATATCGATTCCTTCCTCACCAGTCTTGCCAACGGCATGGCGGCGACCAACAACCTCTCCGATGAGTACGTCGCATATTTGGAGGATATGGACCCCTCGTGGTATTCGGAGATCATGTACAGCTACGGCGCGAGCATTTCCGATAATCTCTTCCTGCAGGCGGAGACCTTCCCCGACGGCGACAATACCGCGACCGAGCTGACGACGCGCTCGCTGTCCAACCTGAAGAGCAAGTATATCACCGACCTCATGGCATTTGCCTCGCAGTACAGTTCTCTCATCGGCTTTGCCGACTATTTTACCGATGTCGTCAACGTCATGCCGGGGACTTCGGATAACGCCAACCTCGGGTACGGAGCGTATGTCCTGGATCAGTACGATATCGTTGCGGGTACGTTCCCGCAAAACGAGAACGAAGCAGTACTGGTCGTCGGGCAGAACAATCAGGTCACGGATCTGACGCTGGCACAGCTCGGACTTCTGAGCGAAGATCGCTTCATGGATCTGTTCAATCTCGGCGATGACGATGCGGAAGAAGTGGCGGATCCTGATGCGGATAAGCTTCTTTTCGATGAGATCCTCAGGAAACGGTACACGCTTTATTTTAATGATGCCGTATATACGAAAAACGAGAACTGGACACAGGCATCCTATCTGTCCAATCAATATCCGTTTTCTTACCAAGGAGATAGGACAAATTACAGCGATCCCAATGAGGACGTTTTGACGGCGGAGGAAGGCGAAGGGATCAATCTTACTATATCCGGCATTCTTCGCTTAAAGGAGAGCCTTTCCTACGGATGTCTTTCTATGGGGCTCAATCTTACGGAAAAGACCGTCCGCACATACATTGAAGGAAATCTGAATTCCCGGATTGTCAACTGGATGAAGAGCGATGAGGCAAAATTCAGTTATGGGGGAACGGAAATCTATCTCATGCCTGTTGCGACGGAGAATCTTACGGGCAGTTTTACGCTGTACGAGGTCATGACGGACGTCAATGTTTACGTTGCCCAAACGCCGGACGATGCAATTAAAACGTTGGGCGGAAGCAACAGTGTGAGCCGCATCGCGATCTACGCAAACGACTTCGACAACAAAGAGCTTGTCCTCAACTACCTTGATCAGTGGAATACCGACCACGATTACAGCGACGAGGCGCGCTCCATGCAGATCACCTATACCGATACGGTGGGCATGCTGATGAGCATCATGCAGACGATGATCGACATCATCACCTATGTGCTCGTGGCGTTTACGGCGATCTCGCTCGTCGTCTCCTCGGTCATGATCGGCATCATCACATATGTTTCCGTCGTCGAGCGCGTCAAGGAGATCGGTGTCCTCCGCTCGCTCGGCGCGCGCAAACAGGACGTGCGCAACCTGTTCAATGCGGAGACCTTCATCATCGGGCTTACGGCGGGGCTCATCGGCATTGCGATCTCCTATCTGCTTTGCATCGTCATCAGCCTTGTTTTGGAATCGCTGACGGGGATCGGAGGGATCGCGTCGCTGCCCGCATTGACGGCATTCATCATGGTCTGCGTCAGCGTCGTCCTGACGCTCATCTCGGGACTTATTCCCGCGCAGTCTGCAGCAAAGAAGGATCCCGTCATTGCGCTCCGTACCGAATAAAAGGAGCTGCTTCGGTCCATACTGTCGGTACTACATGGAGCGAGGCTTACGATGGCGAAGAAAAAGATCAAAAAACTTACCGACGAAGAATACGAACAGTACATCAGGCGCCTTTTGCAGCGCTGACATGTGAAGGAAAGGATCCTGCAATGCAGGGTCCTTTCCTTTCGTCAAAATTTGACCGTCCCCGACAACTTGTCCCGCGATCTGTTGTAATTGTATATGATAAAATATGGGAAAATGCGCGCGCGGGAGGGCCGTATGGCGAGAAAGATCGTGATCACATCGGGAAAAGGAGGGGTCGGAAAGACGACCGTCTGCTGTAATCTTGCCGTTCAGCTCGCGCGGCAGGGCTATCGCGTCGTCGTGTGTGACCTTGACTTCGGGCTCAATAATGCGGACGTCGTGCTCGGTGTCGAAAATCGTGCCCTGTACGACGTGCTCGATGCGGTCGAAGGACGGTGCCGTGCAAAGCAGGCGCTCGTGCCGCATCCTCGCTATCCGACGCTGTACGTCCTTTCCAGCAACCGGGTCCTGGAGCGATATGTCTCTCCGCAGGCGATCCGCCTCATTCTCGATACGCTCGCACCGCAGTTCGACTACATCCTGATCGATTCGCCCGCAGGGATCGAGGACGGCTTTCACCGTGCGGCATCGTGCGCAGAGGAAGCGTTGCTCGTCACAACGCCGCATATTTCGGCGCTCCGGGATGCGGACCGCGTGGCGGGGATCCTGAAAAGCTACAAGTTTACATCGGTGGGACTTGTGGTCAATCAGGTACGCCGCGACAGGCGGCGCAGCGGGATGCTTAGTCCGGATGAGATTTCTGCGGCGCTGCGTGTGCCGCTTGTAGGCATCGTCACCGAAGAGGACAAGATCTTCAGAGAAAACATCGTTGCGCGCTCTCGCGCGTTTCGTGCGCTGGCGGAGACATGCGCCGATCTGCCCAATCAGGCGAGGAGGAAAAGGAGATGAGAGACAAAGAACGTCTGGAACGCATCCTGCGGCAGGATAAAGCCGTCATCAGCGAGGCATGTGAAGCGGCGGCCGTGCGGGATTTTGCACATGTTGCGGAGGAATATTTTGAACTGGACGGGGAATTGGCGTTTGCTGTTCGGGAAGAGCGGGGAAAGACGGCCGTGACGATCACGTTCCGCGTGCTGCGGGTAAAAAATTTTACACAGCTGCGCTAAACGCGGCTTCAGCAATTGACAAATTCGTTCCATTTGTGTATAATTTTTCTAAAAGAATTTTTAGTAAGGATGGAATGAGCGACTATGGCAAGAAAATTTGTTCTGATCACAGATACGGGCAGTGATCTGCCCGTCGAATATTATGCGCAGCATGACATTGATTGTATCAAACTCGGATTTACGCTGGACGGTCAGACGTACGGCGAGGAAGGCGGAGAGATGGACGTCAAGAAGTTTTATGAGCTTCTGCGAAACGGTGCGATGCCGAAGACTTTCCAGATCACGCCCGCGCAGGCGATCGCGCATATTGAGCCTTATGCCAAACAGAGCAAGGATGTCCTGATCGTTGCGTTCTCGTCCGGGCTGTCCGGCACCTATTCCAGCTACGTCACTGCGGCAAAGGAAATGATGGAAACCTATCCCAAAGCGCAAGTCCGCGTTGTCGACTCTCTCTGCGCTTCGATGGGGCAGGGACTCTTTGTTGACTATATCGTCAAAAAGGCGGATACGGGCGCAACGCTGGAGGAGACCGTTGCATATGCGGAAGATCTGAAGTGGCATATCTGCCATTACTTTACCGTGGATGACCTGTTTCACCTCAAGCGCGGCGGCAGAGTGTCCGGTGCGACCGCGGCGATCGGGTCGCTTCTGCGCATCAAGCCCGTGCTGCATGTGGATAACGACGGGCATCTTATCGCTATCGGCAAGACAATGGGCAGACGCAAGTCTATCTCCGCGCTTGCCGATAAGATGGTCGAATTGCAAACGTTGGAAAAGGATGACCCCATCTTTATCAGCCACGGCGACTGCCAGGAGGATGTCGACTATCTCGTCAGTCTCCTGAAGGAACGCTTTGCGGGGCACGAGATCGTTGTCAACATGATCGGAAGCGTCATCGGGACGCATTCCGGCGCGGGGACGGTCGCGCTGTTCTTCCGCGGGAAACACAGATAATTGCACATAAATGACGGCGTGCCGGATGGCGCGCCTTTTTGTCATTTTCTTTTGTTGCGGCATATACTGCGTGGGGTGGGCTATGCGGATATGTTTTCTGACAAACGGGAATTTAAGCGATCAAACGGCAGACTTGCAGGCGTGCGGTGCGGACGTCATTCTATGCGGCTTTCAGGCGCTCGGCGAGGTGAGCTACGAGCGCGAACTGCGCGGAGAGACAAATCTGTTTGAAGACGTCGCGCTCCTCTCCAAGGAGGCGCAGAATGTTGTGATCGGCGGATGCTTTACCGATTCGCACAGTATGCGGCGTAAGTCGGTCGTTGTGGCAGAACGGGGCCGTATCCTCGGTGTCTCCGATATGGTCAATCGGATCGACGGCGGAGCCTATCGCGCCGGAGCCGGCGTCAAGATTTATGAGACAAAGGTGGGAAGACTTGGGGTCATCGTCGCGGAGGACATCTATTTCCCGCGCGTCGGAGAAACGCTGTCCGCCTGCGGCGCCGAGATTGCGATCAACATTTTTGAACAGTTCTCGGACAGCTTGGAGCCTGTTCTTGCCCGCGCGCAAGCCTTTTTTTATGGCATCCCGTTTCTGCTTTGCGGATATGGCTATGCCTTTGCAGCGGACATCGGCGGGAAAGTGCGGTTTGCCTCGCCAAGAAATCTTTGCTCATACGAATTGACGCGGGAGCAGGAGTATCATCTCGTCGAGACCCGGCAAAGAGGTTTTTACAGAAAAAAAAGAAATGACTTTTAGGGATTGAAATCGCGGTCGGAATGTGCTATAATCAAGACATGTCAAATGCAGTTGAATTTATATCAGCCTATAACACTATCGATGCCAGGATGCGTGTCATTTACCGGGGAAAGGGAAATTTGCAATTCTCCGATCTTGTACGGCGTTGTGCTCAGTTCCATAAGACCATCCGCAAGTATGAGGAAGATCTTCTGCTCTGTGCCCGCTTGCGCAATGTCATCGTACATGAGAGCCGCAAGGATCGCATCATTGCCGAGCCGTGCGATGAGCTGACCTCGCTCATCTGCCATGTCGCAGAGTTGTTGCAATCGCCGCCCCGCCTTTCCGCGCTAAAGGAAAAAAAAGTCGCCTGTCTGAATGCAGACGCTACCGTGGCAGAGGCGATCGAGACGATTTCCAGGACCAATTTTTCCAACATTCCCGTCTATCGGGGGAAGCGTCTGGTTGGCGTCATCAACAATCGGCGTATCGTTCGCGTCATCGGTCAGACGCTTCAACAGGGCGGTGCAGTAGAAGATTGCCTGCATTTCCCTTGCTCCGATGTCCTGCATGAAGATGACATGATACGCTTTTACAGGGTACTCGGCAGACAAAATGATGTGCAGGACGCGATCGAGGCGTTTGAGTCCAACCGCAAACTGCTGGCTGTCCTTGTGACCAATTCCGGGAATCCGGACGGGGAGATCGTCAATCTGCTCACGAGTGCAGACCTGCCGATGCTGATCCGTTTGCTGGAAGAATGAATCTGACGATACAGACAAGGCCCGCGGAAAGTCCGCGGGCCTTGTCTAATATGGTTGAGTAGAGTGTGATCGGGAATGAAATTATAGATCCGGCTGGAAGACAAATTTCCTAACCTATAATTATATTTTAACGGTATCTATGGGAAAAGTCAAGTATTTTGATGACAGGATTCTTGACATTGTCAAAAATAATGCAAAAAACTCTTGTCTTTGGGGCAAGAGTTTTTGCAAAGCCGATCAATAGCAGCGTGCTACGGCAACGGCGAGCGAGCCGGGGCCGATATGACAGGAGACGGAAAGCGAAAGAGGATCGACGTGCGTCACGGGCATGTTCGGGAAAATTGCCGTTAGTTCCTTTCGGAAGGTCTCCGCTTCCTGGTAAAAATTCGTGTGCGCAATAAAGATCTGCATTTCGCCCTTCGCAACGTAATCGGCGAAGCGGGTACGGAGATCGTTGCGGATCGCCTCGACCATGACTTGCTTGGCCTGCGCCAGGGAGTGGACTTTTTTGAATGCGTCCAACTTTTCGCCTTGGATCTGCAGCACGGGCTTGATGCGCAGGATGCTGCCGACGAGCGCGGCGGCGGGGGTGAGCCTTCCTCCCTTCTTGAGATATTTCAGGGTGTCGAGTGCGATATAAATGCTGCTGTCAAACTTCGTCTTGATGAGGTAGTCCGCAATTTGCTGCGCCGTCTTTCCCTCGCTGGCAAGTTTGAGCGCGTCAAGCACGCTGGCCTTCTGCGTGACGGAGATGCGCTGGTTGTCCACGACGTGTACTCTCCCGCCATAGTTTTTTGCAAGCCCCATCGCCGTATGGCAGGATTCCGAAAGACCGCTGGACATGGGGATATGCACGATCTCCACGTCGTCTCCTTCTGCAAGCAGAGAATCCCAGAGATCTGTCACCGTTGCGACAGCGGGCTGGGAAGTAGAGACGTTTGCTTCTCCCTCCAAGTGCTTGTAGAACTCTTTCTGCGTCAGATTGATGTCTTCCAGGTAGTCCTCACCGTTGATGAGAAAGGGCATCGGAATGACGGAAATCCCCAACTCTTTTGCTTCCGTCTGCGTGATGCCGCTGTTGGAATCGGTTACGATTTTCACAGTTGCCATATGCTATCTCCAATATTTCATTTCTTGAACTAATGCAAAGTATAATTGATTTGTGTGAAGATGTCAAGAGAAAGAAGGAAGATTAGGAAAAAATCTGCAAGCCCATTGACAAGAATCGAGGGGCGGAGTATAATACATGGTGACATCACGCAAAGGAGTTATTTCAGGATTTATGTTCGAGATCGTCAAAAAGGAAGCGCTCAATCCTACCGTCATGCGGATGGACGTCAGGGCGCCTCTGATCGCCAAAAAAGCAAAGGCAGGACAGTTCATCATCCTCCGCGCCGATGAGCGCGGCGAGCGCATCCCGCTCACGGTCGCCGGCTGCGACAGAGAGGCAGGGCTTGTCACGATCATCTTTCAGATCGTCGGCGGCGCGACGATGACGCTCGCAACGCTGCCTCAGGGCGGATATATTGCCGACTTTGTCGGCCCGCTCGGGACGCCCACGCACATTGAAGGGCTGAAAAAAGTTGCCGTCGTCGGCGGCGGCGTCGGATGTGCGATCGCCCTGCCCGTTGCGCGTGCGCTGCACGAACAGGGGACGCAGGTCACGTCCATCGTGGGCTTCCGCAATCAGGATCTCGTCATTCTGGAAGAGGAGTTCAAAGCCTGCAGCGACCGCTTCTATATGATGACGGACGACGGCTCGTACGGCGAAAAGGGCAACGTCTGCGTGCCGCTCAACCGCCTTCTGGAGAGCGGCGAGACCTTTGACGCGGTCATCACGATCGGACCGCTCATCATGATGAAGTTTGTCGCGGAGGCGACAAAACCATACGGGATCAAGACGATCGCCAGCATGAATCCCATCATGATCGACGGCACGGGCATGTGCGGCTGCTGCCGCGTCACCGTGGGCGGCGAAATGAAGTTCGCCTGCGTGGATGGTCCCGATTTTGACGCCCATCTCATCGACTTTGACGAGGCGATGAAGCGTTCGCGCACCTATGTCGAATTTGAGGCAAAGGCGCGCGAAAAGCACTGCAATCTCTTCAAGAAGGAGGTCAACTGAAATGCCTGCTTTTAACATGGATCCCAAGAAGCACCCGATGCCCTCGCAGGATCCCTTAGTTCGCAATAAAAACTTCAAGGAAGTCGCGCTCGGCTATGACGAGGCGACTGCCATCGAGGAAGCCAAGCGCTGCGTGCACTGCAAGAACAAGCCCTGCGTGGCGGGCTGTCCCGTCGCGGTGGACATCCCCGCCTTCATCGCGCTCGTCGCAGAGGGGAAGTTTGAGGAGGCGTACGAGGTCATCCAGCGCACCTCCTCGCTGCCCGCGGTCTGCGGCAGAGTGTGCCCGCAGGAGACGCAGTGCGAGGGCAAGTGCACGCGCGGCATCAAGGGCGAGCCGGTCGGCATCGGCAGACTGGAGCGCTTTGTCGCAGACTGGCATATGAAGAATGGCAGCGCCGCGCCAGTCAAACCGGAGAGCAACGGGCACAAAGTCGCGGTCGTCGGATCTGGTCCCGCGGGACTGACCTGCGCGGGCGATCTTGCCAAGCGCGGGTATGATGTCACCGTCTTTGAGGCGCTGCATGTTGCGGGTGGCGTCCTTGTCTACGGTATCCCCGAGTTCCGTCTGCCCAAGGACATCGTCCGCCGCGAAGTGGATGGGCTGAAGGCGCTCGGCGTGAAGATCGAGACGGACTATGTCATCGGCAGAGTACTCACGATCGAGGAACTCAAAGAGGAGTACGGCTTCGAGGCGGTGTTCCTCGGCACGGGTGCAGGGCTTCCGAAGTTTATGAACATTCCGGGAGAGGGCGCCAAGGGTGTATTCTCTGCAAATGAGTATCTCACGCGTACCAACCTCATGAAGGCGTATGAGGAGGGGAGCGAGACGCCCATTCTGCACGCAAAGCGCATCGCCGTCGTGGGCGGCGGAAATGTCGCGATGGACGCCGCAAGATGCGCAAAGCGTCTGGGCGCGGACACCGTGTATATCGTCTACCGCCGCTCGGAGGCGGAATTGCCCGCACGTCGCGAGGAGGTCGAGCACGCCAAGGAAGAGGAGATCATCTTCAAGCTGCTCACCAACCCCGTCGAGATCCTGACGGACAAGGACGACAACGTCGTCGGGCTCAAGTGCATTCAGATGACGCTGGGCGAGCCGGACGCCTCCGGGCGCCGCCGTCCCGTCGAGGTCCCCGGGAGCGAGTTCACGATGGACGTCGACTGCGTTATCATGGCGCTGGGTACGTCGCCCAACCCGCTCTTAAAACAGACGACGTCGGGACTGGAGACGCAGCGCCGCGGCGAGATCGTCACGGACGAGAACGGCAAGACCAGTCTTGAGGGCGTGTACGCGGGCGGAGACGCCGTCACGGGCGCAGCGACCGTCATTCTCGCCATGGGCGCGGGCAAGGTTGCCGCCAAGGCGATCGACGAGTATATTCAGGGAAAATAAGCGATCTTAAGGAAAAACGGCGGCGCACACAGCGCCGCTTATTTCTTGGAGAAGGCGAATGTCGGATTGGTTTACTGTGGAGCAAATCGAGGCGGATACCTATGTGATCAGCGAGCCGAAGCATTGGGAAGAGACACATTGTTACCTGCTTTGCGGAAGCGAGCGTGCCATCCTGATCGACACGGGCTTGGGAGTAGAAAATATCCGGGAGATCGTCGGCAGGTTGACAAATCTTCCTATTGTCGTCATCCTTACGCATGCGCATTGGGATCACATTGGCGGGCTTGGTCAATTTAAAACCTTCGCCGTTCATGAGGCGGAAGCGTCGTGGCTGAAAAATTTTCCGCTCCCGCTCTCTGCCGTCAGGCGCAGTCTTGTGGGGAAACCGTGCGACTTTCCGCCTCAGTTTGACGTACAATCCTACCGTATTTTTCATGGGAAACCGCAACGACTTTTGCATGACGGCGACCGGCTGGAACTTGGAAACAGGACGCTGTCTGTCCTGCACACGCCGGGGCATTCTCCCGGACATTGTTGCTTTTTTGAAGAAGTGCGTGGGAATCTGTTTACAGGCGATCTCATTTACAGCGGGTGCCTGGATGCGTTTTATCCGACGACCGATCCCGTTGCGTTCTGGCATTCTGTGCAGCGTGTGCAGCGGCTAAATGTCAGACGCATTCTGCCTGGACATCACGGTATGCGACTCCTGCCCGATTTCATCGGACACATTGAAGCAGCGTTTTCAGGACTTGCCCGGAAGGGGCGTTTGCACCATGGGAGCGGATGCTATGATTTCGGGGATTTTCGCATTCGACTTTGAGCGCCCCATAATTTAATATGGTCAGGGAATATAAGCAATGCGCCCGTCGTTCTCTGAACGGCGGGCGTGCAAATTGATAGCGGAATTTATAGTTGCGTTCTGCGCATCTCCTTGGCAAAAGGGACTATCTTCATTTACAATATGTCCCGTGAAAGTGATCGACCACACATAACCGCGCAAAAAAAGGGGACTTTCGAAACAAAAAGTAAGAGGCGTATCTTGCGATACGCCTCTATTTTCGTGGTGTTTTCCATCGTTATAGTCCGTTATTCCGAAAAGTTCTCATTCTCGGGTCTACTTACACTTTTCAGCCGAAATTCCTTTCGTTCTTGTTGGCTGAACCCCTGACCTTTGATAAGAAAGTTTCTTTCCCTTTGGCGAACCATTTTCTCTTTTTTGATCTTGATAGGGGGTCATCTTCGCTGCCATTCCTCTCAGAAATCTTTTCTGATTCAGAATTTGCATTTCTTTCAAATGCTTCATTCTGTTTCGGATATTATTTCCTTGATTCCTTCAGCCTTCGGATATGTCTCAGTTGTGTAATTTGATTTTGATCTTACCGTTTCAGATGCTTTGGATTTTCTTACTTCGGTTTGATCTTCCATCATTTTACTTACTTGAGATGATCCTTTCAGATCTTTAAGAGATGGATGGAATCCCACGCAACGAGTGAGCTACCGTTCAGCTGCGATCCCTTTTGGTTTCCGTACGCAAAACTTTGTGTCTGCGGGTGGATTGCATTTCCTTTGATCGGGTATTCAAAAGCTCTCTTTTTATTTCTTGCGATCCTTCTTTCTTCCCTCGATTCCTTCCTGTATCCGATTTGCTTGAAAATCGTCCCGCAGAGAATACATTTGGTCTCTTGTTCAGTTCAAAGGCTTCAAGTTTTATTGAGATTCCTTTTGCGTTCCTTCTCTTTGGATTGCTTTTGGTTTCTCCCTTGTTGTGCCTTTATTATAACACGGATTTTTCAGTTGTCAATAGTTTTGCTGAAAAAAATTTTAAATTTTTGTAACTTTTTTTCTTTTCTTGATTTTCAGCAAAAAATAATGAATAAGGTCGCTCAGAATGGCTTTGCATTATAGCTTTCCAAGTATCGATTGATGCGCGGAAAGTCGGATGGTGTGATGATACTGAGCGCCTTTTCACCGAATACGCCGTTTTCCGTAACGATGACCGCCAAAAGATTTTTCTTTTCCTCAAAGGCGACAAACACTTCAAAGACGGTCGCATCCTGGCTCATGATGACGTACCGCTCTAAAACCGATTCATGCAGAATGTCGCGTACAGGTGTCTTGGTAAAAAAGTGGTTGATGTCCTCCCCTGACTTGACGCGTGCCTCGATCTCCGCATACAATCCGTAGGAATTGATCACGCCGACCATTGTCCCGTGATCATATACGACAAGCGATTTCTGCCATTTTTCGCGAAAGGCCTCTACCGCAGTAAGGATAGGTCTGTCGGCAAAGACGGATGCGATGGGCTTGATCTTGATCGCGTCGATGAGGCGGGGCGGACGGCAGAGCAGCGCTTCGATGAATTCGATATTTTGAACGACGTCGTCGCATGGAACGGCGATAACCGTCTCATCGGTGGAGCCTGCGGCTCGATGCACGATCGCGTTGCGGAGTTTTCCGTAGTCGATCAGTTCCGCCGCGTACCGTCGCACCGTAATATCGACGTCGCTGCATTTTTTGACGAGGTCTGTGAAGTTCATCGCTGCCTTTACGCCGTGAATGAGCTTGAGCTGCGCCTCAATGCGGTTATAACTGTGCAGGAACCGCGAAGCATTGGATATATCCATAGTCACCTCCAATGACAGTATATCATATGTTTCACCATTTGACAAGGGGGTTCGCCTTTTTTCGACCTCTTCTGACACCATCTTGCATGAAACGCGTTTTCGCAGGTGCTACAATAGCTGGCACGGAGCGGGGAAATGGTCGTCTATGTGGAAGCAGTATTCGCGGAAAACAGTCTGCTGGACGGGCTGCTGCTGTATCTTTCCGTCAAGTGTGCGCGGGGGAAGGTGCGGATTTGCAACCTGCTTGCCGCAGCATCGCTGGGCGGCGTGCAGGCGATCGTCTTTCCGCTGCTCGATGTTCCCGTCTGGGCGGCGTATCTGATCAAATTTTTGGGCGGGGTGCTTCTTGCCGTAGTGGCTGTCAGGAAGGGGAATGGAAAGCAATATCTCATTACGGTCGCTGCATTTTTTGCCATGACCTTTGCGCTCGGCGGCCTGTTGACGGCGCTCTATTCCTTTTTCGGGATCGAGACCGCAGACGGCGCGGGATTTTATGTGGAACGCGCGCCCGTCGCGCTCGTCTTTTCCGTCGCCATGATCTTTTTGATCGCTGTATTGAAGGGGGCGCAGGCACTATATCGGCATCGCAGGATTGAGCAAAATATCATTGTATGCGTTTTGGAACATGGCGAAAAAAAAGTGGTTTGGCGCGGATTTGCGGACAGCGGCAACTGTCTGCAATTTCGCGGACGGCCGGTCGGCGTTATCTCTGCGACGGGCGCATTTGCGCTCTTCGGTGCGCACCCCAAAGCCGTGGGGAGGATCAGGGTGGGAACCGTCAACGGCGGTACCGAGCGTCCCGTTTTTTCCTGCGAACGGCTTCGGGTAGACGGAAGGATCTATTCCGGCGTCTATCTTACCATTGGGGATGTCGGAACACGCTATCAGTTGTTATTACATACAGCATGGACGGAGGCAAACAATGAACATACTCGGGGTGCTCAAACAATGGCTAAGCAAAGTGCGGGGCGGGGAAAGCGTCGTACACTATCTCTGCGGGAGCGAGGCGCTTCCTCTGCCGCTTTCCGCCGAGGAGGAAGAGGAATTGCTCACGAAGATGGAACGCGAGGAGGAAGTGGAGACGGTCAAGGCGAAACTCATCGAACATAACCTTCGGCTTGTCGTATATATCTCGCGCAAATTTGAAAACACGGGCGTCGATCCCGACGATCTGATTTCCATCGGCACGATCGGGCTCATCAAGGCGATCAACTCTTTCCGCCGCGACAAGAATATCAAACTTGCAACCTACGCTTCCCGCTGCATCGAAAACGAAATCCTGATGCACCTGAGAAGAACGGTGAAGCTCAAGAGCGAAGTTTCCTTTGACGAGCCGCTCAACACCGACTTTGAGGGCAACGAGCTGCTGCTCTCCGATATTCTCGGCACGGACAGCGAGACGGTCTACGGTGGCGTGGAGGCGAACGTCGAAAAGGAGCTTTTAAAGGAGGCGCTCAAGAAACTTCCCGAACGGGAACGGCGCATCATGTATCTTCGCTTCGGGCTGGGCGGGGGCGAGGAGATGACGCAAAAGGATGTCGCCGATCAGCTGGGCATTTCCCAGAGCTATATCTCCAGACTGGAAAAGAAGATCATCGAACGCTTAAAGAAAGAAATTTCCAAAATGGTATAGATTACATAAAACGGAAGTCTTTTTCGCATACTTCTGCCGAGTACATACGCGGCAACCCCGCGCAGGAGGTGAAGTATGCTGCAAAAAGTCAATATCTGCGGTGTGGATACGACGGGACTTCCCAAGCTCACGCAGAAGGAGAACGAGGAGCTGATGATTCGTCTCAAACAGGGGGATCGAACGGCGCGGGAGAAGTTTATTGTCGGCAATATGCGCCTCGTGCTGTCCCTCGTCAAACGCTTCTGGGCAAAGAACGCCAATGCCGATGACGTCTTCCAGGCGGGTTGCGTGGGGCTGATCAAGGCGATCGACGGATTCGACCTCTCCTTTCACGTCAAGTTTTCCACCTATGCGGTGCCGAAGACGTTAGGACGTCGAAATACCCGAAAAGGGGTATTTATGACGCGAAAACAGGC
>CALVWM010000015.1 GCA_944367185.1 uncultured Clostridia bacterium | reverse complement strand
CTCAACAATGACTGTGTTTCCTCGATCAATCGGCAGATCGAGGAGGAAAACCGCGCCTTTGCCAATGCGCCCAACAATTATCTGCAAGGCATCTGCGGCGCGCTGGTGGGCGGCGTCGTGGGCGCGGCGCTCGTCATTGCGCTGTACTTTATGGAGTACGTCGCCTCCATTTCGGCGATCATCGCCGTCATGCTCGGCGCCTTCCTCTACCGCAAATTCGGCGGAAAGCCCAATGCCGTGATGATCGTCATCGTCTCCGTCATCAGCCTCATCTTTATCCTAATAGGGTACTATGCGGCGGTCATCATCGATATCATTTCGGAATTCTCGCTCGACTTCGGATCGGCGGTCGAACTGCTCAACCTCAATCTTGCGGAAAATCCCGAATTCTCCAAGTTGTTCTACACCAACCTCGCCCTGCTGCTCGTGTTCACGGCGCTCGGCATCGGCGTGATGATCTTCTCCCTCGTCAGGCAGATCAAACGCCCCAAAAACATCGGTTAAATGCAGGCGGACGCCCGAACGGGCGTCCGCTTTTGCATTGTGCCGCCGCGTACATTTGACTTTTTTGCGCGCGAGGCATATAATACAGCGTATGAAACAGAAAGGCAATAAGGGACTCGGCATCCTGTTTATCATAGGCGCGGCGCTTTGCTTTGCGGGGATGAATCTGTTCGTCAACATGGCGGGCGATCTGCCCCTGATGCAGAAAGTGTTCTTCCGCAATGCGCTGACAAGCGTCGTCGTCTTTGTCATTCTCTGCTTTCAGAAGCCCCACTTCCGCATTGCAAACAAGGGGTGCGTCCCGTGGCTGTTCCTGCGCTCGGCGCTGGGACTACTTGGCGTCATCCTGAATTTTTATGCCATCGACAATATCGGCAGCATTTCGGACGCTTCCATTCTCAACAAGCTCTCCCCCTTCTTTGCCATCCTCTTTTCCGTGCTGTTGCTGCGTGAAAAACCAAAGATCCCCGAACTGATCTTTGTGCTCATTGCCTTTGCGGGCGCGGTGTGCGTCGTCAACCCCCGCTTTGACATGACCGTCCTGCCCGCGCTTGCGGGCGTGGGCAGCGGCGCGTGCGCGGGATTTGCCTACACCTGCGTGCGCATCCTCGCCATCAAGGGTGAGCGCGGCATGATGACGGTATTCTTCTTTGCGGTGTTCTCTACCGTTGTGACCCTCCCCTTCCTGATCGCAGGCTATCAGCCCATGACGGGCATGCAGCTACTTTGGCTCCTGCTCGCAGGCGTTGCGGCGACGGGCGGACAGTTCTTCATCACGGCGGCATACCGCCTCGCACCCGCCAAGGAGATCGCCGTCTTTGACTACATGCAGGTCTTTTTTGCCGCGATTTTGGGCTATGTGTTTTTGCAACAGGTACCCGAGACGCTGAGCTTTATCGGCTATGCCGTTATCATTGCCGCCGCCGTGGGACAATGGGCGTATCACATGCTCCGCGCGCACAGAGAGTCGACAGTCACGGCGACCGACGATATGCCGCCGGAGACGGACACGCCGCCAGCACCCGATGCGCCCCAAGTGCCGCCGCCCGACGAGACAAAACAGGAATAACCAATTTGCGCCGCCCGATCATCGGGCGGCGCAAATTATTTCAAAGTATCCCGCGAGGAAGGGGCATACTAAACAGGAAATTTGAAGTCCCTTCCCGCGGCAGACGAGGAGCGCGCGTAAACGCCGAAGGGCGCGTACAAGGGCGTACGCAACCGAGGCGTGCGCAAGCGCGACAAAGTATCCCGCGAGGAAGGGGCTTCAAAGATTGACGATGACGGCGGTTGCCTTCCCGTTATGCAACGCCAAGTAGCAATAGGAGGGCGAGGCGTAGTCGCCCGCGGAGCCGGGATTGACGCAGAGGACGCCGTCCACCGTCTCGTTGAAGGCGCGGTGGGTATGCCCATACAGCGCGACGGTGCAATCAAGTTCCTTGGCGCGCGCGATGAGGCGCTCCAGCCCAGTCTTGACGCCGTACTTGTGCCCGTGGCAGCAGAATACACGCACGCCGCCCGCCTCCAGCACATATTCCTCCATGCCGTAGGAAAAATCGCAGTTGCCCTTGATGACGATTGCCTTTTCGGGGTACTCGCGCGCGAAGTCGCGGATGTCGGACGAGCCGTCGCCGAGGTGGATGACCATGCCGTTCTCCAGAAAGAGCGGTCTTATTTTTTGGATATTTTTCAGCCGTCCGTGCGAATCGGACAGGACGATACAGCTCAGCATAACTTCTCCAATGCAGCAAGCGCCCTGCCGCGGTGCGAAACGGCGTTCTTCTCCTCCTCCGTCGCCTCGGCAAAGGACTTTTTGAGGTCGGCGCTATAAAATAAGCTGTCGTATCCGAAGCCGCCCGTGCCGCGCTCCTCGTGCAAAATCTCCCCGAAGGACGCGCCCTCGGCAGTCAGCTCCCTGCCGCCCGGGAAGACGAGTGCCACGGCGCACGCAAAGTGCGCGCCGCGCGACTGCACGCCCGCCATGTTTTTGAGCAGCAGCGCACGGTTTTCCGCATCGCCGCCGCCCGAATAACGCGCGCTCAAGATCCCGGGCGCGCCGCCCAGGGCATCGACGCACAGCCCGCTGTCGTCCGCGAGCGCAGCAAATCCCGTCGCCCTGCACACGGCGCGCGCCTTGATGAGCGCGTTTTCCACAAACGTCGCGCCCGTCTCCTCGACCTCGCCCGAAAAGCCCGCCTCCCGTTCGGAGAGAATGTGCCAGCCAGAGAAAATTTCTCTGATCTCCTTGAGTTTGTGCATATTGCCCGTCGCGGCGACCACCGTCATGGTTTTATTCATCTGCTTCGATCTCCGTAGAAGTAAAGGTAAACTTGTCCACGTCAAACAGCCCCCTGTCCGTCAGTTTCAGGTGCGGAATGACGGCGAGCGACAAAAATGCGAGCGTCATGAAGCTGTCATAGCACGGCCTGACGCCCATCTGATAGGCGCGGCGGGAGATATGCTCGATACGGGAGGCGACCTCGTCTGCGGGCAGCGAACTCATCAGCCCCGCAATATCCAGCGGGAACACCTCCTCGCCCTTCCCGTCCACGAGCGCCATGCCGCCGCCCGCCTCCTTCAGGAGCGCCACGACGCGCGCCATGGCGGCGTTGTCGTCGCCTAAAATCACGAGGTTGTGGCTGTCATGCGCGACGGAAATGCCGATCGCGCCGCCCTTTAAGCCGTAGTCCTCGACGAGCGCAAGCCCGATATTCCCGCTCGCAAAGTGTCTCTCCACGACGGCGAGCTTGTTAAGCGACGTACCGTGCAGCACGACATCCCCGTCCCGCTTTTGAACGGGCACAATGACGGAATTTGTGACAAGGTCATTGTCCACAACGCGCATCGCGCGCGCCCGATCGCCCTTGAGCGGCAGGCGGAAATCATCCGCCGTGACCTCTTTGACACGGACCGTCCCGCGCACCGCATCGGGAAGATAGGTCTCACCCGCCGAAAAGAGCGCCTTGCCGTGCTCTGCGACCAGCCGTCCGTCCTTGAATACCGCCTGCACGCGGAAGGATGTAACGTCCTCGACGGCGACGAGGTCGGCGTGATACCCGGGCGCGATCGCACCCCTGCCCTGTAAGCGATAGCACGTCGCGACGTTGAGCGTCGCCGCGCGCACCGCGTGATAGGGCGAGACGCCTGCCGCGACGAGACGGCGGAGCGCGTCGTCCAGATGCCCCGCGGTAATGAGGTCGTGCGCGTGCTTATCGTCCGTACAGAGAAGAAAGCGCGGGAAATTTTCCGCCGTGATACATTTTGCGGCGGCAGCGATATTGTTGGTGGATGAACCGCAGCGCACCTGGATATACATGCCGCGCGCGATTTTCTCCTTGATCTCGCTCTCTGAAAGGCTCTCGTGATCGGTCGCGATCCCCCCGCAGAGATAGGCGTTGAGGGCATCCCCCGCAACGCCCGGCGCGTGGCCGTCCACGATCTTGGAGAACGCCTTTGCCGCCTCCAATTTTCCCAGAACTTCTTTTTCCCCCGCGATGACTCCGACGTAGTTCATCATTTCGCCCAGCCCGAAGAAGGTATCGCGGGCGAGCTGAAGGCGGGTCTCGGCGGCGTCCAGCGTCGCGCCGCTTGTTTCAAAGGGGGTCGCAGGCACACAGGAGGGAAGCTGGACATAGACGTCAAGAGGAGACGGCGCAAGCCGCGCAAACGCCGCCATGAGGTACTCCGCGCCCGCGATGCCGCAGACGTTGACCAACTCGTGCGGGTCGGCGACAATGCCGCTCGTGCCGTGCGGCACAGTAAGGCTCGCAAACGCCTCGGGCGTGAGCATGGTGCTCTCGACGTGGATATGCGCATCGATCAGACCGGGCAGGAAGACCATACCCGCGCCGTCATACGCCTCACGGGCGACATACCCGCTGCCGATGCCGACGATGATGCCGTCCTTGACGGCAATCTCCCCTTCCTCCGTCTCGCCCGTGAATACATTGAGGATACGGGCATTGCGGATGACGAGGTCACAGGGTTCGCGCTTCATGGCGCAGTCGATGAAATCTTTCATATCTTCCATTATAACATGACGCGGCTGATTTTTCAAGCCGCGCCACACATTTTATTTGATTTTTGCACGCATTCGCATGGAATTGAGCACCGCAAGCAGCATGACGCCCGTATCGCCCAGCACCGCGATCCCGAGCGGCAGCAAGCCGCACAGCGAAAGCGCCATGAGCGCAAGCTTGACCGCAATGGAGAACACGATATTTTCGACGACGATCTTGCGCGTCTTTTTGGCGCATTTGACCGCTTTTGGCAGCGCGAGGAGATTGTCCGATGCGAGGACGAAGTCGCTCGCCTCGATTGCCGCGTCGCTGCCCAGTCCGCCCATCGCGACCGAGACGTCGCTTGCCGCCATAACGGGGGTATCGTTGATGCCGTCGCCCGCATACAGAAGGGTCCCGCGCGCCTTGAGCCGCTCGGCGCAGACGGGCTTATCCTGCGGCAGCAACCCGGCGCAGATTTCGTCCACAGGAAGGGTTGCAAGAGCCGCCTGCGCGCGCTGTTCGGTGTCGCCCGTCAGGACGGCGATGTGCTCCACGCCCGCCTCTTTCAGCTTGGCAAGCGCCTCGGCCGCCTCGGGACGCAGCCTGTCCTCGATGAGGACGCAGCCGACGTATTGCCCCTCCTCCGCGACATGAACTGCGAGGGCACCCGTATCCCCTTCCGCACAAGAAATTCCCTGCTCCTGCATGAGCCGCGCGCTTCCCGCAAGGACGCGCTTTCCGTCTACCATGCCCGCAATGCCCCGCCCTGCAAGTTCTTCGACCGCCTCGGCGGGCGGCGCCGCAACGCCCTCAAATGCGCCCGCGAGCGGGTGCGAGGACGCCTGTTCCAGCGCGGCGGCAAGAGGCAGCGCGCGCTCACCCTGCACGTTCGCGATCGTGAATTTACCCTCGGTCAAAGTGCCCGTCTTATCAAAGGCGGCGACCTTCACCGCTGCGAGACGGTCCAGATACACCGCGCCCTTGGTGAGTACGCCATAGCGCGCGAGCGTCCCGACGCCCGAAAAATAGGTGAGCGGCACGGAGATGATAAGCGCGCACGGGCAGGAGATGACGAGGAAATTGAGCGCGGGCACGATCCAGTCCGCAAAGTTGTACCCCTGAAAGAGGGGCGGCACGACGGCGATGACGGCGGCGATAAGCACGACGATGGGCGTATAATAGCGCGCAAACTTGGTGATGAACTTCTCCGGCTTCGCCTTTTGGGCAGCGGAGTTCTCCACCAGTTCGAGAATTTTAGCAACAGCGCTCTCGGAGGCGGGACGCACGACCTCGGCGCGTACCGCGCCGCCCTCGTTGACGCAGCCCGCGAGCATCTCTTCGCCCATACAGACGGTTTTGAGCATGCTCTCGCCCGTCATGGACTTGGTGTCCAGCGCCGCTTCCCGATCGAGCAGGCGGCAGTCGGCGGGGAGTTTGTCCCCCTTGCGAAGCAGGATGGTATCCCCGGGGGCAAGCTCGTCCGGATCGACTTCCTCGGGCGCGCCCTCCCTCAGGCGGATGGCGGTGTCGCTTTTCAGCGCCATGAGCTTGGTGATCGCGCTGCGCGAGGAGCCGACCGCGAGGCGCTGCAAGTACTCGCCGATCTGATAGAGCAGCATGACGACGGCGCCCTCCATGTCCTGACGGATGCAAAACGCGCCGACCGCCGCGACGAGCATCAAAAGATTTTCATCCAGCAGGACGGAGGGATGAACGCCGCCGCGGAAGGCGCGCGGGAGATTGCGCGCGACGCTGACGACGACCGTCCAGCCCGCCGCCGCAAAGGAGGCAAGAAAGAGCCCGAACGCGGTCCATTCAAACCCGCCCAGCAGGTGCAGAACGAGCGCGGGCACAAAGCACAGGGCGGAGATGACAATGGAGAGAAACTCTTTGAGGTGCCGCTCCTTTTTGACGGGCGCGTTGCCGTCGATGATCTCCACCTTGTCAAAGTGCGAGATCATGTCGATCGCCCGCGCCAGCGAGGCAGGCTCTTCGTAGTCGAGCGCGACGCGCTGCGTGACGAAGTCCACGGAGACCTCGGAGAGCCCGTCCGCCGCCGCGAGCTCCTCCTGCAATTCCGCCGCGCACGCCGCGCAGTGCAGGTTGCGTATTTTGATGACCTTGTGCATACCCACTCCCCTTCCGACTCTGCGGAAGCATCCGATCAATATTTGAATAAGTATTCATAGAATACCACGCGAAGCCCCCGCTGTCAAGAGGCAACGGGGGCTTTTTCAGAAGTTGTGCGCGGAGACAAATGTCATGCCGGACAGATATGCGAGCGATCCGCCTGTATTCAATGTAAGCGATTTGGCGATAAGGCGCTGGCGGGTCGCGTGATGCGCGCGGTTAAAGGCGTGATCGCCGTATTTTTCATCTCCGACGATCGGGTGCCCGATATGGGCGAGATGGGCGCGGATCTGGTGCGTTTTGCCCGTGTGCAGCGTCACCTGTAAAAGCGCCGTATCGCCCGGGGCGAGCACTTCATATTCGGTGACGATCTTCTCGCCGACGGGGCGGTCAAAAATGCGCACCGTCGCGCTTGCGGCGTCCTTTTTGAGATAGGAAGTCAGCACCGCGTGCTTTTGGCTCGGCGTGCCGACGACGAGCGCCAGATACGCCTTTGTCACCCGCCGCGTGCGGAAGGCGGCGAGCAGTTCTTCCGCTGCCTGCGCGTTCTTTGCGAAGATGAGAAGTCCCGCGGTATTTCGGTCCAGCCGATGGATAAAGTGCGCCTCGCCCCGCTCCGAGAGCGCGGAGAACACCGCCTCCGAATTGACGCCGCTCTCCTTGTCCGCAACGATGACGTTGTCGTCCTCATAGAGAACGGCAAAGCCCGTGCGCGCCGCCTGCGCGGCGGAGAGATAATAGGCGACCTCGTCCCCCTTCTTGAGCGGGACGTCCGTGCAGACGCGCACGCCGTTGACACGCACGTCGCGGTTTTTGAGCAGCGTCCTGAGACAAAAGGACGCTGCGGCGCAGACGTCATCGGTGAATCCGGAGAGTTTTGTGTCCTCTTTTGCGACATACACTTTCATGGCGAGACCTCAACAGCAGAAATAGGGCGACGGGCAGGCAGAGAAGAAGCGCGTAGACCAGCCCGCCCGTCCACAAAAAATAGGCGAGATAGCACGCAAGCAACGCGGTGAGCGTCTGCAAGGCGGCGTACAGGACGGCGCGCTTTGCCCCCAGTTCGCGCGCGGACGCGGCGACGGCGGAGACGCAGGGCGAACAGGTCAGCACGAACACCGCGAGAGCAAACGCGCTCGCGCTGCCATACGGGAAGGCGCCGTAGAACATGGCGATCGTCCCCGCGACGTTCTCCTTGGCGATCAGCCCCGAGAGCGCGGCGTAGGCGATGCGCCAGTCCCCCATGCCCACGGGCGCGAACAGCCACTTCAGCCCCGTGCAAACGGAGGCGAGCATGCTGTCTTCCACATCACAGGGGCGGAAGTCCCAGCCAAAGCCGGAGAGCAGCCAACTCGCCGCAAAGAAGACGAGGATGACAGTCGCCGTCTTTATTATAAACTGTCTGATCTGAAAGAGCAAGGCTTTGAGAACAAAATCTGCCTTGGGAACTTGCAGCGGCGCAAGCTCCAGCAAAAAGGGCGCACGCGGCCCGCGGCTCGTGAACACGGCGACGAGCAGCGCGATTCCCACCCCCAGCGCGTACAGGAGCAGGACGGCGAAGAAGGGATTTTCAAAGAAGGACGCGGCGAGCGTGAGATAGACGGGCAGTTTTGCGCTGCACGAGATATACGGCAGGCACAGGATGGTGCGGCGTTGGACGCGCCTGTCGTCCAGCCCGCGCGTGGAGAGAATGGCGGCGGCGGTACAGCCAAACCCCATGACGAGGGAGAACACCGCCCTGCCGTTTAGCCCGACCTTGGCAAAGACGCCGTCCGTCAGCGCGGCGAGGCGGGAGAGAAAGCCGCTCTCCTCCAGCACGATGAGAAAGAAAAAGAGAAGCGCGATCTGCGGCAGGAATCCCAGCACCGTTCCCAGTCCCGCAAGCAGGGCATCGATGACAAAGCTGCGCAGGACAACCGAGGGAATGGCAGCCGCGCAGCCGCCGAGCACGTCGACAAAGAGATGCTCGATTGCGCCTTTAAGCAGGTCGCCGAGGCAGCCGGGCGCAAAGGTCACATAGAACGCCGCGGCGAGCAAAAGGGCGAAAAACGGCAACGCAAAAGCGCCGTTCATGAGCAGCGCATCCAACCGCCCGAGCGCCTCCCGCTCCCCCGCCCAAACGCCGTCCATAGAAATGTTACGCTCTGCAAGCGGCTGCGCCGAAAAGACACGCCCCGCGTCCTGCAAAAGATCACGTTTTTTTCCCTCTGCAAAAAAAACGGGACAGCACAGCCGCCGCGCGAGCGCCGCGCCGTCCACCCTGCCGCCCCGCCGCTCAAAGGCGCGCCGTTTGGTCAGAACGAGCGCCGTTTTTCGTCCCTTGCAAAGCGCAAACAGAAGCGGGAGCGTGCGGGGAAGGGAGGCGCACTCCGCGACAAAGAGCACGGCGGCAGTCGGATTTTCATCGAGATAGGCGCGCGTCAGACGTTCCTCCATGCTCCTGCCCTGCGGCGTATAGATGCCGGGCAGATCGACCACCGTCACCTGCCTCCCCGCAAGCTTTACCCGTCCCTCCAGCGCGCCCACCGTGACGCCGTGCCAGTTCCCCACCCGCGCATGCCCGCCTGTCAAGCGGTTATACAGCGTGCTCTTGCCCGCGTTGGGGTTGCCGACGAGCAGCAATTTCACGCAGTCACCTCGATCGCGCGGGCGAGCTCCGCGCCAAGAGCGACCATGGCGGCAGGCGTGCGGACGTACCAGACTTTTTTGCGGGCGGAGACTTTGAGGACGAAAAGCATCGCGCCCGTGCGGATACCGAGGACGCAGAGCCGATCGGCAAGCGAGCGCTCCGCCATGACGCGGGCGACGGCAACGCGCGCGCCGCGTTTTGTTTCAGAGAGGGTCATACACATAAAAAATGCGGAAAGAGACAAAAATATGTCCCCTTCCGCATCTGCTTTTGTTTCTCTTACGCTTCCTTGACGGTGCGCGCCTCGCGGTTGCCCTGCAGCTTGAGCATTCCGTTGGTGATGAACGGCGAAATGATCAGCCAGATCGCCGCCGCCGCGATCAGGCAGTAGACGATGATCGAACCCACGCTGCGCGGTCCCATGAAGATCGCCGAGACGAGGTTGAAATCAAAGATGCCGAACAGGCCCCAGTTCACTGCGCCGAGCAGGACGAGGATATACGACAGGACGTTGAAAAATACCATGTTTCCCTCCTTTCCCGTAGTTTGTGCGGCGGCACACGGATTATGCGCAGGTCACCGGCGGCAAGTCTTACAGGTCGTACGCGGCTTATGCCTGATCCGCCATCCCCCTTGCGGCGTGCAGCATGCAAAAACCGCCCCGCCTTTTCGGCGGAGCGGCGATATTTTTTTATATCAGTCCTTCTTGGACTTCTTCTTGCCCTTGAGCTTCTCGATGTCCACTTCCTCGACCTTCTTGTCCGAAGGCTTGACGACGCAGAGTACGATGATCGCAATGAGCAGCACGCCCGAGATCGAGAACAGTACGACGGAGACCGTGTTGTTCTGCAGCCACTCGGAGACGCCGGGGATAATATCCACGGGATTTCTCACTTCGATCGCCATGTACGAGCTGACCGTTGCGCCCGTCGTCTCGGTCACGGTGAGGTTGACGAGATAGATGCCGGAGCGCTGGGGCGTGAAGGAGAGCGAGGAATCGGGATTCCACTGATATGCGTTGTCGGTGTCATCCCATTCATCGTCGTCCTCGGAGACGTCGCTGTTGTAGACGTTGATCCCGACGACCGCGTTTGCATAGGGTGCGCCCTCCGCAAAGAAGAGGTTGTACGCATTGTCCACGCACTCGTCGTAGGAGGGCATGGTCTGATCGTCCGCAAGCCTGTCCTCGTCCACATAATAGAGGGAATAGTCGGAAGCGTATCCCTCCAACGCGATAACTTCAAAGTCCTCGATGGTATAAGAGCGATCGCGGTAGCCGTAGTCCTGGGAACCGGGATCCTCGATGGTCGCCCCGCTGTAATCGATGTACGCCGTGAAGGTCGGGATCTCGTTGATCTGGTAGTCCTCGCCGTCCTCATCGTAGCCCACCGTGGAGCTGGAAAGGCTGACGAGCTCGCCCGTCGCGTCGTACAACTGCATCGCGTTGCTCGAAGAGTCCGTCGCAATGATGCGGAAGGTGTAGTATCCCTCCTGCGCGACTTCAAAACGAAGCCCGTTATAGCTCAACGAGGAGGTGCTGGAAGGCGAAGAGCCGACTTCCGCCGATTCGTGCCAGTAATAGACGGTGAAACTCAGATCGCGGTAATCCGCATAGTCGCTTGCGATCAGCCCGCGCAGCGAGGGAAGATTGAGATATGCCCCTTCGCCCGCGCTGGTCTGCGCGGCAGCTTCGTCGACAGCGTCCTGATACGCCGTAACGGCATTGTCAAACGCCTCGGTAGCGACATTCGTGCCGCTCTCCTCATCGGGCGTAAGGCCGATGTAGTAGGGGCCTTCCTGTTCCTGCGCCGTGACGACGATGAAGTCCTGGCTGAGCGCGTCCTCTGCGTCGGAAGCCGTCAGCGTTCTGACGATGCCGCCCTGTTCGGAGGTATCCGCCGCATACCAGGTCAGATAGATGTACTCGTTGAGGATGTCCTCATCCTCGCGCGTTCTGCCGTCATCCAAGCTGAAGCGGACGGAGATGTACTCATCGCTCACTTCCGTTCTGTCCGCCGTGGGCATCAGATAGGTGGAGGTGGAGAGACGCACATAGCTGGAATCGGTACCCGTGGCGCTCTCATCCGCGATGTCGTAGCCGTCCTCCGTCTGTCTTGCCATGTAATAGTAGCGGGAAATGGTAACGGAATCATCGCAGACGTCGATCGCCTCGTAGGAGGTGAAGGAGTAGCGCTGACCGAGCGTGAACGCGTACACGTCCTCGCTGACGGCGAGCACGGGCGCGGTGTCGTCCCGGACCTGTCCGTCCTCGAGCAGGAAGCTCTGCCCGTTGAGACTTCTCATATAGACGCCCACTTCCGCGTCGCTTGCCGCATCCTCGGGCATGGTCATGCTGAAGGTGATGGGCGTGTTGGGCGAAGAGGAAGAAGAGGAACGGTATTCGGCATAGTTGCCGCCGATGTTGGTGAGCACGCCCGAAACAGTCGTCTCGCCGCAGGCAATGCTGACGGCGAACTCGCCGATGTTTTCGCCCTCCGCAAAGGACAGCGCGATCTCCGCAGACGTGCCGCTTGCAAGGTCGCTCCAGGCGAGCTCGTCGTTCTCCGCATCGCGGTGATCAGCGTCCTTGACGGCGACCTGCAGCGTCTCCCCGTTCATGCGGAACAGGATGTCGTTGACCGCCTTCTCGTCCTTCGTGACGCTCTCCTCCGCACTCTCGAAGGTGACGGCGAACGTCTCGAAATCGAGCGCGGGAAGGGTGAACTCCATGGAAAGATAGTTTGCCCTGCCGGGGTTGGCAAGGGTGCTGTCCGCCTCAGGATCGGCGGTGAACCACTTGTACGCGAGATCGCGGCGGAAATAGACGTTGCCGCCGTCCCGGAAGGTAAACTGCACATAGCTCTCGTCCCCTTCCGATGCGCCGACCTCACCCGCGACGCCGCCCGCGGCAAACACCGCGCTGGGCGCATAGGAGACGGGAGTGACCTCTGCGGACGCAAAAACGCGTCCCGTGAGCGCCGCTCCGACCGCGGCCGCCAGCGTAAGAAGCAGCGCAACGATCAGAGAGACAGTTGCAACAAAATGTACTTTGACCTTATTCATGAAAAAACTCCGATTCGCGGCGCTGTCGCGCCGTGACCACACGATACTTCAGAATACCTTATCCATTCTACACAAATTTTCCGCTTTCGTCAAGCGGTAAGTGCCTCGCTCGCGCAGGAAAATGCAATTTTCATGCGAATTACACGGGCTTGACGAATTCGGAGACGGAGAAAAACTTCCACGGCGTCTCGTCGGCGGGAGGCTCGGAGAGAAAGCGCATGCGCTCCTTTGTGACGGGGTGCGTGAACGCCAGAGAGTACGCCCACAGCGCCAGTCTGCCCTTGATCGCAAACTCCCCGCCGTAGCGCATATCTCCGTACACGGGGTGCGCGATGCCGGCAAACTGCACGCGGATCTGGTGCGATCTGCCCGTATGCAGCTTGACCTCCGTGAGGGCGAGTCCGCCCCGCTTTTCCAGCACGCGGTAGTCGAGCGCGGCGTACTTCGCCCCGTCCGTGCCCTCGGTGGAGAGATACACCATGTTGTTGATCGTGTTCTTTTTGAGGTAGTTGACAAGCTTGCCGCTCTCTGGATTGGGCGCGCCGTTGAGGACGGTCAAGTACCGCTTTTCAAAGTCGCCCGTCTTCATCTGCTCGGAGAGCCTGCCCGCCGCCTTGCTCGTCTTGGCGAACACCATGACGCCGCCCGTGGGACGGTCCAGCCGGTGCACAAGCCCTAAATAGACGTTTCCGGGCTTGTCGTAGGTGCGCTTTAAGTAGTCCTTGAGCAGGTCGAGGAGGTTTTCGTCCCCGCTCTCGTCGGGGCAGGACGCGAGGTTCTGCTCCTTCAAGACGACGAGGATGTGATTGTCCTCAAATAAAATTTCGGGCTGATAGTTTTCACGCATTGGTATAGAGTCCTCCTGCCCCGCAGGGAAGCGGGATGCCTTCCAAGGTCGGCAGCCCCACCTCGTACGCCTCCACCTTCCCGCCGCGCTCGCTAGCGAGCGTCAGCGTGAGGATATTGGAGAGCACCGTGGGCTGCAACCCCGTCGTATAGCTGTTGATGAGCACAAAGAGCGCGTTTTCCGCGAGTACCTTGCCGCACAGCTGCACGAAGGGAAATAATTCCGTTTCGATCTTCCACATTTCGCCGCCCGGTCCCCTGCCGTAGGAGGGCGGGTCCATGACGACGGCGTCGTACTTGTTGCCGCGGCGGATCTCGCGCGCGACAAACTTTTTACAGTCGTCCACGATATAGCGGATACCGCTCGTGATGCCCGAGAGCCGCGCATTCTCGCCCGCGCGCTCCACCATACCCTTGGCTGCATCCACATGGGTGACTTCCGCCCCCGCCTTTGCGAGCGCGACGCTCGCCCCGCCCGTATAGGCAAACAGGTTGAGCACCTTGACCTTGCGCCCCCCTTGAACGGCGCGGCGGACGATCTCGCCCGTTATTTCCCAGTTCGCCGCCTGCTCGGGAAACAGTCCCGTGTGTTTGAAGCCCATAGGCATGACCTTGAACGTAAGATCTTTGTAAGAAATATTCCAGAACTGCGGCAACGGCTTTTTATATTCCCATGCGCCGCCGCCCTTTTCGCTGCGGCGGTACACCGCCTCCAGCCCGGGATAGGAGAAGAGATCGCGCTGCGCATGCCAAATGACCTGCGGGTCGGGACGCAGCAAAATGTGCTCCCCCCAGCGCTCGAGTTTATAGCCGTCGCCCGTGGCGACGACCTCGTAATCCTTCCAACCGTCGGCAATGCGAATCATAGGGATATTATAGTAAAAATTGCGGATTTTGTAAAGGGAAAACGCCCGCCCTTTGCATTTTTTGCGGGAGATATTGACATTCCCGTTCCCCGCCGCTATAATAAAGTTGTGGACGAATTTTGCAAAACGGTGAGTAAAACGGGCCGTCCGCCCGTTATATAGATGTAAGATCGTATCAGGGGGTAAAAATATGAAGAAGATGTTACGCGCACTTGCGCTCGCGAGCTGCGGCGCGATGGTCTTTTCCCTGTGTGCCTGCGCGGGCAAGGGCACGCTGCTCAAAGAGGCGGATGCAGCGACGCCCCTTTCCTACACCGAGCGCGACGATGCGGACTTTGCAGCGGTCACGGCGGGCGCGCAGCAATTTTCCACGGCGTTTGCCGCCGCCATGTACGAGCGCCGCGAGGAGCCGGAAAACTTTGTCCTCTCCCCCGTCTCCGTCTACGCGGGGCTCTCGCTCGCCGCGGCGTGCGCGCAGGGCGAGACCAGGGCGCAGCTTTTGTCCGCGCTCGGCGTGACGGAGCAGCAGCTCTCGACGGGCTTTGCGCCCTTCTACCGCTCCCTGACGGCGGACACCGCGGACGACACGGGCAAACAGCGCACGAAGCTGCACCTTGCCAACGCCATCTATGTAAACGAGGGGACGCAGGTCAATGACAGTTGCCTTAATACGCTTGCCTCCGACTATTACTGCTATTCCTATGCGGCGGACTTTGCAGGCGACAACCGAGCTGCCAACGAGGCGGTTAAGAACTTCGTCAGCGAGCAGACGGACGGGCTCATCGATCAGAGCTTCATGCTCTCCGAGGAGACCATCTTTGCGCTCATCAACGCGCTGTACTTAAAGGACGTTTGGGATATGGACGGCGACGATCTGCCCACGGCGGGCGACTATGTGTTCAACGACCGCTACGGAAACGGCGTGACCGTCCCCTTCCTGCGCGGCTACTCTGAAGCGGGCAGGGCGTACGAGGGCGAGACGTTCACCTCCTTTCATGCAGACACTTATGCAGGCTACAAGATCAAGTTCCTGCTGCCGAAGGAGGGCTACACGGTGGACGACGTGATGACGGCAGAAGTCCTCTCCGAGCTTGCCGCCGTCACCGACTATGCCGCCGTGGACGAAGAAAACCTCATCCGCTACTACACGCGCTGCATCTTCCCCGCCTTCTCGGCGAGCTGTAACGCGGATGCGACGGCAGTCCTCTCCGAGACGTTCGGCGTCACCGACCTGTTCTCTCCCGAAAAGAGCGATCTCTCCGCGCTGACCGACGGCATAGCATTCTGCACGGGCGTCAGGCACATTGCGACGCTCACCGTCGACGAGACGGGCATCGAGGGCGCAGCGGCGACCGTTCTGCCCGCTGCGGGCGACCCCGGACCGGACGAATACGAGGAAGTCTACCTTGATTTTATCGTCGATCGGGCGTTCGGATTTCTTCTGACCGACCGCTACGACACCGTGCTGTTTGCCGGCGCGATCGAAACGGTCTGAGAATATATTCACGAATTTTCTCGCGCAAAGGCGCGACAAAATTCCGTGATTGGAGAAAGAGGTCGCCGGCACGCCGCAACCCCAGACCATCTGAGAATTTTCCAAACACAACAAAGGCTCTCCGCCGGGAGAGCCTTTGACTTTGCTATCATATTTGCCGCAAGCAAAACCACGCCTTTTGTTATCATTACGCCGCAAGGAAAGTCGCGCCTTTCCGCAGCGGTACTCAATTTGTCGCTTGCGACCTCAGCAGGTGAATTGACGCGAAACTATACTGTAAGCCCTTAAATTTCGCGTCAAGAGGGCGAATGTGTGCGTCATGCAGACAGCCGCAGTGCGGCTTCTGCGCGCACATGAGCTTGGCGATTTTGCATTCGCAGTGCAAAATCGCTGACCGAAGCACAAGTATCCACTTGTGCGAGAAAGCGCCCTCAAATCACGACTTTTTCTTTCGTCAGTTCGAAAGAAACAGTGTGAATCTATTTTCTGAATACCAGCACCTGAAAGCTCCGCGGCGGGATCTCCACCGTGCGGGGCGCCGTAGGCGCGACCTCAAAGGGCGCAACCTTTTCCTTTTCCGCCATGGAGTTGACGTCGGAGAGCGCCCCTTCCATGCGCACGATGCGAAGCAGCTCGCCGAAGTCGAAGTCCCCTTCCACCTGCGCCGTGAGCGTCTCTTCGCCCGCGTTGACCACTTTGACGTACGTCAGATCGCCCGACGAGGTCGCCGAGGCATAGGTGTCCTTCTCGTCCGTCTCCGCCTTGTAGGACACTTCGCCCGTCAGGAGGGAGTACATCTTCTGCACATAGTAGTTGGGCGTGCCGTACACCGAGGCGCCGTCAAACCAAATGAGGTCGGGACTCCACTGCGTATACCCGAGACGCGCAAGGAGCGGTGCGTATGAGCGCATGACGACGACGTCCGCATTGCGCTCCATGCCCGTCATGAACGCCGCCTCCGCAAGCGCGGATGCCCAGGTGTTCGCCTCGGGCGCATTGAATTTCCCCGCGCCCGCCGCCTGAATGTGCGTCGCGTACTCGCCCGCGTAGACGAGCGCGTCGCGGGGATAACCGTCATACATGTCGGTATTGGCGTACATCCACTCCGCAGGCATATAGAAATGCTCGTCCGAAGCGTACACAAACTCCGGATACTTAGCGAGCTGCTCCCGCGTCCACTCCCACGCGTCTTTGTGCGAAGGCGTGCCGACCGTGGGGCCGACGGTGCCGATCACCTTGATCTCGGGATACTTTTCATGGATGCGCGCCGCGAAGATCTCGAAGCGCTTGTAGAAGTTCGCCTCCTTGCTCTCCCATTGCTCGTTCCCGACGCCCAGATACTCCAGTCCGAAGGGCTCGGGATGCCCCATCTCGATGCGCACCCTGCCCCAGACGGTATCCTTGCCGCCGTTGGCGAATTCCACCACGTCGAGCGCGTCCTGGATATAGGACTCCAGCTCGGGGTCGTCCACATCGACCGCCTGTTTGGACATGTACTGGCAGGCGATGCCGACCGAGACGACGGGCAGCGCCTTGCAGCCCAGATACTCGCAGAGCAGGAAGTATTCATAGTAGCCGATGCCAAGCGTCTGACCGTAGTGCGCGAAGGGCGTCGTGACGTCGCCCGTCTCCTGCACGCCGTGCACCGCCCAGCGGTTCCAGTTGTGACGGCGGCGCTCCGTCTGCCCGACGGAAAGCTTCCACTGATAGCGGTTGGCGAGCGTGTTGCCCTCGACGACGCAGCCGCCCGGGAAGCGCAAAAAGCCCGGTTTGAGCGCGCGGAGCATCTCGGCAATGTCGCGGCGGAAGATGCCCATGACGGCGTTTTCCGGCATGAGCGAGAAGTTATCGACGTGCACGATGCCCGCCCCGGAGAGCACAAATCGGAACTGCGCCCGCTCGCAGCCGCGTTTTGTCTTGATACGGAAGGAAAAGCGCTGCCATGCGCCGTTTGCCTTGGGCTTACATTTGACTTCAAAGACCGCGCCTTCGCCGTCATACACGCCCGCGGTGATGGGTGCCCTGTAGTCATAGGAGCGCACCCAGAAGGAGAGCTTATACCCCTCTCCGCGCTTTAAGTACACGCCGTCATATGCCTTGTTGACGATGCCGCAGCCGTCCGCGCGCGCCTCGATGCGCATGTAGTGCGGGTTTTCGACGAACAGCGGGCGGTCGTCCTTGATCTTGAGCGCGACGGACCCCTCCGAAGGGTATGCACTCCAGGCATACCTGCCGTCCTGCTCGACGCGATAATCATACAGCTTTCCGTGGACGAGCTTTGCCTCAAAATTGCGGTTTTCCAGAAGTTCCGCATACAATCCGCCGTCCAGCGCGTAATTGATGTCCTCCAGGAACATTCCCGTGCCGCCCGGGCGGACGGGGACCTTCCCTTCCTCGTGCAATGTGATCTTCATGATACCTCACTCCATATTTCCTTCGCGATCGGGCATACGCGGACGCTCCGGCCGCAAAAGCGATACAAACCCGCCGCAGACGGGTCCGTATGACATTCCAAGTATAGCACAAAATCTGCCGCGAGAAAAGCATCCTCGGGCAGATTTTTTCAAAAAATTTACAATTTTTCCGGACTTCTCTTCTCCCGGCGCGGGAAACCGACGCGGAACGTGCTGCCGACCCCCTCTTTGCTCTCCACCGAGAGCTGCCAACCCTGTTTTTTGCACAGCTTGCGCACGACGGACAGTCCCAGCCCGAACCCGCCGTTTTTGCCGTTGTGCGACTTATCCACCGTAAAGAAGCGGTCGAAGATACGCCCCAGATTTTCCTCGGAGATGCCGATGCCGGTATCCGAGACTTTGAACTCCTCGGGCGTTAAGAGCACGGAGATGCTCCCGCCCTCGCGGTTGTAGCGGATGGCATTGCGGATGATATTGCCGAAGATCTCGGTGACGCGCTCCTGCCGGCTGTCCAGAATGACATTGTCCTTGACCTCGGACAAGAGCACAAGCTTATGCTCCCTGATCTCGGGCGAGAGCGCGGCGAGCGTCTCCCTGAGGATATGCGAGGCGTCCACCTCATAGGTGGGCAGATCCTCGCTGTCGATCTCGCTGTAATTGATGATGGACGCGACGAGGCTCTGCAGACGCTCGCTCTGCCGGAGAACGGTCGCGAGCGCCTTTTTCTGCCGCTCTTCGTCCAGCGTATTCGAGGCGAGCAGCTCTGCAAACCCGTGGATGGAGGTGAGCGGCGTATTCATCTCGTGCGTGACGTTGGCGATGAACTCATCCTTGCTGCTCTTTGCCTTGATGACCTGTTCGCGCTCTTCGTCGATCTCGCGCACGCGCTGTTCGGCGTCCTCGTTCATCTTGTTGACGATCGCGGCGAACTGCTCCAGTTCGGGCACGGTCGCCTTGACCTTTTTGCGGTAGGACGCCTGCTTGCCCAGTTCCTCGAGCGGCCGCAGAATGTAGCCCGTCGCGAGATAGGTGACAAGCAGGCAGACCGCGGCATCGGCGACGAGAAACCCCGCAACGGCAGGGAGCGAGGAGAGGATGATGCTCCACAGCGATTGGGTGCGCTCGGCGATGAGGACGAGATAGCCGTCAAACTGCCTGCAATAGTACAGGAAATCCTCCCCCATCGTGGGAGACGTGCGCACGTCGAAGCCCTCGCCGCTCTCGATGGCGTCCGCGACCTCGGGCCGGAGCGCGCGGGAGCCGTCCTCCTCGTCCTCCGAATCGGCGATGAACGTGCCGTCCGTCGTCAAAAAGGTGACGCGCGCGCCATTCAGGGAATCGGACAGTTCCCGCGCGTACGCCGCGTCCAGCTCCTCCACGGTGCGCGTCTCGTCAAAGACGGACATATAGCCGCGCAGATAAAAGCGCGCGTACTCCACGCTGTTGTTGTAGTAGATCTGCGTCGTAAGAACGGAAAAGACGATGAGCGCCACCGCCGTGATCGCAAAACTCGTCCATAGGATGCGTTTTTTCATAGCTTTCTCCGCATGCCGCGCCTGCCCTTGCAAAGCGCATTTTTTTGCAAAAGGCGGCGATCCGTCCCGTCGGACAGCCGCCGCCTCATCTGCCAGTTATTTTGTCAGTCCGCGATGAATTTATACCCCACGCCGAACACCGTCTCAAAATTCAGTCCCATCTTCCTCAGGCGGGCGACGTAGTTGTCCAGCGTACGCGTCTCGCCGCCGTCATACCCCCACACCTCGGCGAGGATGTTTTCACGCGCGAGCACCTTGCCCTCATGCAGCATGAAATAGCGCAGGAGCTGATATTCCTTGTTGCTCAGATCAAGCGGCTTCCCGCGGAAGGTGACAGTCATCGTGTCCGTATTCAGGATGAGCGAGCCCTTTTGCACGCTCCCGCTCTTTCTGGAACGCCTGAGCGCCGCATTGACGCGTGCGACCAGCTCCAGCACGCCGAAGGGCTTTGCGATATAGTCGTCCGCGCCCGCGTTGAGCCCTCTGACCTTGTCCGTCTCCTTCCCGAGCGCCGAGAGCATGATGACACTCACCTGCGGATAGCGCGATTTGACCGCCTGCAGTACGTCCAGTCCGTTGCCGTCCCCGAGCATGACGTCCAGCAGGACGACGTCGGGCACGCCCTCGTCGAGCGCGGCGGTGAACGCCTTGACGGTGGGAAAAGTCTTGCAGGCAATGCCCCGCATATCCAGCGTACATTGGACGAGCTCGCAGATGCTCTCGTCGTCTTCCAGAAGATAGACCTGATCCATAAAATCCTTATTCAATGGAGTGTGCGATGTACGTCATATGGTCCGCCGCGCGCTCCAGGTTGCCGACGAGGTTGATGAACACGCTGGAATTCTGCGGTTGGCATCTGCCCTCGTTCAGCCGCCTGATATGCTGGTTGACCAGTTCGCGGCGCATTTTGTCCACCGTGTCCTCCAATTCGTCCACCTCTTTGAGCGCGGCATAGTCGCGCTCGATGAACGCCCTGTAACAGACATTGTAGAGCAAGGTGAGTTTTTCGTACATCTCGCGGATCATCGTCAGGAACTCGCTCGAGAAAACAAGCGGGTCGTTGACGTAATGATCGGTGTATTTGGTGACGTTGTCCGCCAGTTCGCCGATCCTCACAATATCGTTGAGGACGTAGTGCATGGAGGAGATCGCCTTTTCATCCTCTATGGTCGGCGCAGATGCGGATATTCTGACTAAGTATTGGACCGCCTCTTTGTTTGCTTCCGACAACTTGCGGTTGCGCTCGATGACCTCGTTCTTGACCTCCGTCTTCTTGTCAAGGAATGCGCCGAAGGCAAGATCGAGCGTCTCCTTGGCGTATGCGAGCATCTTGCCCGTCTCCTGATACAGGTGCGAGAGCGCGACGGAGGGCTGCAACAAGAGGCGATCGTCCAGCTCGCCCATGACCTCGTCCTTCGCAGGCTCCGGCTTCTTATCGCGGATGAGATGGTTGGCGAGCCATACAAATCCCTTGACAAAGGGCAGGAACAAGCAGGTGCAGGTGACGTTGAAGAGCGTATGGAAAAACGCGATCTGGAATTGGTAGTTTGGCGTTCCGTTCGCCGCCGGCGGGAAGATCGCCTCCAGAACGGTCTCGGAGAAGGTGGTCCCGGACGGGATCCAGCACAGCAGGAAGGTCATGAAGATGACCGCCCCGAGGCAGTTAAACAGCAGGTGGATGATCGCGGCGCGGCGTGCGTTGGGCGATGCGCCGATCGAAGAGAGCAGCGCAGTAATACAGGTGCCGATATTGGAGCCGATGATGACGTAGTAGACGCCGTCCCCCGTGCCGCCGATGAGCACGCCGCTCGTGGCGAGCACGACGACGATACTCGTGACTGCCGAGGAGGACTGCACGATGCCCGTTGCGACAATGCCGATCAGAAGCAGCAATGCGGGATTCTGCACCACGGAAAGCGCATCCTTGATGGCCTGCATGATCTCCGGATGCAGATCGGGGTCCATTGCGTCCGACATGAACGCAAGCCCGACGAAGATGAGCCCGAGACCGGTAAGCACATTGCCGACCGTCTTGACCTTCTCCTTCTTGGAGAGCATGGTCATGAACACGCCGACAACGGAAAGGATGAGCAAAAACGCCGAAACGTCCAAACTTCCGAGCGAGGCGATCCACGCCGTGATCGTCGTGCCGATGTTGGCGCCCATGATGATCGCGGTCGCCTGGAAGAGCGTCAGGATACCCGCATTGACGAGGCCGACGACCATGACGGTGGTCGCAGACGAGCTCTGGATGATCATCGTCGACGCGGCGCCGATCCCGACGCCCGCAAAACGGTTGTTCGCCGTTCTGTTGAGCATGCGCTTGAGCCCGCCGTGCGCGAGGCGGGACATGCTGTCCGACATGATCTCCATGCCGGCGAGGAACGCGCCCAAGCCGCCCAGCAGTTGAAGGATCAGATACAAGTATTCCATATTCCCCTTCCTTGATCTTTGGTGTCACTTGTAGAAACGTACGACTAGAAGCGCACGACACCATTATACCAAGGTCGGAGACACTTGTCACCTGTTTTTTACAAATTTATACAAATTTTTACAAACAGGGAGGCAAAGCCTCCCTACCGTTCCAGTTACTGGTATTCCTTGTGGACGCCCGTGACAAGGTACTTCGCCCATTCGCTCACGTTGACGGCATAGTCGCCGATCTTCTCCAGGTACTTTGCGACCATCAGAAGCTCGATCGCCTGATCGGCGAGAGTGGAATCCTTGACCATGCTGTCGATGAGGTCCTGCTTGGTCTGATTGAACAGCGAATCCATCTCGTCGTCCGCATGGATGACCATATCCGCGCCGCCCACGCTCTCGTTGAGGAAGGCCTCGACGCTCTGGTGGATCATCGCGACCGCAAGATCGCCCATGCGCGCAATGTACTCGGGCTCTTTAAAGAGCCTGATATCGGGATAGCTGCGCACGATCTCGCCGATGTCCGCCGCCTGATCGCCGATACGCTCGACGTCGGTGATGACCTTGAGCGCCGTGGTGACCATCATCAGGTCCTTTGCGACGGGCTGCTGCTTCAGAAGGATGCGCATGCACTTCTTCTCGATGGCGATCTCCAGATCGTCCACCTCCCGGTCTGCCTCAGAAACGGCTGCGCCCAGCTTTCTGTCCAGCGTCTTGAGTGCCGTGACCGCGTTGCCGATCATTCCCTCGACGATCGAACACATCTTGGTGAGCGTATCGTGAAGGTCGGTAAGTTCCTCTTCAAATGTCTTTCTTGCCATAACCATAATATATTACCTTTCCTTCCCAAATATTAACCAAATCTGCCCGTAATGTAGCGCTCCGTCTCCGGATGCTTGGGTGCGGAGAACACCTGCTCGGTATCGCCCATCTCGATCATCTCGCCCAGCAGGAAGAACGCCGTCTTATCCGAGATACGCGCCGCCTGCTGCATGTTGTGCGTGACCATGACGATCGTGACGTCATTCTTGAGCTCCTCGCACAGATCCTCGATCTTGCCCGTGGAGATGGGGTCGAGCGCGCTGGTCGGCTCGTCCATGAGAAGGATCTGCGGGCCGACGGCGAGCGCACGCGCGATGCACAGACGCTGCTGCTGACCGCCCGAAAGTCCCAGTGCCGACTTGTTGAGACGATCCTTGAGCTCGTCCCACATGGCGGCCTGCTTCAAGGAGCGTTCAACGATCTCGTCCAGCGTCGACTTCTTCTTGATGCCGAAGGTACGCGGCCCGTAGGTGATGTTGTCGTACACGCTCATCGGGAAGGGATTGGGCTTCTGGAACACCATGCCGACGTTCTTGCGGAGCGCCGAGAGATCGACGCGCTTGTCATAGATGTCCAGCCCGCCGATCCTGATCTCGCCCACGACGCGGCAGCCCTCGACGAGGTCGTTCATGCGGTTGAGCGTCTTGATGAGCGTGGATTTGCCGCAGCCCGAGGGGCCGATCATTGCCGTAATCTTGTACTTGGGCATCTGCATATTGATCTTCTTGAGCGCCTGGAACTCGCCGTAAAAGAGATCGACATCCTTGATGGTAATGGCATTTTCGCCCGAGAAATCAAAAATATCGAGCGTAGATGTCTGATTCTCTGTGTTCTCTGCTTTCTGTTTATGGAACATACTCATAATTATTTATTTCTCTTTTTCACTCTTCTTTCGATAAAGTACACGATCATGTTGAGCAGGAACGCCAAAATGAGCAGCACTGCCGCCGTCGCATAGGAGAGATCTTTTTCCAGTCCCTCTACAGACAGGGTATACAGAAGTACCGCGAGCGTACTGCCCTGATCAAGCGGCGAACCTCCGAACGTCAGGATGGAGCCGACCGTGAAGATCAGCGCCGCGGATTCGCCGATGATGCGCCCGATGGACAGCACCGCTGCCGTCGCAATGCCCGGGAATGCCGAGGGAAGAACGACCTTGAAGATGGTTCTGACCTTGCTTGCACCCAGACCGTAGCTTGCTTCACGCAGGGAAACGGGAACGGCAATGAGCGCCTCTTCCGTCGAACGGATGATGGTCGGCAGCACGACGAGCACCATGGTGAAAGAGCCTGTCAGAACGGAATACCCGAGCCCGAGGATGTCGCCAAAGAAGATCATGCCGAAGAGACCGAACACAATGGAAGGCACGCCCGAGAGCGTATCGATAAAGGTGCGCAGCACTTTGACGACCTTACTGCCCGGTTTGGCATATTCGACGAGGTAGATTGCCGCGCCGATGCCGAGAGGCAGTGCGATGATCAGCGTAAACAGGATGACGTATCCCGTGACCGCAAATGCGGGAACAAGCGTCGGATCCGCGTTGGTCGATCTCCCGAAGAGGAAATGCCAACTCAATCCCCCGATGCCGCGCACAAGGATAAATCCGACAATGAGCGCCAAAATAACGGCGACCAGCGTCGCAAGCGTCATGGAGACGTACTTCAGAATCTCGGGAACAAGTCCCTTCTTCCGATAGATGATCTCCGTCTTTTCGCCGCTCAGCACCTTGTTGCCGCGCTTGCCCTTGAATTCCTTGGGCACAAGGTTCATGGAGAGGTTGATGATGAGGACAATGATCAGCAGCACAAAGCCCGTTGCAATGAGGGCGGGTCTGTGCAGGTCGAGGGGCGCATAGCCCATCTCCATGACGATGTTGGTCGTCAGCGTGCGGATATAGGAGAAGAGCCCGTCGGGGAACACGGCGCGGTTGCCGCACACCCAGATGACCGCCATCGCCTCACCGACCGCTCTGCCGATGCCGAGGATGAGTGCGGAGATGATACCAGAGCGCGCCGCGGGGAACACGACGCGGAACACTGCCTGCGCCTTGGTATTGCCCATGGCAAGCGCCCCTTCATAGTACTGCTCGGGCACTGCCTCCAGCGCATTTTTTGTAAGGGAGGTGATCGTGGGAAGGATCATGATCGCTAGGATCAGAAAGCATGCAAGCAGACCCTGACCTACGCCTTCCGGATTGATCGCCGCCAGCATGGGGACGATGATCTCGATCGCAAAGAAGCCGTAGACAAGGGACGGAATGCCTGCAAGCAGCTTGATGATCTGGTCGAAAATGGTGCGAAGATTGATCTTATTGATGCACGAGACAACTTTTTGCAGAAATTTGTTCTGTCCTGCGTAACGGATACGCAGTTTATCGGGACACCAGAACACAAGGAAGATCGCCGTGAATACACCGATCGTACCGCCGATGGCAATGGCGCCGAGCGTAACGAGCAGCGAATTGACGATCATCGGGAGGATGCCGAAAACCCTGTCTGCGGACGCAAGTCCGTTATTGTAAAGGTCGGGCGCCCAGACCGTTCCGAACAAAAAGTTGAAAACGCCGATTTGGCGGAATGCGGGAACAGAGGCATACAAAATGAAGCCTATGATCCCGAATACCGCCACGACAGAAAGCCCCGCGCATACAAAGAACAATATTTTTGCGGATGTATCTTTGTATTTGGATGCTTTGAACATATTCGTTATTGTTATCTGAATGTTATAATCTTTCCCGCATTACTTGACGTAAGGGGTGTATGCCGGCGCATTTTCGACCTGACCGATATAGTCCGCGTTGATGATTGCCTGACCTTCGGCGCTGTCAATGAAAGCGAGGAAATCTTTGGCAAGATCGGAGAGCTTGTCTTCCTGATAGATCAGGTTGAAGGGACGCGCGATCGCATAGGAACCGTTTGCAACATTCTCAAGCGTTGCTTCAACGCCGTCCACAGCAAGCGCCTTGATCTGCGATGCGTTTGCCGCAACAGAACCGAGGGAAATGAAGCCGAGCGTCGAAGTGTCTCCTGCGACATTGGAGATTGCAAGGTCGGTGGAGTTTGCCTCCTGCACGCAGTCCGCAAATGCAAGCTGCTCTGCGTATGCGTCCTCCATCGCAACGCCGTCTTTTACGATCAGCTCAAGGAATGCGCTGCGGGTACCAGACGCGGACTCACGCATGACCGCCTTGGTGATGGTGTTCTGGATCGCCGTACCGCTGATATACAGATCAAAGATCTCTGCGGAAGTGACGCTCGACACGGTGCAATCGGACTTCACGATGATCGCGATACCGTCATCGGCGATCTTCTTGGAAGTGACACCCGTCTCATTGCTGTTGAGGTCTCTCGAGCTCATACCGATATCAACTCTGCCCTGCTGTGCATCCGAGATGCCGACGCCCGAGCCGCCGCCCGAAACCTCGATGTCAACGCCCTCATTCAGCTCCTCATATTTTGCAGCGAGCTCGTTCATCAGGGGCTGCACGGAAGTGGAACCGCTGATCGTGAGCGTGAGATCCTCTTCTCCATCATCTGCGCTTGCGGGGCCGCAGCCTGCCATCATGCCGACTGCCGTAACGGACAGAGCCGCAGCGACGCCGATTGCCAAAAACTTCTTCTTCATTGTTCTTTCTCCTTTTCTTTCTTGTCTCTTTTCAAATTGTGCCTATATCATAGCATGTGCTTGTAATCATTCCTGCACAATTTTGTCACAATCCTGTAAATTATTTTGCCAATTTGTAAAAAAGAATTTACAAGTCCGGGAAGTTGTCTCTTTTGCTACAAACTTGTGCAACTTTGTAATTTGTATGCTTTGCGGAACGCTTCCATACAAAAATAGCCGCGCGCCCCGCAAACATTGCGGGGCGCGCGGCACACAAGTCTCATGTCATTGGAGGACAAAAACACGTCCCCTTTTCCATATTATATTAGTTACACAATGCCCATGACGGTAATGAACACGATGAGCAGGAGCAGAATGACGAGCACGACGGCGCGATAGACGCCGTTGCCCGCGAGCCGCTTAAAGCGCGGGCGGGAAAAGAAGGCAAACACTAGATAGGCGACGCAAAAACTTCCCGCACCGATGAGAAAAAGCGGCTGCGCAAGAAAATAGGCGAGCAGCGCAAACAGCACGGCGACGGCAAAGCACGCCACGGCGCAGACATACGCGCGCCCGGCAGCGCGTTTATCGCGCAGCTTCTGCCCCTCCACGTCGTCGTCCGAGACCAGCTCGTCCAGCGTACAGTCCATAAGTTTTGCAATGAGCTTCAGGCTGTCAATGCCCGGATAGCCCGCGTCCCGCTCCCACTTAGAGACGGCGGCGCGCGTCACAAACAGCCTTGCGGCAAGTTCCTCCTGCGTCATGTTGTGTTCCGCGCGATAGGTCTTAAGTTTTTCTCCCAGCGTCATAGCTTCCCTCCGTGCTCTTATCATAGCACGAACGCGGGAAAATGTCACGCGACCAATCGTTGCGCGGTCACTTTTTCTCCGAAACGGGCGTTTTCGCGCGGCGCAGGGAGACGAGCAGCACTTCGGGGCGGTTGAACAGGCGGATGGGGATCCAGCTGTTGCCCAGTCCGCGGCTGACGACCATCTGCGTCCCGCCCTGTCTGTAAATGCCCGCGGTGATCTTGGGGAAGAACCCCTGATTGGGCGCGATGACGCCGCCCCACGGCAGGCGGAACTGTCCGCCGTGCGCGTGCCCGCAGAACACGAGATCGATCCCCGCCTGCGCGTACTGCGTGAGCGTCTCCGGACGATGCGCAAGCAGGATCTGATACCCTTCCACGCCCTTTGTGACCGCGGCCAGCTTCTCCTGCATGCAGCGCGCAATCGCGGCGTTCTCATTGGGAACGCACATGCGGGGGTCGGCGACGCCCATCAGCGTGAGAACGCCCTCCCCCCTTTTGTACGGAAGCGCACGGTCTTCCAGCAGGATGAGACCCAGCCCGGCAAGCCGCATACGCAGTTCGGGATACTCCGCGGACGCCGCCTCATGGTTTCCCGGAACATAGCAGACAGGCGCGATCCTGACCGCCTGCGCCGCAAAGTCGAGGGCGTTGCGCATACCGGGGCGGCGCTTGTCGATGAGATCGCCCGTCACGACGATGAGATCGGGTTTTTCTTCTCTGAGCAGACCGATGAGCTTTTGCTGGTCTTTGCCGAAGCGCGTATTGTGCAGGTCGGAGATGTGGGCGACCCGCAGCCCGTCAAAGGCGGCGGGAAGCTTTTCGTCCTCCACGGTGAGCGGATTGCATTGCAGGGCATGATTTTCCCACGCGCCCCGCACGCAGACCGCGATGATGAGAACTGCGACGACTGCCGCAACGATAATACCTGCGATCATTTTTTCCTCCCGCCATATCGTCATTTGCTCGCATTGCTGACGGTTATTATACCCTAAGTTTGCGCAAATGGCAAGCCTTTGCGCCCTATGGTGCAAGAAATATCATTCCATTTTATCTCCGCCGCGAAAAAAATGTGACAAGCGACAAGCCGCACCCGAAAATCGCTTGCAAAATGCACGGTTGTTTGCTATAATAATTGGGCTGTCGAGGTGTAGCGCAGTTTGGTAGCGCGCTTGGTTCGGGACCAAGAGGTCGTGGGTTCAAATCCCGTCACCTCGACCAAAAACCCCGCAGGGCTTTTGCTCTGCGGGGTTTTTGTTTGTTGTGCTAGAATAGGACTTCCGACCTCTTGTGTCCCATTGCCAAGCGCGCTATTTTTTAAGGGCCCCCGCAAAAAGGCGCAGCATTTTTGTGGGGAAAGGAGGCGCGGCGGCGATGGTTCGTCGGAAGCGCAGCGCCCGACAAACGAGCAAAGCCTGCGCCGACGCGGTTCGGGACCAAGAGGTCGTG